>CAMDSM010000105.1 GCA_945906905.1 Altererythrobacter xiamenensis | reverse complement strand
ACGCCGCAAGCCAAGAAGCGCATCCGTCGCAATGAGAAGCGCGCCGAAATCAACGGTGCCCGCATCAGCCGCATCCGCACCTTCGTCAAGCGGGTCGAAGTGGCCTGCGCCGAAGGTGACAAGGACGCCGCTGCCGTGGCCCTCAAGGCCGCCCAGCCCGAAATGGCGCGCGGCGTGTCCAAAGGCGTGCTGCACAAGAACACGGTGGCCCGCAAGATGAGCCGCCTGTCCAAGCGAGTCGCTGCTCTCTGATTCTTCACTCACTGATTCGCTGATCCAGACCGATTCGCGCATTATCGCTGGTCTGGAACGGAACGAAATCGGAACGAATTTACGAAACGGGCCGGGGGTTTATCCTCCGGCCTTTTTCGCATCTGCAGCACAATTCCTCATCGCAGTGCAGCAAGTGTAGGTATTCTCACGATTCGCGAGACTGTCACAAAACTATCGTTCAATTTCATATATTTGAACGCAAGCCTGCGGGATAGAGCCGAGTCAACTCCCTATATTTAGGTTTTTTTACACCATGCCTCTTGCCCCTTTCGGCGGCTTGCTCATAACGGACAGATGATCAGGAGCAATCGCCCCTGGCCAACAACAAAACCGCAATCGAATCGAGAAGCCGGACCGCCGTTTTGTGGTGCTCCGGTTGGGGGAGCTTTGTTTCTCGGCCCGATCATCAGTGCGGCAAAAACGGCAGGGCAAAAAGGCCGCACTGCTAGAAATCGGCGCGACAATAAACAGCGCCACAAAATACGGCAGGGCCTTTCGCGGCAAGGCCTTTGGGGACGGGAAAAAACAAATGATTCGTGTGGGACCGCATGCCGGGCAATCTGGTTCGGGGGCAAGTTCGGGCCAAAATTCTGGCCAAAGTTCGGGAAATCGTGATGAGGCAGTGGTGAAGATGGAAGAACTCGAAGCCCTGGATCTGGCCGCAGACTGGTCTGACATCAGCCAGGGCCTCAAGAAAGACCTGGGCCATCAGCTGTTCACGCAATGGATCCGTCCGATCCAGATGGGCAGTTTCAACAAGGACACCGGCACGCTGGAGCTGTTCCTGCCGACCGACTTTTCCGCCAACTGGGTCAACGACCGCTTCCATGACCGCCTGTCCTTGGCGTGGAAGATCGCCCGCAGCGAAGTGCGCCACGTCTCGATCAAGGTTCACCCCGGCCGTCGCAAGCTGGCCGATATCGATCTGCGCGGCGAGGATGGCTTTGGCCATCGCGCGGCCAATGATGCCACGCTGGCGATGGAATCGATCGGCGACGATGGCTTCACCTCCAGCGTCGGCCTCGATGCCAGCCTGACCTTTGCCGCTTTCGTCACCGGCACCACCAACGTGCTGGCCAAGAACGCCGCCGAGCGCATGGCCAAGGCCGAGAAACCGCAGTTCAGCCCGCTCTACCTGAAAGCCGCCACGGGCCAGGGCAAGACGCACCTTTTGCATGCCATCGGCCATGACTATCTGGCCGCCCACCCGCGCGCGCGCATTTTCTATTGCAGCGCCGAACGCTTCATGGTCGAATTCGTCCAGGCGCTGAAATCGAACGAGATGATGGAATTCAAGTCGCGGCTGCGCGGTTTCGATCTGCTGCTGGTCGACGATATCCAGTTCATCATCGGCAAGGCCTCGGCACAAGAGGAACTGCTCTATACGATTGACGCGCTGCTGGCCGAGGGCAAGCGGCTGGTGTTCGCCGCTGACCGCGCCCCGCAGGCATTGGACGGGGTGGAACCGCGCCTGCTCAGCCGCCTTTCGATGGGCCTTGTGGCCGATATCCAGCCCGCCGATATCGAATTGCGGCGCCAGATCCTCGACAGCAAGCTGACCCGCTTTGCCCCGCTGCAAGTGCCCGCCGACGTGATCGAGTTCCTCGCCCGGACCATCAACCGCAATGTCCGCGAGCTGGTCGGCGGCCTCAACAAGCTGATCGCTTTTGCCCAGCTGACCGGACAGGAAGTGTCGCTTTCGCTGGCCGAGGAGCAGCTGACCGATATCCTTTCGGCCAACCGCCGCCGCATCACCATCGACGAGATCCAGCGCACCGTCTGCCAGTTTTACCGCATCGACCGCTCTGAAATGAGCAGCAAACGCCGCGCCCGCGCGGTGGTGCGCCCGCGCCAGGTGGCAATGTATCTGGCCAAGGTGCTGACGCCGCGGAGCTACCCCGAAATCGGCCGCAAGTTCGGCGGGCGCGATCATTCGACCGTGATCCACGCGGTCCGCCTGATCGAAGACCTGCGCAAGCGTGACGCCGATATGGACGGCGATGTCCGCTCGCTCCTGCGGCAGCTGGAGAGCTGACTTTTGCGCAAAAACAGGGTGACAGTGGGTGACACACTGTCACCCTGTTTTTTGCGCGTTTTTTGGCTTTAATCCAGTAGCTTGGTTCCGAATTGGGGTGGGTGACACTTTCTGGGATCGGGCGCAAAAATGCCGGGTCTTGGGTGTCGGGGCTAGGCATTGCGTCAACTTGCCTCCCTCGGCGGCCTGTAGGAAAGTGCGAAGGGCATTTTTCACGCAAAAGCGCGAAGCCACTTTTCTGCGCTTCGGCCTGCCCCTAGGGTCGCCTGCATGACCCTGCCCCCAGCCACACTTTCGCCAGCCACACTTTCCCCCGAACGCCTCGACCGTTTCGCCCGCCACATCGTGCTGCCCGAACTGGGCGGCGCGGGGCAGGTGGCGCTGGGGCAAGCGCATGTGCTGCTGCTGGGCCTGGGCGGGATTGGCGCACCGGCGCTGCAATATCTCGCCGCTGCCGGGATCGGACGGCTGACACTGGTCGATGATGACGTGGTCGATGCCAGCAACCTGCAACGCCAGACGATCTATACAGAGCGTGATATCGGCCACGGCAAGGCGGTCGCCGCCAGCCGCTGGGTGGCCAATTTTGACCGCGCGCTGGAAGTGACCATCTCCGACACCCGCATCACCACGACAAGCGCGCCTGCCATGGTCGAAGGCGTCAGCCTGGTGCTCGACGGCACCGACAACTTCGCCACCCGCCTCGCCGTGTCCGACGCCTGCGTGGCCGAGCGGGTGCCGCTGTTGTCCGCCGCCGTGGGCCGCTTTCAGGGCCAGGTCGGGGCCTTTGCCGGGCATCTGGTAACCAGCCCGTGCTACCGCTGCTACGTCGGCGATGCGTTTAACGCCGACGACTGCGACACTTGCGCCGATGACGGGATGCTGGGCGCAATGGCCGGCTGGACCGCGACTTTCGCCGCGATGCAGGCGGTGCGGATTCTCGTCGGCAGCATGGGCGATCCGCAGTGGGGCCAACTGCACCTGCTCGACGGGCTCAAGCCGGGGATGCGGACATTGCGGATTGCCAAGGATCCGGCCTGCCGGGCTTGTGGCTGACTAGTCTCACGCGCCCCTCACAACCCCTCAGTCGCCTTGCTGACCAGAATATGCACCGAAACCCGGCGGTTCTGCGCCCGGCCTTGCGGCGTTTCATTGTTCGCCAGCGGGTCGCTTTCGGCCATGCCGGTGGGGGTCAGCATGCGATAGGGGGCCCAGCGGCATTGCTGTTGCAGGGTATTGACCACGCGGCCCGCGCGGCGCTCGCTCAGCGTCTGGTTGAAGTCCTGATCGCCCACCGAATCGGTGTAGCCGACAACCAGCAGCAGGGCGTTGGGCAGGGCGTTGGCCTGCGTCACCGCAGCGCAAAGTTCGGCCTCCGCGCCAGCTGCCAGCGTCCAGCGGCCGGTGTCGAAATAGACATTGGTGGTGCCGCGGATATTGTATTGGTCGATATCGCCCACGCGCCCACGCAGGGCCTCGGTGGCGGCAGTATTTTCCTCGATCGCCTCATCATGTTCGGCAAAGCGTTGGGCCGTGGCGCCACGGATCATGGCCGCGGTTTCCAGATCGTCATCCCTGAAGCGGACGCGGCTGGCCACCAGACCATCGCCCCAGACCACCGTCTGCACCGTCACCGGCAGACCATTCAGCAGCGAATCCGCGCCCAGCTGGGTGCGGCTGACCCCAAGAAAGCCGCCGCGCGAGCGGATTTCGGTGGCCGCCGCGATGCGCACCATTGTGCTGGTGCCCATGGCATTGGTGACCTGCATCTGGTCCCCTCGGCGCGCCGCAATGAAGCCCTCGAGTTCTGGCCCGGCAGGCAGGCCGGTAAGATCAGTTGGCAGCGATCCCGTCACGGTAATCCGGTTATCGCCCCCGGTCGCTTCCAGCTCCTGCGCGGAGGCGGGCCCGGATGCAGTCAGGGCCACGATGGCGGACAGGCAGAGAAGTGGTAGCCTTGGGGAAATCCGACGCATTGCGTTACTCCTTCAAATTACATCGGCCGACCTCACGCAAACGTGCGTCCAGCGGCCTATTCATCACGCCTGTTCAGACGAGCCTTGCTGGCGCATGAACACTTGTGGTTACGGCGTCAATTAAGCGGGCGGTGCGAGCGCACCATGCGGCGAACCGATGCTCCGTGCGCCGAAGGGGTCACAATCGCAAGGCTTGGCTTGCCAGAATCTCCCCCACCCAGTCCGGCACCAGCGTGCTCGCCATGCCCAGCCGCGTCTCGTCAAACTGGTTGCTGCCCAAACTGCGTTCCAGATTGAGTTCCAGCGTCCGCGCGCCCACCCGCCGCGCTTCCTCGACAAAGCCCGCCGCCGGATAGACCGCGCCGCTGGTGCCGATGCTCACAAACAAATCCGCCCGGCCAATCGCGGCGTAAATCTCGCCCATGCGATAGGGCATTTCGCCGAACCACACGATGTCGGGCCGCAAGCTCGCCTGTCCGCAGACCGGGCACGGCGGACGATCCCGCAGCGTCCCGAACCAGCGATGGCGCGCGTCGCAAGTGGTGCACCACGCGCTCAACGCCTCGCCATGCATATGCAGCACGCGCGCCGCTCCGCCGCGTTCGTGCAGGTCGTCGATGTTCTGGGTGACGATCAGCAGCTCGTCCTTCCAACGCGCGTAAAGCTCGCCCAAAGCCAGATGCGCGGCGTTGGGGTTGGCGGCCCGCACATCCACGCGCCGTTGGTCATAGAAGCGCTGCACCAGATCGGGGTCGCAGCGGAACCCGGCGGGCGTGGCGACCTGCTCCACCGGGTGATCCTCCCACAGCCCATCGTCGGCGCGGAAGGTGCGCAGGCCCGATTCGGCGCTTATGCCCGCCCCGGTTAGCACCACGATGTTGCGGATATCGTCCATCGCCCCCATGAAGCCTCAACGGAGGACAAAGTTCAATGGCCAGTTTCGGAATTATTGGCAGCGACGGGCGCATGGGGCAGGCCCTGCGTGAGGCGATTGTGGCCGCCGGGCATGTGGTGGCCGGCGGGGTGGACAAAGGCGAGGATGTCTCACGGTTGGCCGATGCCAGCGATGCGCTGGTCGATTTCTCGGCCCCCGGCGCCTTGCAGAACAACCTCCACGCGGCAATCGGTGCGGGCATTCCCATCCTGATCGGCACCACTGGCCTTGGCGAGGAGCATCATGTCGCCATCGATTCTGCGGCGCAGGCTGTGGCCGTGCTGCAAACGGGCAATACATCATTGGGCGTCACCCTGCTGGCCCATCTGGTGGCCGAGGCGGCAGCGCGGTTGGGACCGGACTGGGATATCGAGATCGTCGAAATGCACCACCGGATGAAAGTCGATGCGCCATCGGGCACTGCAATCCTGCTGGGCGAGGCGGCGGCGAAGGGACGCGGGATTGATCTTACTGCGCATACGGAAGCCGGACGAGATGGCCACACTGGCGCGCGCGGCCTCGGCGCAATCGGCTTTGCCAGCTTGCGCGGCGGAACAGTGGCGGGCGACCACAGCGTGATCTTTGCCGGTGAACAAGAACGCATCACCCTGTCCCACACAGCCGAAAACCGCATGATCTTCGCCAGCGGCGCGGTGAAGGCGGCGAGCTGGCTGATCGGGCGCGCGCCGGGGCGCTATGCGATGCAGGATGTGCTGGGGTTGTGACCACCGCAAGATGACCCGAGCCCAAATCTTCGAATTCTTCCGCCGCCTTGCCGACCTAAACCCCGCGCCGGAAACCGAGCTGCAATTCGGCAATTGCTACCAGTTGCTGGTGGCCGTCACCCTGTCGGCACAGGCGACTGATGTGGGGGTGAACAAGGCCACCCGCGCCTTGTTTGCGCATGTGGAAACGCCGCAGCAGATGCTCGATCTGGGGGAGCTTGGGCTGAAGGAGCATATCAAGACCATTGGTCTGTTCAATTCCAAGGCCAAGAACGTGATCGCCATGGCGCGGCTGTTGGTCGATCATCACGGCGGGCAGGTTCCCGCCACCCGCGAGGAGCTGGTCGAGCTGCCCGGTGTGGGCCGCAAGACGGCCAATGTCGTGCTCAATTGCTGGTTTGGGCAGGAAACCTTTGCGGTTGATACGCACATCTTCCGGCTCGGCAATCGCACGGGGCTGGCCAAAGGCAAGACGCCCGAGGCGGTCGAGGCCAAGCTGGAAAAACTCGTGCCGCAGCCGTTCCGGCTCGGCGCGCATCACTGGTTGATCCTGCACGGGCGCTATATCTGCAAGGCGCGGACGCCTGAATGCTGGCGCTGCCCGGTGGCGGACTTGTGCAGCTTCAGGCCGAAGCCGCCACATCCCCACTCCGCGCCGAAATAACCTGCGCCGCCACCAGATCGCCCACCACGTTCAACGTAGTGCGGCACATATCCAGGAACCGGTCGACCCCAAGGATCAGGCCGATCCCCTCAGGCGGCACGCCCACGCCTGACAGGATCAGCGCCACCACCGGCAACGATCCGCCCGGCACGCCCGCCGTGCCGATCCCGGCCAGGATGCACACCAGCATCACGAAGCCTTGCTGGGCCAGGCTCAGGTCCACGCCGAAGAACTGGGCGAGGAACAGTACCGTCACCCCTTCAAACATCGCCGTGCCGTTCTGGTTGGCGGTGGCGCCAATGGTGAGGACGAAGCGGGAAATACGCGGTGGCAGTTTCAGCTCGTGCTCGGCCACGCGCAAGGCCGTGGGCAGGGTGGCATTGGAGCTGGCGGTGGAAAAGGCCATCACGCTAGCCTCACGCGTCTGGCGGAAGAAGGCGAGCGGACTCTTGTTGGCGCCGAATTTCAGCAGCAGCGGGAACACGCCAAACATCTGCAAGGCCAGTGCCAGCAGCACCACCGCGACATAGGCCGCCAGCCGCACCAGCAAGTCCCAACCGAACTGGGCGGAAAGGTTGAACATGAAGCAGAAGATCGCAATCGGCGCGAGCTGGATGACCAGCCCGATCAGCCGCATCGCCACATCGAACACGCCCTCGATCGCGTCTTTCAGAACGGCCGTGCGCGGGGTCTGCACCAGCAGCAGGCCAATGCCGAAGAACAGCGCGAAGAACATCACCGCCAGAATGTCATTTGCCGACATGGCCGCGATGATATTGTTCGGCACGATATTGACCAGCAGACCCACGCCCGCCTCGGTATTGGCCGAAGCGGCAACAATCCCCGCCGCGCCCTCGCCGCCAGCGGCCAGCATATCGGCGGCGACTGCGGGATCGACGCCGTCGCCCGGGCGGATCACATTCACTACCGCCAGCGATATCGCCACCGCAATCGCCGATACCGCAACGGTATAGCCAAGCGTCTTGAGGCCGATGGCTTTCAATGACTTCAGCTCGCCCATATCGGCGATGCCGACCACCAAGGCCGAGAACAGCAGCGGGATCACCAGCATGAACAACAGGCGCAGGAATATCTGGCCGATCGGGCCTGTGACATAGGTGACCACGGTTTCCACCCACGGCGCACCGGGGGCGAGCGTGTAGGTGAGCAGGCCTGCAGCGAGGCCAGCGACGAAGCCGATCAGGATGCGCCATTGCAGGCGGTTGTGCGTTGCTGGTGCGGCCTCGGTCATTGCCCATCTCCCTTTAAGACGGCGAGCGCGATCCGCCGATAGATCCGCGTCAGCACCGCCAGATCCTCCACCGCCACGGCCTCATCCCGCTTGTGCATGGTGGCGTTGCACAGGCCAAATTCGATCACCGGGGCGACATCCTTGAGAAAGCGCGCGTCCGACGTGCCGCCGCTGGTAGAGGGTTCGGGGCGAACGCCCGTTTCCGCCTCCACCGCCGCTGCAATCAACGCGGAGAAATCGCCCGGCGGGGTCAAGAACGGCTCGCCATAGATCACCGGCCGGGCCAGCGCGCCGTGGCGGGCGGCAATCTCCTCCAGCCGCGCGACCAGCCCAGCGCCCGAATGCAGATCGTTGAAGCGCACCGAAATGCGCCCTGTGGCCCGCGCCGGGATGACATTGGTGGCCTTGTTGCCCACCGAAATATCGGTGATTTCAAGGTTACTCGGTTGGAACCAGTCGGTCCCCTCATCGAGCACCATGGCGTCCAGTTCGGCCAGCAGCGCCACAAGCCGCGGCATGGGGTTATCGGCCAGATGCGGATAGGCGACATGGCCCTCGCGCCCCTCGACCACGAACCAGGCGTTGATCGATCCGCGCCTCCCGATCTTCATCATATCGCCCAAGCGGTGGACGCTGGTCGGCTCGCCCACCAGGATCAGATCGGGCTGTTCGCCCAGCTCGGCCATACGGGTGATGAGCGCGCGCGTGCCGTATTGCGCCTCGCCCTCTTCATCGCCGGTGATGATCAGGCTGATCGTGCCAGCATCGGCAGGAATATCGGCCAAGGCCGCGACCATGCAGGCAATCGCGCCCTTCATGTCGACCGCGCCGCGCCCATAGAGCAGGTTCCCGCGCACCTCAGGCTCGAACGCGCCCGAGTGCCAGCCCTCGCCCGCCGGGACCACATCGAGGTGTCCGGCAAAGGCGAAGTGGCGGCTGCCGGGCGGGCCGTGGCGCAAGGCCAGCAGGTTCTCGACCGGACCTTCATTGGCCGCCGCTGCATCCTTGCCCTCGATCCAGCGGTGGACGGTGAAGCCATGCGGCGCCAGCATCGCTTCAAGGCAATCGAAAACCGCGCCGGTGGCGGGTGTCACGCTGTCGCAGGCGATCAGTTGCTTGGTCAGGGTGACCGGGTCTGGCATCGATGATCCTTCGGTTGTGCCCTGCGGCATATTGGTTAAGCTGCGCGGAAACAAGCGAGGAGCGCAGCCCATGCCCAAGGTCGATCTTGATGCCGTGCCTGCCCAAGGAACCACCGGCTATCCCCCGCCGTTCAACCGCGAAATGGACGGGCGCTGGCAACAACGGATCGCCGAGCAGGCGGGCATGGCGCACCTTGGGGCCAATTACGTCACCCTGAAGCCGGGCGCATGGTCATCGCAGCGCCACTGGCACCACGGCGAGGACGAGCTGGTGGTGATGCTGAGCGGCGAGGCGGTGCTGGTGGAGGATACGGGAGAAACTGGGCTGATTCCTGGCGACATCTGCCTGTGGAAAGCAGGGGCAACCAACGGCCATTGCATCCAGAACCGCAGTTCCGCCGATTGCACATTCCTTGCCGTCAGTGCGGGAGACGATGAGGCAGGCGGGGTCTATTCCGATATCGACATGCTGTTTGGCGAGAGCGGCTATACCCACAAGGACGGCACGCCTTATTGATCAGACCTTTGGATCAACTTCGAACTGGGCGATCTGCCATTCCTCGCCCATCGCGCCCGATACCCATTCCTGCATCCACGGATGCTCCCACACTGTTTGGCAATAGGTCTGCGCGAAGCCCGGCACGCCGATGCCATAGGTCAAAAAGCGGCTGACAATCGGGGCATAGAAGATATCGGCGGCGCAAAAGCTGCCGAACAGGAACGGCCCGCCCTGCCCATACCGCGCCCGCGCCTCGGCCCACAGGCCAAGGATGCGGACGATATCGCGGCGGGTGTCGTCACTCAGTTCGATTGGAATTGTGCGCCGGATATTCATCGGACACTGGCGGCGGAACGGCAGATAGGACGAATGCATTTCGGCCACCATGGATCGGGCCATGGCGCGGGCCGCATCGCCTTTGGGCCAGAAGCGTTCGCGGCCAACTTTATCGGCCAGATATTCCATGATCGCGAGGCTGTCCCACACCACCACCTCGCCGTCCCACAGCACCGGCACCTTGCCTGCTGATGGCTGGAACTGGTCCTGCTCCCGCTTCAAGGCCTGCCAGTCATCACCGTCGATATGGACGGTCAATTCCTCGAACGACAGGCCCGATTGCTTGGCCGCCAGCCAGCCCCGCAGCGACCAGCTGGAATAGGTCTTGTTGCCGAT
>CAMDSM010000104.1 GCA_945906905.1 Altererythrobacter xiamenensis | reverse complement strand
CCAGACCGAAGCTGCCATCTTCCAGTACATCAACGGGTTCTACAACACCCGCAGACGCCATTCATATCTGGGCAGCATCAGCCCCCTCGCATTCGAAGCCAAGGTGGCATAATGAGATAGGTGACCGGCACAAAACCGTTACAAGTCCAGTCAGCCTCATCGAAAAAGAATGGCTGCGTGAGGATCCGGCAGCCGATTTCAAAGTCACTCCGATCCGAAGGATCAGCCTTGCGATAGCGGGCGATACGGGCGCGCATCTCCCGCGCCGAGTGCGCACCGTTCGCCTCGCCGAAAGCCTCCCACGCAAGCGAACAGGGCAGCGCATTCGCATAGGTGAATACGCCGCCACCGACGATGACGTTGCGGGGGGCATGCAGTTTGAACAGAAACAGTTCGCCAGGCCGTAGTGCGCGAAAGTTTACGGCAGACGGAGCCCAGAAATTGACCTCATTGAGGTTTGGCTGTTGGCGCAGCATGTCGAACCAATCACCATCGGTGACAGCGATGACGAGGTTGATGCCCATCAGCCAAACTCACTGAATGCGGTCATGCTTTTGTGAGCCGCCCTTGCTGCGGATCGTATCGATACTCCAGAATTGACCGGTCCCGGATTCTTTGAACAGCATCGTCGATCACGTTCAGCGGGACGAGGAACCACTCACGCGGCTTGACCATGTGCCCGAACCGATCGGGGATCGACAGGTTGATCTGTGCCGCCGAAAACACCTTGTGCAGCAGGTTCTCCAGCTTCTGGCAGTTCACGCCGTAGACCTTGTAGGTCGCAGCCACTTCAACGCCGGCGAGCAGGTAGGTCGAACTTTTCTCAGCGCCAGCGATCCGGGTCTCGACCGTGCCGCTCGTCACGCCGATCTTGTGCATGACCGCGCGGTGTTCGGCGACGACTGGATGATCGGACTTGCTGCGCAGGACATAGATCGTCCCGGTCTCGGTCTCCCCGTCTTCCGCTTTGTCCGCAAACAAGGGCCCCGGTGACGGGTCTGTAATCCTGCGGCCCGCATCATCCTCGTTAAGCTGGCGCTGGAGGGACCGCATCAGCAGCCCGCTTTCGGTGCCATTGTCGAAGATCGCCCGCAAACGCGCGTCGGTCCGGCCCTGGGGATTGGTGAATATCTCGCCCATCTCGGCAACGTAGCAAATCTGACCAAAGACGATGAAGTATGCGCCGGGGCGGATTTCGGCCTTCAGTTCGAAGGGACGGGTTACGCGTGTGCCGTTCGCGAGTTCGTCCTTCACCTGCTTGAACAGAAGCTCGAACTTGGCGAAGTCCGCGCACCTGTCGCGACGGGCGATCTCTTCCGCCGCCCGCTTTTCCTCCGCTGATCGGACATGGCGGAGCTGGGTGATGTCATCACCTTCACCAAGCCCAGCCAGTTCAGCCATCAGATCATCGGGATCGAGCTCTTCTGCATCTCTGCCAGCCGCTTCCACCCGATCGAGCAGGCCGTGCTTGTCGAACGATGCCAGCAAGGTCCGGCATTCTTCCAGTCCCCGCAGCCGGTCCAGCCGCACTGCATAGATCCGTTCGAAGATATCCCGATCCTCGCCATGCACGGGCAGACGCTCATGCTCTTCATAGAAGCGTTCGATATCCTCGAACCCGGCAATGATCCGCTCTTCACGCGAGGTATAGGTTGCCTGCTTCTTCTTCGCAGGCGCGAAGTCCGCTAGTTCGCCGGCGAGTTCATCAAGGTCGAGGTCACTCATAGCGACCTTCCTCCTTGTAGCGCATGAACGCGGCAGCGCCTTCGGCCAGCCGCTGCTCCCATGCATCGGTAGAGGTGATTGCAGGCAAGCGCCCCCGTTCCTTCTTGAAGCGTACCGCACGCCCGGCAAGCTCCTTGGCCTCCTCGGGCGTGATCTTGGTCCGTTTGGCAGAAATCGCAGCCTGCACCTGCTTGAGGGTGTTTTCGTCCATGGCCTTGGCCAGCACGGTATAGGCGGCCTGCCATGGGTTGATGCTGTCGATGAGGTCGATGTCGAGCTCGCGTACATCCATGGCGAACTGGCGCACCCCATCAAGCAAGGACGTGTTGGCGCGGATTTCGCCGTCATCATCGCCGACCGCTGCCATTACCAGCCCTTTGGCTTTCTGGGTGAGGTTGAGCGCTGCGATCGCATGTTGGCGCACCGCCTCCTGATCCTCGGCGGAAAGCTCGGGATACCGATCGCGAACAATTTTGCCCATGGCCACCTGGGTCAGCTCCTGCGGCGGGGTTTCTTCGTCGAACATGCCGCGCTCGGCGAAGGCCTTGGTCTGGACGAAGGAGGCAATCACCTCGTTCAGGTCTTCCTGCACGATCCGGCTGGCCTCCGGGCTCTTGGGCTCGACCAGCCCGGCGATCTCGAAGTGAAGCTGCCCGGTTCCCTCCCGAACGCCGACGTTGGTCTTGCCTTCCTGATAGCCGTCCGGGCCATAGTCGAAGTCTGGCAGAGGCCCCTTGTTCTTGGGGGTGAAGGTGAAGCGGGGGGCGAGCACCTGTTCCATCAGCAGGCTGGCGGCGATAGCCTTCAGCGTATCGTTGATCGCATCGGCCACGGCCGCTTCCGAGGCATCGGGCTCAGCGATCAGGTTGGTGAAGGTGGCGACTTCCTTGCCCGGTGCATCGCGTGTCGCACGGCCGATGATCTGAATGATCTCCGTCAGGCTGGAACGATAGCCGACCGTCAGCGCGTGTTCGCACCAGATCCAGTCGAACCCTTCCTTGGCCATGCCCAGCGCAATGATGATGTCGATATGGTCACGGTCGTTCTTGTGCGCCGAGTCTTTCAGCGCCACCAGCACCTTGGCGCGGCGGGCAGGATCGCTGTCATCGACAAGGTCCGCGATCTTCAGCACCCGGCCATCGGGCTGGGCGACCAGCTCGAAACCCGTCACCGGATCAGCCCCCGTCCACTTGCCGAGATAGTGGAGGATCTCGTTGACCTCGGTCACCTTATCCTTCGTGCTCTCGCGCGCATTGACCGACGGGATGTGGACGATCGTCTTGCGGCTCGGGTCGAGGCAATGCTCGATCGCCTCCAGATAGCGGCCGGTGTAGAAGAAATAGCCGATATTGAGCGCCTTCAGGTGATCATACCCGTTGAGCTGTTCGTAATAGGTGTAAGTGACGGTCTCGAACTTGCCCTCATCCTCGGGCGTCAGCACCGGGGCGGCATCACCCCGGAAGTAGCTGCCTGTCATCGCGACGATGTGGGCCTTGTCCCGCGCGATAAAGGCGGCAAGGTGGCTGCCCAGGCGGTTATCCGGGCTGGCCGAAACGTGGTGAAACTCGTCCACGGCGATCAGGCGATCATCGAAGGCTTCAACGCCTAACTGCTCCACCGCAAAGCGGAAGGTGGCATGGGTGCAGACCAGCACCTTGTCGCCACTGGCGAGGAACTGGCCCACGGCCTTGACCTTGGAAGGATCAACCCGCTCCTCATCCGGCCCCGGCGCGTTGCACAGGTTCCACTGCGGCTTCACCACCCAATCGGCCCAGAAGCCGTATGAGGCCAGGGGCTCATCGGCGAAGCTGCCGCCGATCGACTTTTCGGGGACGACTATGATCGCCTGTTTTAGCCCCTGATTGGCCAGCTTGTCGAGCGCGATAAACATCAAGGCGCGCGACTTTCCCGATGCGGGCGGCGATTTGATCAGAAGATATTGCTCGCCGCGTTTGGCATAGGCGCGTTCCTGCATCTGACGCATACCCATTTCGTTAGGTTTGGCAGATGCGCCCGTGCGCGCGGTCTGGAACGAAACTGCGGGAATGGATTTGAAGGGGGTCATTCTAACACCTGCAATCTCACTGAGCGGCTTTCAACCATCAAAACACACCCCATATCCGCCCTCCGCTAGACATGGAGAAATCTGCATCGATAGCTTTGCTTCGCTTCAGCCACGCACTCTTTTCACCGGCGGTCCCCAGATGCAGAACGAATCTGTCGGAACCAATCCGTTTGAAGAGTAGGTTTTCATTGTCGTATTTTACTGGCCCGGGAAATCCGGGTGATGGCAACGTCAGTTTGTCCATACCGTTATCGCTGAAAGTTAGCGAACAAAGCCATTCTTCATTGCCATCAAAAGAGATTTTCATATGAGTTAGCGGAGAGTTCTGCGGGACGTCGATAGCCGGAACTCCGAAAAATACGCGACTTAGCCTCTTCATCATAAGCTGATTCCCCGGTCGGTTTCGACCAAGATTCTTACCCAAGTTGCCTGCCTCTATCCAAAAATGTGAGCAAATCCGCAGCTTCTGCAAGTCCTTGCCCGTAAGAGCCCCCTTGGTAGTCTCACCGCTGGCAAGGTCATCTTCCGTCGGTGTCGGATGCGCAAGATTTGGCACGCTTTCGAACAGTTTGACGTATTGCTTGAGTAAGTCAGAGTCTAATGGGGTCGCGATTTCCCAAGCCGCTTTATACCAGCGGCGCAAAGCGTTTATGGCTGCGGCAGAGGTCGGCTCCGCTGGATTCTGTCGGGCGACGGCAATTGTAAGCCCCACCTCAATGCCTTTAGACAGTCCAGACCGTGACAGATTGCCGGAACCCGCCAAAGCAAAATCCTTATCCTTGCCCCGGAAGAGAAACGCTTTTGGATGGAACGGCACCTTCGGCATTCCGCCGTGTGCGAGACAAAAAGCCGCGTCGTAAACCCGTACTGAGGATGCTGGTAACGACAACAAGGTTTCCAACGCAATCGGCTGCGTGCGGCAGTAGTCAAACGAGGTGATCCAACGCTTTTTAACGCCTACCCAATCTGCGCCCAGAGCAGCATCGACACGTTTGAGAAGGTCGTAAGTTCCGCTGGACGTCACATATGCGGCGGCAATATCCAGCTTGGTCAAATCGCTCGCTTTGGCGATTGCCTCTATCGCGTCCAGAGTCGTCCGCCCCGATGGCTGGGCAATGAAATTGACTTCGCTCATCCGCGCCTCCTCAATCCCGCAGAGATGGTCTCGCCAAGAATGTCGCCCCTTTGCTCCTGAGCATATAAAGCAAAGAGCTTCTCTAGGCGTTCAGTGTCGTTTTTGAATCGTCTGCCAACATAGATGCGCTCCATGATCTCGTCGTTGCGTTCATGCGCATCGCGCAACAAGGGGAAGTTGGTGTGGAAGTGGTCCGGGTCATACATGTCACCAATGGTAGCCGGATAGTAGTGCTCCCTAGCGAGAAGTATTTGACCTGCTGACTCACTCAAATCGGCCTTGTTTTTTTCTGTCAGTTTGGGCGATGGGAAGGTGTTCCAGCCTATCGTGTTGGAATAGCGGTAGTCAGTTTTGAGCTTGCCGCAGACAGCGGCAATCCAAATTAGATGAAGGCGCGAAGCGATCACTGCCATGTTCCAGAGTGGCGCGTCGTAAAGGGCGAAGGCGCTATCGGCGACGACGGCGCGCTTATCCAATAGACCGACAGGAAGGTAGGGACGGCGCTCAGAACTCACGCGCGGAACTATTATCGTGCATTGCCGCGCAGTCCCTTGAATTTGAACAAACCGATAAGGGGCTTTCGCAAAGTCGCGTGTTGAACCAGCTTTACTTTCCGAACGCATCTCCCGCACGGCCTCCAAGCGTTGAGAGACCAAAGGTGATTGCAACGAATCCTGATGTTGGCTCTGCTCTATCCAAAGGCAATATCGCGTTTTACCTTGAATGAAATCTTCTGAACCAAAAAATGGCCTTAGATAGCTTTGAAACACAGTGTCGGAACGACTAGAAGCAACCTTTTCCTCGCTTGAAACAATTAAATGCCCACCATCGCGCGGCATATTGCCAAATAGCATAGGTGCAGACTCTCTTGGCGGACCGCGCCTGCCTTCCACGACTAGGTTCGGCCCATCTGCGAGGTAGGGATTTATATTGAAACAAGCTTTTTCGAGCGTCGCTCCGTCGGAATCGAGAGAGTAGAGGCGTTTGCGGCTTGCACCGTTGTTGGATATGCCAATTACAATCACGATGACGCCCGCATTGTAGTTGGCGAGATTTGCCCACTTGAATGATGTATAGGCAAATTCAATTTGATGGCCGGTTTTGAAAATTGCGGGCCACAGGATGGGTACCTGCTGGCCCTGACACAGCGAGTTTGTTGTCACGAAAGCTGCAATGGCGTTCGTTCGAAGGCCGTAATCAGCAGCCTTCATCAGCCACGCAGCTACATAATCCAGCGATTTCCATCCCTCGATTCGACCGTCGAAGACTGCCCGAAGGTCATCCTTTTGTTCGTCGGATTGTAGCTTATTCCCGAGATAAGGAGGGTTGCCGCAGATGAATGTCTCCCCGCCCTCATTGTCGAAATCTATCCGTGCCTGATCCAGCGGGGTGTTGAAAAGATCATCGCCTTGCAGCTTCACGCCCGTGCCGGTCGGTGGGCAAATGCCCAGCCAGTCAAGCCGCAGCGCATTGCCGCAGGTGATCCAGTTTTGCGCGTTTAGGGGCAGCAGTTCGGCGAGCGCGTCCTGCTGGCCGCGATAAAGCACGTCGCATTGATATTCGGCGATGATTAGCGCCAACCGCGCAATCTCGGCCGGAAAATCCCGCAGTTCGATGCCGCGAAAATTGGTAAGTGGAATGTCGCTGCGCCGATCTGGCTCGCGCCGCCGGCGGTTAATCTCGGCCTCTATGCTGCGCATTTCCTTGTAGGCGATGACAAGGAAGTTGCCCGAACCGCAGGCCGGGTCGAACACCCGGATCTTCGCCATGCGGTTGCGCAAGTTCAGCAGCTTGCGCGCATTGTCGTCCGCCTCCTCCAGGTTGGTCCTCAGGTCATCAAGGAACAGCGGGTTCAAAACCTTCAAGATGTTCGGCACGCTGGTGTAATGCATGCCTAGCGCGCCGCGCTCTTCATCATCGGCGACTGCCTGAATCATCGAGCCGAAGATGTCCGGGTTGATTTTCCGCCAGTTCAGACTGCCGATGTGCAGAAGGTAGGACCGGGAGATCTTGCTGAAGCGCGGGCATTCCGTGCTGCCCGAAAACAGCTGTCCGTTCACATAAGGAAGCTTCCGGGCAAATGGCTTTATGCCAGCCGCCTCGCGGGTCTCGGGCTTCGTATCCATCGCCCGGAACATCTCGGCCATAACGATGTGCGTGTCGGAGGAATCCCGCGCGCTCATCTGCTCAATCGTCTTGCTGAACAGGCCTTCGCCCAAAAAGATGTCGGTATCCTCGGCAAAGAAGCAGAAGATTAGCCTCGCCATGAAATGGTTCATGTCTGCCGAACGGCGGGCCCAGTCCGGGTTGTCCTTCAGCAGCTCAACATAGAGCTTGTTGAGGCGCCCGGTCGCCTTGATGTCGAACGAGCTTTCGCGGATCTGCGCGACCGTGGTGATCCCGGCGAGCGGGAGAAAGAAGCCAAAATGGTCAGGGAACTCGGCATAGGTGCAGGCAACGGTGCCGCCACCGTTCATGTCCTCGGCCTGGAACGCCTCGCCATCAGTTGCGAGGATGAACTTGGCCTTCTGCGATGTGGTCTTGGGGCTTTCGCGGAGGGCCTCCAGTGTTTCGTCCACCGCGCCGGGATCGCAGGTGGCGATATGGATGTTCCCCCGCTGGAGAATCGCTCCAGGCACATCGGACTGGTTGGTGTTGCCCGCCAGCAGCCGCGCCAGCGCTGTATCCTTCTGGCCGAAGGCTCGCAGGAACTGGAAAGGGAACTCGGCCTGGTCAAAGGGCTCGAGGGCAAGGTCGGATACGGCTTCTTCAATCTCTACGGGATTCATTTAGCGCTCCTGGCGTTTTCGCCGTCAGCCGGGCTCCTGCCAGCGGCACTGTCGAGAGCGTGTAATCGCTCGAACTCCTCGATAGCCATGACGACCAGCACTGGCCGATCATACTTTGTAATGGCAACCGGCGCAGATCGCGCGTGGTCAACCATTTCACCGAATTTGTTCTTTGCCTCTGCTGCCGTGAAGGTGCGCATACGAATCTCCCGCCCTGCGAAGAGTTTTAGCTAATTTAGCCATCTATGCAATGGGCGAGAATGCAGGCAGCATGGTCTGCTGCCGGTTTACGCGCCAGGCTCGATCACCTCGTAAGGCCATTGCCAGGGGGATTGCAGGAAGGAATTCCCGCCCTTGATGTCAGATTCTTTCACCCAAATGCGAAAGTTGGTGCCAACCGCATGGGCGTTCCTCAATTTCCGAGACCATTGCACATTCATATCTGGCAGATACATCTGCCCGGCAATCGGACGCAGCCTGACCTCCGATTTGCAGCCTGGTTTGCGCGCGGAATAGGATTCCACAATGATCTGGTTGCGGTGCTCCCAAGGCATTGCCATTCGATTATCACTCCGCCGTCATTCAACTGTGCATCATCGTTCACGAGTTGCGAGATTTCGCAGCATTTCGCTTAGATTACATCCCATTTCGTTGTGGTGCGACGAGAGAGTTCGCCATCAGACTCCCTTCCACCGCCAACATCTCAATGCGAAACAATGAGATGGCCCTTTGAAGGGCAAAAATCCCCAGCTTCCGCGCCGTTTTGGCTATGCCATCTGAACCTCGGAGACTGCTGGGGCGGCCAAAATCGGTCTCTGATCGGCTTTTGTCTCTTTTCACCTAAACCTTGTCGCAAAAGGTTTAGGTCCAGAAAACGGCAGATTTCCGAGGTTTTCCGGGCTGGCCTCACCCAAACGTTTTTGGCCATATCCCGGTAGGCAAGGTGATGTGAGAATCTGAGGTTTACGTTTTGGCGAGCAGCCCAGCGGGGGACTGCGGCGTCGATCATCACCGCGCGGCGAATTTTCTGATCAAGTTCCACTCTCTTCATCCTCCGCCTCCGCGCAAAGGCAGAGGTCTATCAGGACTGGCCCCTTTTTAATCCGGGGATCCCGGCCGACGAGTGGCCCCTTTATTGCCGGTGTTCTCAGATGTCGAACTTCGTCAATATCCGGGAACCGGGCTCTGCCGGTTCCAATCCTCGATCGCGGCGAAAGCCTGATCGAAACCGGCGATAAGCCCCGTTTGGGCAGAGGGAGCGAGCTTGCAACGCTGCGGAAACTCCTTGATCAGAGTATGGAGCTCCGCCTTAACCCCCGTCAATCGGCTGGCTTCCGCCTGCGCCAGATCGAGCATCGCGATGGAGCCGCAGCCTCCGACCCCCAGGTCCATCCGCCGGCCGAGACCAGCCATTACGCTATATTCGAGATTGCCCTCGCCAAAACTGCGGCGCATCCGCAGTTTACGTTCGCCCATCTCGGTGACGTCGGCGAGTTTCCAGCCTGCGACCTCCTGAGTGCGGTCGGCTGTGGGGGCAGCCGGAGCGGCGGCATCGCGCGCCGACGCCAGGCGCTCGGCTGCCGCATAAGCATCGTCGAAGCCGGCCAGGAGGGCGTCACCCGTCTCTTGGTCTACCCCGCACTTTTCGGAGACCGACTTCAGCGTCTCGAACAGCTTGTCATAAACGACATCGTGGCGCGCCGCCGCATCGCCCGGCGGCGTGTCGAACCCCCGGTCGGTGCCGCAAACGGGCAGCCTTAAGGAAATGACGAAGGAGCGAACCGTTTCGACGCCAATCTGATATTCCAGTTCGGCGCCATTTTCGAGCCTACGCGACGCCGTGATCCGGGCCGGATTCCCCTGCCGACCGACCGTCCACCCTTCGATAGCCTCGGGAGCACTGGCCGCCATGGCGAGAGCGAGGAGGATCATGACGCAAAAGCCCGCATGGTCATGATGGGGCCTACGCCGATGATCCGGACGGAGGAGATATCAGTCTGATTGGGCAATATCGCCTTCCGATATATGTTTCTCGTCGCCGAGGTGCTGTCAGTCAAAGTTCTACAAGTCTCTGCCAAGGAAGCAGCATGCGCCCTATGACCTTGCCCTCGTAAAATGCTTCCCTTTGCGGCCTCCTTATGCTGCCTGTTTTTGCTGGTTGGCAAGCCAGTTTTTCTCAAACGCCATGGCCCTCACATAGCCCAGCGTTCGGGCTATCGCCGATACCTTCTCACCGCCATGCACAAGCCGCACCGCCTCCCGCTTGAACTCAAGCGTATAGCGTGCCTTCACTCCGTCCTTCATCCTGATATCCCTTGGCTGATAATGTAAGGTTGACGATCTATCGGGACATCGACTGGGTGAGATTATAGCCTTTCCCGAAGGGCTTCATAGGGTGTTTTGCCGTTGAAGGCGCCGTGTGGCCTGTTGAAGTTGTAGAAGTTCTCCCACTCGGTGAGCTTGGCTTCAAGATCG
>CAMDSM010000103.1 GCA_945906905.1 Altererythrobacter xiamenensis | reverse complement strand
ATGTTGTCGGGCTGCGCATTGGGCATGGCGGCCAGCGCTTCGGGCCGGGCGTCCAGCGTCAGCTTGAGCAGGACGGGCAGTTCGCGGGACACGACGTAGAGCCGTTGACGCGCCGGATCGATCGCCACTTCGCCCCAATTCGCGCCGCCATTATGCCCCGGCATCGAGACCGAGCCGCGCAGCGAAGGCGGCGTAAAAATGCCTTCATTGCGCCAGACATTGCGCAGGTTCTCACGCAAGGCTGCCTGATCCGCCTCGGGCAGATGGGGGTTGATATCCGCCTCAGTGAAGGTCTGGCGCATGAAGGGCTGCGGCCAGCTGGGGAAGGGCTGGGTGGGGCTGGTGTGTTCGCCCGGTATGTCTGATGCGGGAACGGCGCGTTCTTCCACCGGCCAGATCGGCTCTCCCGTGCGGCGATCGAACGCGAACACGAAGCCGTGCTTGGTCACCTGCACGACAATCGGAACCTGCTGACCGCCACGGGTGATGGTCATCAGCTTGGGGGCGACGGGCAGATCGAAATCCCACAGATCGTGGTGGACGATCTGGAAGTGCCACAATCGCTCCCCAGTATTGGCGTCGAGCGCGATCAGCGAATTGCCGAACAGGTTGTCGCCCTCGCGGTTGCCGCCGTAAAAGTCATAACGCGGGGTGCCGGTGGGGATGAACACGATCCCCATCTCGGTATCAACCGTGCTTTCCGACCAGTTGTGGACTCCGCCATACCGGCTGCGATCCTCGCCCGCAGGCCATGTGTCATAGCCATATTCGCCTTCGCGCGGGACGGTGTTGAAGGTCCACTTCAATGCGCCCGTAATCACGTCATAGGCCTGGATATTGGCCGGGGCCGAGGCATAGTCATAGGCGCCAGCAGGCAGCGACATGATGATCGTATTGCCGTAAATCCGCCCCGGATTGTTGGTCATCAAGGGCGCGCCGGGCAGGGCCACATCGCGCGGTAGGGCATCGCGCAGATCAACACCGCCATTGGTGCCGAAGCCCGGGATTGTCTGTCCGGTGGCAGCATCGACTGCTCGCAGGATACCGTTGTTGAGCACCATCAGCCGTGATGGCGCACCCTCGGTTCCTTCCCAGTAATTCACCCCGCGTGACCCCACGCGGCCTTCCAGATTGCTGACCCACAGCTCCCGTCCGGTGGCAGGATCGAGCGCCACCAGCTTACCCTGGCCATTTTGCACATACATCCGCCCGCCGCCGATGACGGGGTTGAACGTTGGGGACTGGCCCTCGCCCGTTTCATAGCTCCACGCCACTTCGAGCTGGGCGACATTGGCGCGGGTGATTTGCGTGAGCGAGGAGAATTGCGCGCTGTCGGCCCCACCGCCGCTGGCGTCCCACGTCGCATAATCGGGGGAAGGGCCAGGATCGCCGGCAGCCTGCGCCAACGAGGCATCGGCACCTGGTGTGGTTGCGCAAGCGGCAGCAGCCAGTGCCAGAGCCGAAATCGCCACCAGCCGCCTGGCCATTCGAAAGCCGCGCCGCGCATGGTCGGACGCACCGATAGCGATGAAAACCTGCTTGCTCACAACCCAGTCCCCTCAGTTCCTCAAGCGTGTCCGGATTACCGTCCGCAAGATTGCCGAACCTAGCGCCAAGGCAGGCGCGACAACAAGGCCCTATAGGGCCTCCAATTTGACTCTATCCGGAATTTTTGTCGTATTTTGTATCATTCGGCATTCTGACCCGGTGCCTGCATCTCGTGTCCGGCGGCGGCGCCCTCCACAGCGTTCTCCACACCCTCCAGCGGGCGTTCAAATTCGCCCCCGGACGTGAACAAGGTCGACGTGGTCATTCCGCCGCTCGCCTCCAGCCGCAAGGTGACAGTGTCCGTCGAGCGGTTCTGCCAGAACCAGCCGTGGATGCCGGTGAAGGGGGCGATATAGACGCCTTGCATCACTTGCGCTTCGCTGACCGAAAAGCTCTCGGTCAGCTCGGTGCCGCCCTGGAAGGGATGGGAATGCATGTCATAGTTGAGCGGAGCGCTGCCCTCCCACCTAAAGGCCACGCGCGCGCCTTCTGGAATGGTGTATTTGAATTCGATCGAATCGTATGGTGCCAGCTCATATTCCCACTCGTCGCTGGCGCCCGGCTCGGCGGCGGGGGCGGTGTCGGACAGCAGCAGCACTTCTTGGCGTTCCATCCGCGCGAGGCCCCGCTCCAGTTCGGGATTGTCGGGATTGGCGATCTTGATCAGGCCCGTGGCCGCGCCAACGCCAGTGGGATCCCAGCCGGTTTCGGCCGGGAGAACGAACATCACTACACCAGCGGCCAGCGCCACCAAGGCCCCGCCGATCAGGAGGGATTTGCGTGGGCGACGGGCGGTTTGTAATTCACTCATGACAACAGATATCCTTGCACTTGGAAGGCGGTTAGCGCCAAGCCCACCATGATCAGGGCGACATTGGCAACGAAGGCATAACGGCCAAAGCTGCGCCGCTGCCGCCACACGGCGAACAGCGAGACAACAAAGGTCAACACGATCACCTGACCCATTTCCACCCCGACATTAAACGATATGAGATTTGTCAGCAGGCCTTGGCGCGACATTTCCAGATCCATCACCTTGGTGGCAAGGCCCAGCCCGTGGAACAGGCCGAACACCAGCACCGCCGCGCGGGTATCGATATTGAGGCCGATGCGCTTGAAGCCGCCGATATTCTCCACCCCCTTATAGACCACCGACAGGCCGATAATCGCGTCGATCACAAAGGCATTGGCACCAATCCCCATCAGCACCCCGCCCATCAGGGTGAGCGAATGGCCCAGGGTGAACATCGAGACGTAGAGCACCACATCCTTCAAGCGGCGCAGGAAGAACACCACGCCGATCAGGAAGGCGATATGGTCGTATCCCGTCACCATGTGTTTGGCGCCCAGATACAGGAAGGGGAACACGGCCGGGCCTTCGATCGAGCTGACGAAGGCCTTGTCACCCTCGGCCACGTCGTGCGCCAGCGCCAATGCGGGCAGCAGCAGGATCACCGCGGCCAGCGTGATCGCGCTTAGCTGGCGTCGGCTGATATCAGGCATCATCATTCACGACGGGCTCTGCCACTACGCCGGGTTCCAGTTCCGCTGGCGGATAGGCCTGGTGACAGGCGGAGCAGACATTATAGAGCGTCCCGCCCACTTCGAACACGGCCTCAACGTCCTTGTCGATCGCGGCCTGTTCGGCCTGACGTGAGACATCCTGCAAGCCTTGCGCAAAATCCAGCCAGGCATCACCACGCCCTTCAGAATATTCCGGGCTGGCCAGCACTGCGCCAAGTTCGCGCAATTTGACGGCGGAATCGGCGACTGCCTGCCATTCCTCATCGGTTTCAGGTTCAAATTCGCGGAACACCGACACGCCATCGATCAACTCGCTTATCGCGCCGACCGCGCTCCAGTAAATCTCTGCTGTCGGCTGCACCTCGTTGGCCATAAGTTGCTGCGGTGTGCCGTGAGAAAGCGTCGCAGGCTCCTGCGAGCATGATACCAGCATTGCCAGCGGTGTCAGAGCGAACAATTTACCGATGCGGAGTGCCATGAGTCGATGCCTTTCGAATTATGCCGCCTTTGTCTGCCTGCGGGCGATGTGACGCAACCGGAATCTCGCGTTCTGGTTGACAATGTCCAATGCTTTCGCAATGGGCACACCCGCATAAATGTGCGGTAAATCTTGACTCAGGCAGAGGCCTTGTTGACTAGACCCGCGAAATTGGATCACGAAAGGTAGTGTAGCGACATGGCTGGAATTAAGGGCATCGCAGGCAAGCGCAATTTTTCCGGCTGGCTGGCGCTGAGCACTGCGGCACTGGCGCTGCCATTGGCGGCGGCTTGTGCCAATCCGGTCGTCTCGGCGGAACCTGTGGTGGTTGAAGTGGCTGCGCCTGTTGTTGAAACTCAGGCCGTCGCGGCGGTGCCTGCTGGCCTCACGGCTGAGCAGGTCGTGCAGGCGCGCCAGCTGTTTAACGATTATTCGTGCGGCGCTTGCCACACGCTGATCGATGCCAATGGCCGCGGCAATATCGGCCCCCGCCTTGATGGCAATGCCGCACTGGATCAGGCCTTCGTTGTCGCCCGCGTCACCAATGGCCAGGGCCAGATGCCCGGCTTTGGTGGTCAGTTGACCACAGCGGAGATCGATCTGCTGGCCAGCTATATCATGCAGGCTAAGCTGTAAGGCCTCGCTGCCATTTTGAACGCAAAAAGGGGGCTTCGCGGCCCCCTTTTTCGTATCAATCCGCCTCTGTTATCGGCGGAGTATTCGGCCCCACTTGCGCGAAATAGTTGGTCACCCCATCGGGATCGTTGAGCCACACGGTTACCAGATCGAACCCGGTCAGCCGGTTGAGCGGGGTTTCCACCGCCACCCCGCGATGCGCGCCCATCGCCGCCACGAAAGGCGCATCGCTGACCACATACTGGATCCCCGCGCTACCATTATCGGCCGGCAGATTGTCGCCCATATCATAGAGCATCAGCGTGGTTTCGCCGTGCCGGTAGGGGTAGAGCGTGGTGCCCAGCAGCGGGGCTGGCGCAACGGGCAGCTCCTCCAGCCCGACAAAATCGCGATAGAAGGCGCGGCTGGCCTCAAGGTCCGAAACATGGATGCCCACGCCCACGCCGTCGTCCGAATGATCGGCCGCGCCATTGCGGATCAGGATCACCACATCGAAGCCAGCGGGATCGCGTACCAGCGCCTGCCACAGCCCATCGTCCCGGCGCACGAATTGCGGCGCGGCGAAACCAGCATCGGTAAACCGCTGCGTCACCACCGCGCGATCGGGATAGGTGAAGGCGAAGAAGCGGATGCCCGTTCCGCCGGCATAGCCGCCTTCGAGGTTATACAGGCGATTGCCCTGCTGCCCGGCGGAAAGCTTGACCTGGCCTGTGCCCACACCCGTCAGGATCATCTGCTGGGTGCTGGTCAGCTGGATCGGATTGAGCGCCCGCAGGCTGAGGGCGTTGACGTAGAAGTTGACCATCTGATCGGTCGCCTCGCGCGGGAAGCGACGGAATACATTCATCGAATTCTGGCGGAACAGATGGCTGGCACTGCCATTCAACTGCGCCTCGCTCAATTCGCCGGGGCCATAGGCCAGATCGCTGCCAGTCTGCATCAGTGCGCCTTCGGGGGTGGTGATGGTTTCCTGCGCGTTTGCTGCACAAGCAGCCAAGGCGACGGCGGCGACGGATGCTGCCAGTGCGGTTCTGATCTGCATAAACCCTACTCCTGATTCCATTCTGGGCCACCACTACTAGGCAATGCCCAGGTGATGAGTGATTCATTGTTAGCCGGGCGTCCATCCGGCCCGCGCACGGGTGCGCCAAAGGCCGATCCGGTGGCGAAGACGGCGATGTATTGCCGCCCATCGGCCCCGCGATAGCTCATCGGAATGGTCATCGCGGCATAGTCGAGCTGCTCCTGCCACACCAGTTCACCCGAAGTGGAATCAAACGCGCGGAACACGCCGTCCGACGTCGCGCCGATGAACACCAGCCCGCCCGCCGTTACCATTGGCCCGCCGAAAGTGTTGTTCGATCCGGTGTCCTGCTTGTCCGGGCCCAGCTCAGGCGAGGTTCCCAGCCTTGTGGCCCAGGCGATCTGGCCGGTGTTGCCGTCCACCGCGATCAGCCGACCCCAAGGCGGGCGAATGCATGGCAGGTTGGCAGTGCGGCCGTCGGCGCTGGTGAAGCTGGCCGAGAAGCTGGCATAGGCGCCGGGGCCAGTCAGGCTGCCGCGATCATAGGGCTGGACCGATCCGGCCGTGCCGCGCCCATAATCGCCCGCCGGATCGCGCGCCTCGATCCAGCCGATCGATCCGCTTTCAGACGTGTTGACGTAAATATAGCCGCTGGTCGGATCGACCGCGCTGCCCCCCCAGTTCGACCCGCCATTGTGCGGCAGATTGATCGAAGCGCGCGGGGCATCGCCGTCCTCGTGCAGGAAGAACGGCGTGAACGGCCCGGCGTTGAAGAAGGTGCCGCCATAGCTGTCGAGCAGGGCGTGGCAGGCGGCGACGTGTTCGGCGTTGGTATCTTCGGCTGTCACCACATCATCCGGCGTCCACGCCATGCGGCTCAAAGGTTCGGGCAGCACCGGGATCGGCTGGGTGGGGTGATAATACTCGCCCGGCACATCGGCAGCGGCGACGACTTGTTCGTTCACCCCGTGGATCGGCACGCCTGTGCGGCGGTCGAGGATATACATCAGGCCGGGTTTGCCGGTTTCGGCAAGGGCGGGGATGGTTTCGCCGTCCACCACCACATCGACCAGCACCGGCGGGGCGGGCAGATCCCAATCCCACAAGTCATGGTGGATGGTCTGGAAGTGCCAGCGGTATGCGCCCGTCTCGGCATCGAGCGCCACCACCGAATTGCCGAACAGGTTCGCGCCGGGCCGGTCGCCGCCCCAATAATTGGGTCCGGGGCTGCCCAGCGACATGAAGATCAGCCCGGTCTCGATATCGGCGGTGGTATACCACACCCACATGTTGGCACCGGGGCGACCGCGCCAGCCATCGTTGAGCCATGTATCATGGCCCACTTCGCCAGGCTGCGGGATAGTGTTGAATTCCCACAGTTTCTCGCCCGTTATGGCCGAGAAGGCGCGGGTGTTTCCGCTGGGGCCTTGGGGAATTTCAGGGGTCAGCGCGCCGATCACCAGAACATTGCGTAGGATACTGGGGGGATAGGAATAGGCGGTGCCGTCAAACGCCATCACCCCGCTGATGCCGAACTCGTCGACCAGCGAGCCATCATCGGCATTGATCGCCACCAGCGCATTGCCAGTGGAATAGAACAGCCGAGGGCCGCGCGTGTTGTCTCCGGGCCACCAGGTGACGCTGCGGCGGATCGTGGCGCCGTCGACCGGATGCCGCCACAATTCGCGCCCGCTATGCGCTTCCAAGGCCACCACCGCATCGCCCAGCGGCAGATACATCACGCCGCTCACCACAATTGGCACCGTGCCCGCCAGCACGCTGCCGCCGCCCGTGGGGCGCAGGCGATAGGTCCAGGCCTGTTCGAGCTCGTCAACATTGTCGCCATTGATATCGGCCAGTGGCGAGAAGCGCTGCCCGCCATGATCGCGGGCATAGAGCGGCCAATCGCCATCGGCGGGCACGATGGTGGTGTCCTGCGCCATAAGGGGGGAGCTCATCATGCTGGCGGCCAGCGCCAGACCCATCAATTTGCGCATCACCAACTCCCCGATCAATACAGGCCCTGATTTGCCAGCCATCCGGCGATCACGCCAGCGACATCATCGCTGTTTTTTTCCAGCTGCATCGCATGGCCGTTGCCGTGGATGCCCCGCTCCTCCAGCCGCATATGATCGACGCTGGCTCCGGCCTGACGCAGAAAATGGACGATGGCGTGGTTGTCCGCCGCCATCCAGCTGGCCTCGGCCGTCAGCACCAGGATCGGCATTTGCGACAAAGCAGGCAGGCGGCGCGCGGGTTCGGCCTGGGCTTTATAGGCCACCAGTCCTTCGCCGGGCGAGGGCATGTCCATGCTCGCCAGCACCTCGCCTGCGGCCAGCGGTGGATCGAAGCTGAGTGGGGCATGGGTGATGCCAAAGGGCAGCGCGCCGCTGATTGCCGCAAACGGTGGCCCGAGCGGTTCGGCAGCCACAATTGCGCGGACAAGGTCTGGCCGCGCATCCGCGATCAGCCAGCCGGGCGGTCCACCAGCAGAATGGGTGAGCAAAATCGCCGGGCCAATCAGATCGAGCAGCTGTGCCCCGGCGCGCTGCGCGTCCACTTGGCCAGCAGCATTATCGATCAGGGTCGGTCCGGTGCCAGCCAGAAAAGCAAGGAAGGCGGGGTCGTCGATCTGTCCGGTGCCCGGCCATTGGGTGTGCAAATGGGCTTGGGGATAATTGTCGGCAAAGGTTTCGGGCCGCGAGAACAAGCGCTCCAGCGCAGAGGTTGGCCCCGGCCCGGCCATCGGTCCCTGAAACTCGGGATGGAACGGGCTGCGGCCATGGTGCGGGCGGTCAACCACATAAACCGCCCAGCCCGCGCGGACGAAATAGTGCACCCAGCCTTCACGGCCATCGGGGGTGCCGAGAAAATCGGTCCCCTGTCCGCCGCCGCCATGGATCATCACAATCGGCAATGGCTGGCGCAAGGCTTGCGGAATCCAATATTCGACATATTGCTGCCCGCGCATCGCCTTGCCCGCGATGGGATGATCCACCAGCTCACCCCCGGTCCAGAAAAAGCCCTGTGCGGCCAGCGTCAGCGGGGTGTCAGTTCCGGCGGCGTGCAGGTCTGCCGGGCGGAGCGATTTGGGGCTTGGTGCGCTCAATGGATCTGGCCTTTCCGGTCACGGATATTGATAGCCACCCGGTCACTGGGATCGGCATCGGCCCAGCGCGAACTGGCCCGCAAGGTGTCGCCGATCACCTTGTAGGCAAACAGCATCAGCAGTGCGCCGCTTTCGGGATCATCATCCAGCGCGCGGATGAAGCCTAGGTCTTTCTCGCGTTGCACCGGATCGCTTTCCTGCAACATGCGCTTGTTCTCGGTGGCGGCAGGCGAGACCACGTCCCAGAAAATGCGCCGCCGCTCATCGCTGAAACGGTCAAGAATGCCCGCATCTTCCTCGCCCCGCAGCACCGCGCCCAGCACATCGGCCAGCACCATGCCGGTCCACATGCCCGATGTCAGGCCCAGCCCGCCGCACGGATTGGTGGCATGGGCGGCATCGCCCGCCAGCAGCACATGCCCCTTGCGCAATGTCTCGGCCGCCCGCTGGTGCAGCATATAGGGGCTGGCCGAGACTATCTGGTAATCCTTGCGCCCAGCCATAAAGTATTCATAGCGCTGGTGAATCCGCTCCTCATAACCCTCCTCGGGCAAGGCGGAATCTTCCATGTAGGTGCAGCGCCACAGGCCATCGCGGTCAAGCTGCGCGATTACCGCCATGTTGACCGGATCGCAGACGAAATTGGCCTGTTCATAGCCAAGCTCGGCAAAGGGGAACACCACATTGGTGGCCACGAACCGCTCGGGCCAGGTGTGGCCGGCAAATTCGATCCCCGCCAGCCGCCGCACGGTGGAGCGTGCGCCATCGGCTGCGATCAACCATTTTGCGCCGAAATTGACATCGCCATCGGGGCCGTGTGCCTGCACCGTCACCCCGTCGCCGTGATCGGTAAATCCGGTCACCTCATGCCCGAACAACACCTCCACCCCAAGCCATTGGCCATGTTCCATCGCCACCCGAGCGACTTCATGCTGGCCGACATGCAGCTGGTAATCGTATTTGATGCCTTCGATCAGATCGGTCACCACCACGCTGTGATAATCGAATTCAGGCACATGGGTGCCGAAATTGTGGTTGCGGAAGCCGATGGCGTCCAGTTCCTCCAGCAGGCCCAGTTCCTCCAGCACCAGCAGGGTGCAGGGGAAATAAACCGCCGCGCGCGGGGAGTTGATGATCGCGGGCTCGCGCTCCAGCAAGCGAACGCTGGCACCCGTTTGCGCCAGCGCCAGCGCGGTGAGCATCCTCACCGGGCCACCGCCGACGATGAGGACGTCAGTATTTTTGCGCATTACTGCTCCGCCGCTTGCCGCCGTGCGGCCTCAGAGATGACATAGGCGCGGATCGCTTCGGATTGTTCGGCATTGATCCACGGGGCGAAGCTGACCATGCCGCGCTGCGCCAAGATCCCCTCGATCACCACCGCCCGCCACGCGTTGGCATCGCTGGCCACTGGCGAACGCAGCAAGTTGGGGTTGACCGGGCCATTGTGGCAGATGGTGCAGAAGCCCAGATACTGCCCTTGGCCAAGCGCGATCTGTTCGGGCGTGAAAGTCTCGTTGCTGGTGACATAGGGCGCCGGGGTGGCAGGCGGCAGCGGTTCGAGCACGCCCGTGCCGCCAATGCGGAACACCAGCAGCATGCCATTGGGCGGCGGGCGGCGCATCCAGTCTGTCTGGCTGGCCATGCCCATTGATCCGCCATAGCCCGCCAGCACCGCGACAAATTGCACGTCGTCCGCGCGATAGCTGATCGGCCCGGCCATGATCCCGCGTTCCTGCGCAAAGGTCCACAGCTCCTCGCCGGTCAGCGCATTATAGGCGTGGAACACCCCATCGGGCGTGCCCTGGAACACCAGATTGCCGCCGGTCGCCAAAGTGCCGCCATTCCACGGCCAGTCACGATCAATGCCCCACACCTCGCGCTGGGCCACCGGATCCCACGCCATCAGTCG
>CAMDSM010000102.1 GCA_945906905.1 Altererythrobacter xiamenensis | reverse complement strand
CGCCATCTTCAGCGCCACTTCAACACTGGTCGATCCAGAATCGGAGAAGAACACGTATTCCAGCGCACGCGGCATGATCTGTGTCAGGCCATGCGCCAGCGCTTCGGCCGGTTCATGCGTCCAGCCAGCGAAGATGACCTGATCCAGCTTCTGCGCCTGATCGGCGATGGCGGCGATGATGCGCGGGTGATTGTGACCATGAGTGGTGACCCACCAGCTGGAAATGGCATCGATGATCCGTCGGCCATCGCTGGTGTATAGGGCCGCCCCATCGCCGCGCTCGACAGCCGGGATCGGATCACCCAGTCCGTGCTGGGTGAAGGGATGCCATACAGGAGAACGGCGGCTCACGTCAGCAAATCCATGTCGATGGCCTTGGCGAAGGCGGCGGCCAGTGTGCCAGCATCGAGCGGTTCGAGGAAAGGCAGGCGGCCAAGATGTGGACACTGCCCGATTTCCGTAATGGCTGCTTCTGCAACAGGTTCAGGATTTCCAATGAAGGCCACCCCGACAACGGCTATCCCACGGCTGCGCAAAGCCTCAAGCGATAGCAGGCTGTGGCTGATCGTACCCAGCGTTGTGCGCGCGACCAGGATCACCGGCAGCCCCCAACGGACGAACAGGTCCGCCGCCAGCAGGTCCGCCCGAAACGGCACCAAAACCCCACCCGCCCCTTCGACCACCAGCTGACCCGACACACAGGGCAGCGCCAGATCGGCATCGGCGATGCGGCAGCCATCGATCCGCGCGGCCTCATGTGGAGAACACGGCGTGGCCAACCGATAGGCCTCCGGATGGATGGTGACATCTGCACCCGCGCACAGCCGCGCCACCAGTTGGGCATCGGTTTCACCTGCCAGACCCGCCTGGACCGGCTTCCAATACGTGGCTCGCAATGCTGCGGCGAGCCCAGCAGCGAACACCGTTTTGCCGACATCGGTATCGGTGCCCGTAACAATGAAACCTTGCGCCGCCATCAGCCAGCACTGCCAACGATGTGGCAGGTGACAACCTCATAGGCCACTGTCGCGCCCTGACTATCAAACCGTGCCATGACGTCCTTCAGTGCAGCGGGCGGCAGCGGGCGATGATCGCTTGGGGCAGTGGCCGCACCAATCAGCTTGAGCCGGCCCAGAAATTCGCGCGCATCGCGGTGGGTTTCGTGGTGAGTAGTTACAGAAAAATGGGTGGGTGCAAATGGTTCAACCATAGCCCGCAACGCCGCAACCGACGGAAAGGCGACAGCACCATCGCCATGCCCGCTCGCGCGATGGGCATCGCGCCATTGCTCGAACGTGCCCTCAGCCAAAGTGTTGAACACCAGATGCCCCGCCGGTCGCAGCTTTTGCACAATTGCGCCCACTGCCAAGGCCAGATCATCGAACCACTGCATCGCCATGCTGGCACAAATCAGATCATGACTGCGATCATGTTTAGCCATACCATACTCACCGTCAAGAACGGCAAAAGCGCGTCCCGGTGCAGCGCCGAGCGCATTTGCGCAGCGGGCGACCATGTCGGGCGACTTGTCGGTGATCAGCCATTCGCCACCAAGACCGCGATCAAGCAGTTGCTGGGTGAGAAAACCTGTCCCGCAGCCGATTTCCAGAATGTGCGGTAGTTGCGCAAAGTCTATCGCGGCGATCCGTTCCGCCAGCTGGGCTGCGATAGCACGCTGGATTCCGGCATTGTCGGAATAGTCGGTGGCACTGTCAAATGCAGCCGCAACTTGCTGGCGATCAACGCGAGCCATCAGCACACTGCTTCGAGAAAGGCGCTGATCTGAACGGCACACCATTCCGGGTCTTCAAGCGGCAGGAGATGGCCTGCCACAGGGTGCTGAATGTGCCGTGCATTTGCGACGTTATGCAGCGTTTGCGCGCGCATGGCTTCCGGCAGAATAGGATCGTTGCTTCCGTGCAGCGACAGGACAGGTAACGCAAGGGCGGCGGCCCGTGCGCGGCAGTCCATGTCGCGCAAAGTGCCAAGATCGGCACGCAGGCTGTCGCAATCAATCTGCCCGATTGGTTCATTACTGCCGCACTGCTCACGGAAAGTCGCGACCACGTGGTGCGGTGCGCCATCAAAACGGCCCAGCATTCGGTCAAGGATCCGCGGCGCCACGCCCGCCACACCTTCGCTCGCACAAAAGCGGTCAAACCCGCCAATGGCCACCAGCGCACAGCACTGCGCCGGAATATCCTCCAGCGCCAGCAATGTGCCCAGGCTGTGGGTGATCCACACAGCTGGCTGTTGCGGCGCAGAATCACCCCTCCCGCCGAAATATCCGCGATCTGCAAAGGTTGCCGACAGGCCCGGCATTCGCACCGCAAGGGGCTGCCACATCGCGGCATCGAACGCCCAGCCATGAACAAAGTGTACTCTCATCGCGATTTGGCCAATCCGTGCAACAATGCATCGACATCCACTTCTCGATGGGCGCTGGATAACGCAAGCCGCAACCGGCTGCTGCCTTTGGCCACCGTTGGCGGACGGATCGCGGTGCACAGGATCCCGCGCTCTTCGAGGCTGCGGCTCATGGCCAGCGCCTCTTCCTCTGCGCCCACTAGCAGCGGCACGATCTGCGTATCAGATGCACCTGTGTCAAAGCCAAGATCGTGCAACCCGGCCCGCAAGCTGTCAGCAAGCGCGGCCAGATGCCTCCGCTCCGCATCCATTTGCGGCACTAGGTCCAGTGCCGCGTCGATCGCCCCCAGAACAGGGGGAGGCAGCGCGGTCGAATAGATGAACCCACCGCATGCATTGACCAGATAATCGCACAATTGCTGTGACCCGGCGACATAGGCGCCGAAACTGCCCAGCCCCTTGCTGAAAGTGCCCATCACCAGATCGGGCTTGTCCGGCAAGTCGGCCGAAAGCCCGGCCCCGCCTTCACCCAGCACGCCGGTCGCGTGCGCCTCGTCCACGATCAGGAAGGCACCGTGGGCGCGGGCAATTTGCGACAAGCGGACAAGATCACAGCGATCACCATCCATGCTGAAGACGCTTTCTGTCACGATGAAAAGCGCATCTGCACCCTTGGCGCGTTCATCCAGCAATTGCTCGAGATGGTCGAGATCATTGTGGCGGAACCGGATCTGCCGCTGCCCTGCCGCCGAAATGCCGTGGTGAATGCTGGCATGGACCAGCCGGTCAGCAAAGATCGCGGCGCCAGGGGCCAGCGACAGCAACGCAGGAAAGATCGCCGCATTGGCCTGCCAGCCCGACGCGAACAGCAGCGCGGCCTCGCTGCCCTTGAAACGGGCAATTTTGGCCTCGATCGCGCTATGCGCTTCAAGTGTGCCCACCACCAGCCGCGAAGCCCGCGCGCCGGTTCCCATGGCCCGGGCCCATTCGCAAGACCGCTCGATCAGCGCGGGATGATGCGCAAGGCCAAGGTAGTCATTGCTCGACAGGTCGAGAATTTCGCGCCCATTCCGGCGTACATACCCCGGACGCGCTGGCTCAACGGCGTGCAATTCGCGAAACTGGCCGTTGGCTTTACGGTCGGCCAGCGCCGCTGCAAACCGCTGTTGCATGGCGGCGCTATTCCGCCGCAACACTGGCTTTGTGGCACGCGCCTGCGCGCATCGGCTCAACTCCTTGTAGCGCTTTCAGGCCAAGCTTGGCAAACAGCGCGGCATCGGCATCGTCGCCCGCATTGGGTGCGGTCAGCAATGTGTCGCCGGTGAAAATTGAATTAGCCCCAGCCAGGAAGCACAGCGCCTGCGTGGCCTCGCTCATGCTCTCGCGCCCGGCGGACAGGCGCACCATGCTTTGCGGCATGCAGATGCGAGCAACCGCAACGGTGCGCACGAATTCGATATCGTCGATCTTGGCCAGCGGCGTATCGGCCAGCATATCGCCCAGCACAGTGCCCTTGACCGGAACCAGCGCATTCACCGGAACGCTCTCGGGATGGCGTTCCAGCGTGGCGAGCGTGTGAATGAAACCCACCCGGTCCGCGCGGGTTTCGCCCATCCCCACGATCCCGCCAGAGCACACGTTGATCGCCGCCTCGCGCACATGCTTGAGGGTTTCGAGCCGATCCTGCATGGTGCGGGTGGAGATCGCCCGCTCGTAATATTCGGGGCTGCTGTCGATATTGTGGTTGTAATAATCCAGCCCGGCATCGGCCAGCTGTTCTGCCTGTTGCGGCGTCAACATGCCCAGCGTCATGCAGGTTTCCAGCCCCATTTCGCGCACACCCTTCACGATTTCGACGATCTTGGGCATGTCGCGGTCCTTCGGGTTGCGCCAGGCCGCGCCCATGCAGAACCGCTGGCTGCCGGCATCACGCGCTTGCGCCGCACGTTGCAGTACGGCGCGCACATCCATCAGCTTGGTGGCCTTTACGCCGCTGTCGGCATGCACGCTTTGCGAACAATAGCCGCAATCCTCCTCGCACCCGCCGGTCTTGATCGATAACAGGGTGCACAGTTGCACTTCATCCGGCCGGTGGTGTTCACGATGGACGCTGGACGCCTGGAACAGCAGTTCAGTGAACGGCAGGGCAAAAAGCTCCGCGATCTCGTCACGGATCCAGTCGGTGCGGGGCATAACGATCACTTCCTTGAATCAGGCTGGCTTGCAATCCTGCAGAATCCTATGTGAGCTTCGTGCTGACAAGGAAAGTACCAGTACTTGAACCGTCGGCCCTTGCAAAATCAGTGGGCAGTTTGCCCGCCATCGATTGTCCATATGGCACCGTTAACGAAGCTGGCTTCATCTGAACAGAGATGCAGAACGGTTCCGGCAATTTCCTCGGGCAGTGCCGATCGACCCGAAATGTTCTGTTCGTAGAACATCGCTGTGAACTCCTGGCTATCGGCCCAATGCTGTGTCATCGGCGTGACGACAAAACCCGGCGCAATCGCGTTAACCCGAATGTTCTTGCGGGCATATTCCACTGCGCCAGCCTTTGTCAGACCCACGACAGCATGCTTCATAGCGCAATAAGCCGCCATGTTCGGGTCTGCGATCAAGCCGCCGACCGAAGCGGTATTGACGATCGCGCCGCCGCCTACTGCGAGGAAGTGTTTGATTTCGGCCTGCATGGCGTTCCACACACCCTTGAAATCGACATCAATGGCCAGGTTCAGTTCCTCATCAGGCACTTCGTGCATGGGGCGCTGCGGGGGCAGCACTCCGGCATTGTTGAACGCCATCTCCAGACTGCCAAAGCGCTTCAGGCAGCCCGCGACCAAGGCGCGCACCGCATCGCCATTGGTGACATCGGTCCTGATGAAATCAGCTTCGCCGCCTGCTTGCCTGATAATTGAAACCGTCTCTTCGGCGCGTTGATCGATATCACCAATCATGACCTTGGCGCCGTTTGCAGCAAAGGCTGTTGCCGTGGCTCGACCAATTCCGGTGGCACCACCGGTGATGAGGGCGGTCTTGCTTTCAAAGCGCATGGTCATTCATCCCAAGGTTCGATTTCGCCCATGGCGACCTGTGCCGAAGTACACAGCAGGAAGCAGCCGTAAACGTCGGTAGCTTCGGGAAATCGCGTCCGGACCATGTCCTGCAATTCCACAGCAGAATGCGCCTGCTGCGCGGCTTCGGCCATGTAGCTGATGTATGTGCGCGTCCATTCGATGCCGGTATTGTCATCGGTCAAGCCGGGGCGGGTATGGCCGGCAACAATCCGCAATGGCCCCATCGCCTCAAGCCGATCGAGTGCTGTGAGCCAGTCCGCATAACGATCGGGCGTGTGCTCCCCCAGCCAAACGAACATGCCGTTATAGATGGCATCTCCTGCGACCAGTGTCCGCGTTTCTGCGTCCCATACGACAGTCGAACGAACATGATCGCCCTGCATCGGACCAATCACCGTCAACCGATGCCCTTCAAGCAGGTAGCTCTGTCCGTCCAGCACGGTTGGCACTACCGGGCGGTGAGGCGCATTGGTTCCCAGATCATCGCTCCAGCGATCGAACTTGATCGGCACCGAACGCGTCATATCGGCCACCACGATGGACGCCGCGAGGATGTCCGCATCCGGGAATTCATCTGCCAACACATCCAGCCCGAAAAAGTGATCGGGATGATCATGCGTGATCAGGATCGCCCGCAGCGTCTTCCCGCTGTCGAGAATCCGGGCGACTACCCTGAAGGCATCGGCACGAGAGAACGGAACATCGATCAGGACCGCATCCCTTTCGCCGGAAACCAGGGTCATGTTCGCGTGCATGCTGGTTTCAGACGTTTGGATCACGTCATAGGAAAGTACCGGGCCAGTCGATGATGCGCCGTCGTGATTTTGGGGATAGGCGGCACTTGCCGTCAAGCACATTGCAAGCCCAATGAGAAATTTCATTTTCATCACGCGATCCCCGATTTGCCCGGTGCCAGAATGTGATTGGGGTCGAGCGCCTGCTTGATCGTCGCATTGAAATCGCGGTTCACCTGACCGTATTGTTGGGAAACCAGATCCATCGTGTTCACCCCGGTGCGATAGCTGGCCCAACCCTGCTGACCGAAGCGAGTGACCATCTCGCGATAGCAGGCATCTGCGCGCGCCTCTTCCTCGGCATCGGATTTGTCGAACAATAGGGCGATGATATGGTGCAGGTCGCGCCATCCAATTGCATAGGCCGCAGTGTAATCGAAACCGTATTTGTCGAGGATTTCCCGCGCAAGGCGTGTCTGCCGTTCTGCTTCTGCACCTTTCGCCGCGGCAACGGGCGCAAACCATGCCAGCCCGCCGCCATTGCCGCGCCAGCGAACCATCCCGATCTCATCGAGATTGAGCCCACCTTTCATCAAGGTGGCGTGATGATGGAACCACGGATTATCGCCCATCTCATGCTCGGTCAGCACTTCCCCGCCGCTTGCAGTAAGCGCGCCGCGAACGATTGGCTCGATGGCAGCGACCACCTCCTCGGTCCCGTAAAGCGCGAAATAGGTGTTCCACATCCCCAAGCCGTTGGCCCGAGCGGCGCGTTTTACCGACTCATCATCCAGCGGCATACCATCTGCCACCACGCTGTTGCGGCGATTGAACATGGACAGCTGATAGGACGCGCTCATCATCAGGTTGCAATTGGCGATCAGGCTCGACACGCGCAGCGGGCGCATTGCCTCGATGATCTTGGGCACGTCATCCATGTTCGCATGGCGGATCATAAATGGCTTGTAAGCCGGTGGCTGGGGCATCAGCCACAGCCCCATTTTTGTAACCACACCAAAATTGGACTGGGTGAACAAGCCATCGACATAAGGTCCATAGCCCCATTTGAAGGCCTGCCACGCCGTCGATCCTTCGATCGAACCCATTCCGGTGCGCATCAGTCGGCCGTCGGGCAGGATGACTTCCATCCCGCACTGGAACATGAAGTGTTCGCCATAAGGCGTGTAGCCGACGCCGCGTTCGAGCGTGTTGCCGACCGGCGAAGCAATCGGGCCAACTGTGGGCACATCGATCCACAGGGGGATATTGTTATCCTCAAGATAGGTCTTGAGCTGCTGGTAGGTCACCCCCGGTTCGATCAGGCAAGTGCCGAGATCGACATCGACCTCGAGGATGCGGTTCATCCGCTTCAGGTCGAGCACGACCTGGCCAGGCGTTGCCGGAACCGCACTTCCATAGCCCATGTTCTTGCCGGTCGAAATCGGCCAGAGCGGTTGGTGATGACGATTGGCCGCGCGCACAATTTCCTGCACTTCTTCAACCGTGCGCGGCGCGACAGCGCCAACCGGATGCAGCAGCCCGCTTGGGTCGGGAATATAGGACTTGTCGTATGGGACGAGTGCCTGCTCGCTCCAGAAGGCCCATTCCTCGCCGACGATGGATTGCATTTCGGCCATGAACGACGATACATCGGCACGTGTTTGGCCCGGCGCCATTTGCGCTTTTACGCCGCTCGCGAAACCCACGGATGCGCCAACCGAAACTGCGGCACCCAGCAGCGTGCGTCTATCGATACCGCTCATTGCCCGGCCTCCTCTGGATCGGCTTCGCTATGCTGGATCCAGTTTGCGAGGGCATCCAGTTCGGTGTCTGAAATTTCAGTGGGACGGAAGGCGGGCATCGCATTCGGGCCAGTGCGCACCATGATCCTGACCAAACTCGCGGGCAGTCCGCGACCGCGAATGACTGGGCCGACATTGCGCCCATGGCAGTATCCGCAGACCTGAGCATAAACAGCTTCGGGCGGGCGAGGGGTCGGCTCTGCTTCGTGATGTGAGGCCCATGCCGCACCGCCGATGCATGCACTGGCCAACGCCGCGCAAAGGCTCAATTTTTTCATCACGTTCAGACGACCTCCTCTCCGACCAGAGTGGCTGCAATCTGCTTTGTTGCACCCACTCTGGTTGTTGTCATTGTGATCAATAGTCAAAACCAAGCCGGACATACCATGTCCCAGGCCGATTATAGGTTCCATAGACCGAACCACCGGCAGCATTGTTCTGGCCTGTCGTGAGGTAGCGCTCGTTGGTGATATTGTTTCCGCCGACGGTCGCATACCAGTTACGGTCAGTCGCATGGTAGGTGATGCTGGCGTTGAAGATATCGGTGCCCGCGCGTGTCAGCAGATAGGTTCGCGCCACATCGTTGTACGAATGTGATGCGTGCGAATAATCCGCGATGAAAACAACCTGGCCACCATTGCCTGTGTCGAGCTCCAGCCTGGGGCTGATGTTGATCTCAAGTTCGGGTGTCTTGGGCAGCTGGGCACCAACCACGGCTCCGGCTTGCAGAGGATTAGGGCCGCTGACGGATGGCAACGAAACCAGCGGATCCAGCGAGGTGTAAGTCGCGTCGATATAGCCGATCGACGCATTGAGCGTGAAGATCTCTACCGGCTGGACGATCGCCTCAATTTCGAACCCCCTAATCCGCGCATCGCCGACATTGCCGATCGTCGGCGAAGTGCCGTTCTGGAAATTTAGCTGGATGCCACTGTAATCGGTAGTGAAAGCCGCTGCGTTGATTTGCAAGCGGCGGTCCAGCAAGGTTGATTTGACCCCCAGCTCCCAGGTCTCAGCCTGCTCTGGCTCATAGCTCTGGGCCGTCAGCTGGGGGTTGGTATAGCGGGTTGTCCATCCGCCCGTCTTGTATCCGCGCGACCACGAGCCATAAATCATAACATCGTCGACAGGATAAAGCTGGATACCAACCTTGGGCGAGAAGTTGTTGAAAGTGAGGCGGTTTTCGCCCGGCGGATACACCCGGATGGGATTATTTGGATCGGGATAACCGAGCGCCTGCTGGCAGGTCACACCTGGAGGAGCGAACCCGGCCTGTGCATTTGGCGTGACATTGCCGTTCGCGTCGCCGCACCCAAACAGGCGATAGTTGAATCCATTAAGATCCTGCTGACCGCCCTCGAAGCTCTTGTTCTCATGCGTATAGCGACCACCCAAAGTGATGCCGACCAGTTCTATCGGCCGGAAATCAATCTGACCAAAAGCAGCGTAGTTTTCCGTTTCCAGCCGGTTGGGACCATCGACCTGCAACAACCCTTCGGCAAAGGTAACATAGTCGCGCAAGCCGCCCTTTTCCTTGAAGTAATACGCGCCAAGAACAAAGTTCAACCTGTCTTCCAGCGCGGTGCCGAGCAGCTGGACTTCCTCGCTGACCTGCCACTGGCGTTGATCGAACGAAACCTGCAACGAGTTGATCGGCGAGCCATCAAGATCCGCCCCACTCTGCCATGACTGCTCCCGATAGGCTGAGATCGAGCGCAGCTGGACCTCGTCCGAGAGTTCATAGTCGATTGTGGTGCCAAAGCCGTAGTTCCGAAGGCGTGAGAAGGCGTTGCCGGTGGCATAGCTCTGGTCGATATCGCTGCTCAGGAAGCGGTTGTCGTAAGGCAGACGGTCATTCGTTGGATTGCCATCGGCGTTAACGCTGGCAAAACTTGGCAGATGGACCACGGGGGTGACGTCCCCAAATGCCTGAGACGGGAATTGCGTGCCTGTGCCAGCACAGACTGCGGTTGCGTTGCGTGCAGTGATTTCAGCCGAGGTCGAGCCGATGCAGAAATTATACAGGCCGGCAAACAGGAAGCCGTTCGACTGCGTCGGATCAAACGCGGTGCCGGGAATTGACATTCCCGGCGGAGGAGCAAACGGGCCCGGCACAAAGTCTGTCGCCAGCAGCAGCGTGTTGGCCGCGCTGCCCGTGCTATAGGTATAATCGCCGGACAGCGTAACACGCAGCGGGCCATTATTGTCCCACAGCAGCCTACCGCGGATATTGCGATTGTCTTCACCGCCTTCAACGTCAGGCGAATTATAGTCAACCGCCGCAAAGGATCGGAACGACGGCGTATT
>CAMDSM010000101.1 GCA_945906905.1 Altererythrobacter xiamenensis | reverse complement strand
GTGACTTCGGGATCGGGCGGGGGCAACTCGTATTTCACCTCATGGCCTTCGAAAATCGGCTCGTCGGGCGGCTGGGTGTAGGTGATCGTCAGCCCGGCGACCAGGCCAAGGCCGAGGCCCACGTGAACCAAGGCCACGATGCTGACACTGGCGAGTTTCTTGCGGGGATCGCTTTGGTCGAGATAAGCCATTTGTGTGCTCCTTTCCCGTTACTGTTCCTTCGTTCTCCTCAATTTAACTCCCTGCCTCAGTTCCAGACTCTTTTTGTTATACTGTTACATTACTCTAAATGCGAACGAGTCGCAAGCAGCTCCATCCCGCAGCAAGGCAGGGGCAGGATAAGCCGGAAATCGTGCGAAATATCAGGTGATCGGGCAGGAAGGATCGAGCCGGAAATTCAGATACTTATCCACCGAAGCGCGCAGTTCCACCAGCTCATTCTCGAAGAAGTGGTTGGCGCGGGGGATTTCGTCGTGGTGGATGGTGATGTGCTTTTGCGTGCGCAGCTTTTCCACCAGCTTGGTCACGCTGATCGGCTGGACCACGGTATCGGCCAGCCCCTGAATGAAGATGCCGCTGGCCGGGCACGGAGCCAGGAAGCTGAAATCATACATGTTGGCGGGCGGGGCAACCGAGATGAAGCCGCGGATTTCCGGCCGCCGCATCAACAATTGCATCCCGATCAGCGCGCCGAACGATACGCCGCCGATCCACGTCACCGAAGCCTCAGGATGGATCGACTGCACCCAATCGAGCGCCGCTGCCGCATCGGACAATTCGCCAATGCCGTTGTCAAAGCTGCCCTGGCTTTTGCCCACGCCGCGAAGATTGAACCGCAGCGTGGCAAAACCGCGATCGACGAAGTTCTTGTACAGCATCTGCACGATCCGGTCGTTCATCGTCCCGCCGCCCTGCGAATGCGGGTGCAGGATCATGGCCACGGGTGCGCGCGGGCGCGGGCCGGGGGAGAAACGTCCTTCAAGGCGGCCTTCGGGGCCGGGAAAGATCACATGGGGCATGGTGTTCGGGCTAACCTTGATAATCGGGTATGCCGTGCGAGTGGCGCGGCGGAAGAGGGGCGCTATATAGGAGGTTACAGCCATTTCGCAATTGTTCCGATGAGGTCCGGCATTTCACAGCGCATCTATCTCGATCACGCCGCCACATCGCCGCTCCGCCCCGAGGCGGCAGAAGCGATGCGGCTGGGCTTTGCGCTGTGGGCGAACCCCTCGTCGCCCCACGCTGAAGGACGGCGAGCGAAGGCTATGCTGGAGGATGCGCGGGCACGAGTGAAGGCGGCGTTGGGCTGGGAGGGCGAGGTGATCTTCACGAGCGGGGCGAGCGAAGCACTGGTGATTGGGCTGGGGCGGGCGAAGGCGGGCGCAAGGCTGGTGGGCGCGGTCGAGCATGACGCCGTGCTGCAAGCTGCTCCGGATGCTGAGCGCCTGCCCGTGCTCGCCGATGGTCTGCTCGATCTGGAGTCAATGGCCGAGGCGGTGCAGCCTGAGTGCCCGCTGGTGGCGGTGCAAACGGTCAATTCCGAAACTGGCGCGATGCAGGATGCAGCCGCCCTAGCCTCGATCGTGCACGAGGCCGGCGGTCTGTGGCTGGCCGATGCCTCGCAGAGTGCGGGCAAACTGCCGCTGCCTGCCGAAGCCGATTTGGTGGTGGTTTCGGCGCACAAGCTGGGCGGCCCGGTGGGGATCGGCGCACTGTTGCTGCGTGACTTCGCCCTGATCGAACCATCGGGCGGGCATGAGCGGGGGTATCGCCGGGGGACAGAGAACATGCCCGCCGCCATGGGCTTTGCCGCCGGGCTGGAGGCGGGGGCATGGGCCTCATCGCCCGCCCAGCGCCGCGCCTTTGCCGAGCAAGTCGATGCCAGCGTGCTGCACGTAGCGCGTCCCGCTGACCACATTCTGGCCATCACCCACCCCCAACTGAGCGCACAAGTGCTGGTGATCCGACTCGACGCCATGGGCTTTGCCGTGTCGGCGGGCAGTGCGTGTTCGTCCGGCTCGCTCAAACCCAGCCGGGTGTTGTCGGCGATGGGGATTGCGGCGGATAAGGCGCAGCGCACGATCCGCGTCAGTATCGGCTGGAGCACCACGCCTGCACAGCTTGATGCCTTTGTTGCGGCATGGCAGTCGCTCCTATGACCTACCTCGACTACCAGGCCACCACTCCGCTCGCCCCCGAAGCCCGCGCGGCGATGCTGGAATGGCTGGGCGGGCCGGACAGCGCCGGTTTTGGCAATCCGCACTCTGCCCACCGCATGGGTCGCGCCGCCGCAGCGGCAATCGAGCTGGCGCGCGAGCGGGTGGCGATGCTGTGTCCTTCCGGCGGGCGCGTGGTGTTCACCGGCAGCGCGACCGAGGCGATCAACCTTGCCATTCGGGGCAGCGGAACTGGCGGCACCGTCGCCGCCAGCGCCATCGAACACGCCGCCGTGCTCGATACCGCGCAAGCGCTCGGCACGCTGCACTCGATCCCTGTCAGCAACGAGGGCCTGGCCGACCTCACCTCGCCATTGCCGAGCGATACGCGGCTGGTGTGCATGATGCAGGTCAACAATGAGATCGGCGTGGTGCAGGATAGCGCGGCATGGCAGGCCCGTGCGCGGGAGGCCGGCGCGCTGTTCCTGTCCGATGCGGTGCAGGCGGCGGGCAAGCTGGCGGTGGTAGATGCCGACCTGATCGCGCTCTCGGCTCACAAGCTGCACGGCCCCAAGGGCATTGGTGCGCTGTGGGTGAGGGACGGTGTGCAGCTCGATCCGCAGATTACCGGCGGCGGGCAGGAGCAGGGCTTGCGCTCGGGCACGCTCAGCCCGGCGCTGTGCGCGGGGTTCGGCGTGGCGGCGCAACTGGCGCTGGAGCGGCAGGCCGAGGATACCGCCCACGTGGCCGCTCTGTCAGCCCGCGCCCGCTCGCTGTTCGCTGGGTGGACAATCAACGGCAGCGCCACCCACCGCTGGCCCGGCAACCTCAACCTGCGGCTGGATGGCCTCGATGTCGCCCGGCTGATGAGCGAGTGCCGCCATGTCGCCTTCTCCGCCGGCTCAGCCTGCGCCAGCGGATCGGGCCGCCCCAGCCACGTGCTGCGCGCCATCGGGCTGACGGACGCGCAGGCAAAGTCGTCGATCCGGCTGGGATTTGGCCGCTACACCACCATGGAATCGCTTGAAGCCGCCGCCAAAACGCTTATCAATGCTGCACTGCAGCAATAATGGCGAATTTGGGATGAGCATGATCAAAGTCACCTTCATCACCCGTGACGGCCAGCGGATCGAGGCAGCGGGCAAGCCGGGGGATCGCCTGCTCGAAACCGCGCAAGCCGCCGGCCTGCCGCTGGAAGGGACGTGCGAGGGGCAGATGGCCTGCTCCACCTGCCATGTGATCGTAGGGCGTGACTGGTTCACCAAGCTCCCGCCCGCCAGCGAGGACGAGGAGGACATGCTCGACCTTGCGGCAGACCTTTCCGCCACCAGCCGCCTGTCCTGCCAGATCCTGCTGAGCGAAGCGCTCGATGGACTGGAAGTGCGGATCCCGCGGACAAGCCACGATATGCAGGGGTGACCGCCGCTCCCCGAGAAGAGAGCGGCGGTGCCTGATCAGAACTCCAGCGTCGCGGTCAACCAGAACGAACGCGGCTGGATCGGCACGATGTAGAACAACTGGTCGGGGTCGCTCTGAACTGATGCTGCCGTCAGCCCCTGGCGGTCGAGTGAATCGAAGAACCCGCCCGCGCGCGCCCAGCTCATCACGCCGAAGTTGTTGAACAGGTTGTTGACGTTGGCTTGCAGTCGGATGTTGTCGTTCAGCTGGAATGACGCACCCGCATCAAAGGTCTGATAGCTTGGCATATACCAGGCATTGGCCCGGTTGGCCGCGCGCTTGCCGACGAAGTTGTGGGTGAGGAACAGCGATGCGCTCTCCACCGGCGCATAGGTCAGCGTCGAGCGGGCCAACAATTTGGGATTATTGTCGGCATCGCCTGAAGGCGTGATCACGAGCTGGTCGTCCGCCCGGCCCGGATTGTTCGACAGATAGGTGCCAAACTTTGATGCCGTCGGGTTCTGCACCGTGATCGCGGTGCGGAACGAGAGCGTATCGGTCAGATCGAAATCGCCCTCGACTTCAAGACCATAGGTCTCGATCTCACCATAGACCGGCGGCGGCGAGTAGAACAGGTTGTTCTCGTCGATGAATATCTGGTTGCTGGCCACATTGGTGAGGTTCGAGTAGAACGGATAGAAGGAAACCTGCACGCCTGGCGCCTGATACTTCAGCCCAAATTCCACTTGCAACACCCGCTGCGGTGACGGGAACAGGGTGGCGATTTCCGAAGGTTCATCGATCCCCTGGGTGCCGCCGAAGTCCGGTGCCTTGCGCCCTTGCGTGTAGCGGCCATAGACTTGGAAATCATCGCTCACCTGATAGTTGAGCGCTACCGAGTAGTTGAAATAGTCATAGCTGCGTTGCGTGCGGGTGTCGGCGCCATAGCTGGAGACATTGTTGTCCCACAGCGTCAGCGGATTGTTGTCCGCCCCGCCGCCGCCATTCAGCGGAATGCCGCCAGCCAGCGTCCTGTTGGTGATGTCATAGCTGACGTGTTCCCAGCGGCCACCGGCTTCCAGTGACAAGGCATCGTTGATCTGCCAGCTGTCGCCAGCGAAAAGTGCGAACGTCTCCTGCGTGCCGCCGTAACCATCACTATCAAACGCACCGCCACCTTGCGAGGCGTTGCCGCTCGGATCGGTCACCAACAGCACGGTGCCATCGAACGTGGTGAGCGTGATATCATAGTTGGTTGGGTTGTCCTCGAACCCGGACAGACCAAACCCCGCGCTGCCGCTAGCTTGCGAGAACCGGCTGTGGGCATAACTTGCGCCGAGCGACAGCTGGTTGCTGCCAAGATCGAGATTGGCGGTGAACTGATCCTGGAAGGACTTGTTGGTAAAGTCCTGGTCGAACGCGGCCTGCGAGAAGATCGCGTTGGGGAACACGTTCTGCCCCGGCAGGTTGTTGACCACTACCGTGTGGTCGAACCCGCTGAACGACTGGATTTGCGCTGCCAGATTGGTGGTGCCCTGCTCGTAGAAGCGGATCGTGCCGGGAATGCCGAAGGTACCGGTGAAGATATAAGGGAAGATATCAGCGTTGAGATCGAGCCCGAAAATCACCGCGCCGGTATTCCAGTCAGTCGAGTTGCTGGTGTATCGGCCACGATTGGACAGCCTGACGATGCCCAGCTCATGTTCCCAGTTCAGCCCGATAGAGCGCGACTGCGAATTGATCAGGTTGCTGGCATCATAAGTGCTGCGCGTGCCATCGGGGTTGGTATAGGTGTGCGGACCGGCAGCGGGCAGCACTGAATCGTAATTTGTGAACGGCGAAGGGATCGTCGGATCGTCGAAATTGGTCGCGGGCAGGAATTCGAACCAGCCATTGTTGTCATCGAGAAACTTGCCGTCGAGTGTCAGCGTGCCGTCGCCATAGTCCCACAGCAAGTTGGCGCGCACCTGGCCGCCTTCGTTGAGCGGATAGCCGGGATCGCGCGCGCCGTCAGACTGGCGATAGAAGCCACCGACTGCATAATACAGCCCTTCGCCCAGTTCGCCGCCAGCATAGGCATCGAGCCGGTAATACGGATTGCGGCCATCGCCTTCGAGGCCGAGCTTGGCGCTGACCTCGAAGCCGGGATGGCTGCGGCCGTTGCGCGAGACATAGTTGAACACGCCGCCCGGCGCGTTCGACGCGGTGATCGTGGCCGTGCCGCCGCGCAGCGCCTCCAGGTGATCGAGCATGATATCGGGGCGCGAGAAATAGTCCGGGCCATAGTTGCCCACGGTCACCGGTTCGACCGGCAAGCCATCTTCCTGCAGCGAGATGTAGTAATAGCCGCTATCGCCATCGAGCGAATTGGCCGAAACCCCGCGTGAGAACACCACGTTGCGGATTTCGCCCAAGCTGGAGTTCACGAAAACACCGGGCACGCTGCGCAGGATATCGGCGGCGCTGGCGGGCGCCAACTGTGAAAGCTCCTCACTGCCAATTACCGAGATCGAGATCGGTGCATCTTCAAGCGCAGTGGCTCCAAAAACACCAGTGACGATGATCGTGCTTTCATCAACCTCGGCATCCTGCGCCAACGCTGCGTTGCTTGATACGGAACATCCGAATGCGAGGAGCGACACTCCCAGACGCAAGGTTACCTTGGAAATTTGCAACATGAACACCCCTCATTGATCGACATTGACGTCTTATTGACCGATTCTGATAGAAATCGATTAATAGTTCTCACATGGTTTTGTCAATCGGGAATACTGTGACACCTGACTTAACCCCCAAACCCTCCGCGCCTCTGCGAGCGCCTCAACTGCACCTTCACCTTTGAATCCGCACATCTGATCATCGGCGCACCGTTGCTGGGGACACGAAAAGATCGTGGTCACCTGGGCACCCCTCTTTCCTACACCCACCCCGCCGTGCCACGCTGGCAATCGGCTATTTCACATCGTCCGCTTGCCCTCCGCCGCCGTGCGCATCTTTTCCGCACGGTCATGCCTTGGGGCGCAATTTTTCGCGCCAACCCGGCAAAGTGTCACCCCCCACTTTTTCACGCTCAACCTATTGTATAATAAGGGGTCAAACCCCCAAAACGGTGGGTGACACACTGTCACCCACTGTCACCCCCTTCGAGGGCTTTGCGCAAACGCAGCGAGGTGTTGAAAGTCGCCCATCTCCCGCTGTCCCGCCGCGCCGCCCGCTGCTAGGGCAGCCTCCATGTCCATCATCGAAGACGACAAAGACCCCTTCGACGCTATCGTCGATGCTCCGTTCGACAGTGCCCTGTCAGAGCGGTATCTGGTCTATGCCCTGTCCACTATCACCGCGCGCAGCCTGCCCGATCTGCGCGATGGGTTGAAGCCGGTTCACCGCCGCCTGCTGTGGGCGATGCGCAGTTTGAAGCTCGATCCTGGCAGCGCCTTCAAGAAGTGCGCCCGCGTGGTCGGCGACGTGATCGGCAAGTATCACCCGCATGGCGATGTGGCGGTTTATGATGCGATGGTGCGCCTGGCGCAGGATTTTACGCTGCGCTATCCGCTGGTCGAAGGGCAGGGCAATTTCGGCAATATCGATGGCGATAACGCCGCCGCCTATCGCTATACCGAATGCCGCCTGACGCGCACCGCGATGAGCCTGATGGAGGGGCTGGACGAGGGCACGGTTGACTTCCTGCCGACCTATAACGGCGAAGATGAAGAGCCGGAAATCTTCCCTGGCCTGTTCCCCAACCTGCTCGCCAACGGCGCCAGCGGCATCGCCGTGGGCATGGCGACCAGCATCCCCAGCCACAATGTGGCCGAGATCATTGATGCTGCTGAGCTGGTATTGTTCAACCGCGATGTGACCCACGCCGAGCTGATGCAGGTGTTTCACGGCCCGGATTTCGCCACCGGCGGGATCATCGTCGATACGCCTGCCGCGATCGCCAATGCCTATGAAACCGGGCGCGGGGGCTTTCGGGTGCGGGGCAGGTTCTACGCTGCCGAGGCTGCCGCTGAGGAAGATCGGCTGGCCGGGATTGAACGGTCCAAGGGCGGCGGCTGGCAGCTGGTGATTTCCGAGATTCCCTATCAGGTGGCCAAGGGCAAGCTGATCGAACAGATCGCCGCCGCCATCGGTGACAAGAAGCTGCCGATCCTCGAAGACGTGCGGGACGAAAGCGACGAGCAGATCCGCATCGTGCTGATCCCGCGCAGCCGCAATGTCGATCCCGAACTGCTCAAGGAATCGCTGTATAAGCTGACCGATCTGGAAGTGCGCTTCAGCCTCAACCTCAACGTGCTCGATTCGCAGCCGGGGCCCGATGGCGAATTGCGCCGCACGCCGATGGTGATGGGGCTGAAGGAGCTGCTCGAACGCTGGCTGGTGAGCCAGATCGACATTCTCCAGCGCCGCACCCAGCATCGGTTGGACAAGATCGCTGCCCGGCTGGAACTGGTCGAAGGCTATATCATCGCCTTCCTCAACCTCGACCGGGTGATTGCCATCATCCGCGCCGAGGATGAGCCAAAGCCAGTGCTGATGGCCGAGTTTGGCCTGACCGACCGGCAGGCCGAAGCGATCCTCAACATGCGGCTGCGGAGCTTGCGCAAGCTGGAGGAAATGCAGCTTCGGGGCGAGAAGGACGATCTGCTTGCCGAGCGGGAGGAACTGCAGAAGCTGCTCGATTCGCCCGCCCGCCAGCGCACAAGGTTGAAGCGCGATCTGGCCAATCTGCGCGCGGAATATGGGCCGGAAACCACGATCGGTCGCCGCCGCACTGCGATCCAGGAAGCCGCGCCGATGGTGGAATTCAACATGGATGCCATGATCGAGAAGGAGCCGGTGACGGTGATCTTGTCGAAGAAGGGCTGGATCCGCGCGGCCAAGGGGCATGTGGAACTGGGTGCCGACGGCTGCGGCGATTTCAAATATAAGGAAGGCGATGAGGCCGGGTTCGCGGTCCACTGCCAGACGACCGACAAGCTGCTGCTGGCCTGCGATGATGGGCGCTTCTTCACGCTTGGGGCCGACAAGCTGCCATCGGCACGCGGCTTTGGTGAGCCTTTGCGCAACACCCATGACCTCGACGCACGCGCCAACGTGGTGGAGCTGGTGGTGCACGAAAAGGGCCGCCAGCTGCTGCTCGCCGCCAGCAACGGCAAGGGCTTTGCGGCGGTGACCGACGAGCTGCTGGCCGAAACGCGTAAAGGTAGGCAGGTGGTCAACCTCAAGGATGATGCCAAACTGCTGGTGGTGCGGCAGATCGCTTCCGAGCACGACCACGTTGCCGTTGTGGGTGACAACCGCAAGCTGGTGCTGTTCGCGCTGGACGAGGTGCCGGTGATGTCGCGCGGACAGGGCGTTACGTTGCAACGCTATCGCGATGGTGGGCTATCCGATGCGACCACTCTGGTGCTGGCCGATGGCCTCAGCTGGGCGATGGGCGGCGAAACCGGCCGCATCCGCACCGAGGGCGAAATCCACATGTGGAAGGTCGCGCGCGGTGCAGCGGGCAGGATGCCGCCGACGGGGTTCCCGAAGGATAACAAGTTTTAGGAGCGCGCCCACCCCCGGCCCCTCCCGCAAGCGGGAGGGGAGTTAGAGGCATCAATTTGTCGGGCGGGCACCGCTGCTTTGCGGGCGACCACCTTGTGGGCGACCGCCTTGCGGGCGGCCAGAGCCACCGGGCCGGCTGCCATACGATTTGCCCGAGCTCTGGCCACGCGGACGCACGGTCACATCGGGATGCGGACGGGGCCCGCGGTTGTGGCGCTCGTTCTCACGGCTGCGACGGTTGGAGCCGTCGCGGCGATTGTCATCGGCATATTCTGCCCCGCTGCCGGTGGCGGCAGGCTTGGGCAGCTTGGCCGCTTGCTCAAGGAAATCCTTGGGCAGCGGGGCAGTGGCAGGAGTGATCCCGGTCAACCGCACAATATCGCGCAGGAACGGCTTTTCGTCAGGCGCACAATAGCTGATCGCCAGACCACCCGAGCCGGCGCGCGCGGTGCGGCCGATGCGGTGGACATATTGTTCGGGCACATTTGGCAGCTCGAAATTGAACACCGCCGAAACGCCCGGAACGTCAATCCCACGCGCGGCAATGTCAGTGGCGACCAGCACGGGCACGCGGCCTGCGCGGAAGCCATCCAAGGCGCGGGTGCGCTGGGCCTGGCTCTTGTTGCCGTGGATGGCGGCGGCTTCGACACCGGCGGCGACCAGGTGGCGCACCACGCGGTCGGCACCGTGCTTGGTGCGGGTGAACACCAGGCAGCTCTCGATCTCGCCCGATTCCAGCCCGCGCTTGAGGGTAAGCGTCAGCAGCGGCTGCTTTTCCTTCTGGTCGACCATGGTCACGAATTGATCGACCTTGTCGGCGGTGGGTGTCTGCGGGGCCACGTCAACGCGCACCGGATCGGTGATGAAGCGCTTGCCCAATTGGGCGATCGCGTCGGGCATAGTGGCGGAAAAGAACAGGCTCTGGCGTTGCTTGGGCAGCAGGCCGGCGATGCGGGTGAGCGGCTTGATGAAGCCAAGGTCCATCATCTGGTCGGCCTCATCAAGCACGAAGATTTCGACATGATCGAGCACCAGCGCGCGCTGTTCGATCAGATCGAGCAGACGGCCGGGCGTAGCGACGAGGATATCCACGCCCTTGCCAAGGCCGGAAATCTGCTGGCCAACGGGCACGCCACCGAAAATGGTCTGCACCGTCAGGTTGAGGTTCTTGGCATAGCCGCGGGTGTTGTCGGCGATCTGGGCGGCCAGTTCGCGCGTTGGTGACAGCACCAACATACGGCAGCTGCGTGGACGGCGCGGGGTGGGGTTGGCGGCGA
>CAMDSM010000100.1 GCA_945906905.1 Altererythrobacter xiamenensis | reverse complement strand
CAGACCGCCAGCCCGTGCTGTCGGCGGGCATGTTCGGCAGCGGCTTTTCGCTGCGATTGGCCCGTGCAGAGGTGCAATCGGCAGGCGGATCCTTCGAAATTTGCGATCAACACCTCACCATAACCCTGCCACTATTGACCAGCGGTGGCACGGCCCATAGCAACACCGAATTGGACGGACATGCGGCCTAGCTCCGTTTGTCTGCCACTTTAGGCGGGGGAGCATCGCGTATGCGCAGTCTGGTGGAACGCCCCCCGCTTGCCGCGATGGCAAGATTCGCTCCGGAATTCGGCACGCGCTTCCTGCTGACCGTCGATACCGAGGAGGAGTTTGACTGGGACCAGCCGCTGGGACGCGATAACCATTCGCTCGACCATGTCCCGCGCCTCGCCAAGTTCCAGCAGTTCTGCGAAACCCACGCCGTGGTGCCGATCTGGCTGGTCGACTGGCCGGTGGCAAATTCGGCCATTGCCGCCGAAATCCTCAAGCCAGCGCTGGAAGGAGGCCGGGCCGAAATCGGCGTGCAGCTGCACCCCTGGGTCAACCCGCCGTTCACCGAAGAGCTGACCCAGCTCAATTCCTTTTCCGGCAATCTGCCGCCCGATCTGGAGGAGGCCAAATTCGCGGCCTTGCGCGACATGATCGAAGCCAAGTTCGGCATTGCCCCGCTGATCTATCGCGCCGGCCGCTATGGGCTGGGGCCAGAAACGGCCGAAATGCTGGCGCGCCACGGCATTGCCATCGACACGTCGGTGCGCCCCCTGTTCGATTATTCCAGCGGTGGCGGACCAGACCATCGCGGTTTCCCGCTGCGTCCCTATTGGCTGGATGACAGGCACACGCTGCTCGAACTGCCACTGACCACCAGCTATTGGGGCCTGTTGCGGCGGCACGGCGATGCGATTTTCCCAAGGCTGTGGCGGATGCCGTCGCTGCGCGGAGTGCTGGCGCGGCTGGGCCTGCTCGAACGGATTCCGCTGACGCCCGAGGGGGTGAGCGTGGAAGAAGCGATCCGCTGCATCGACATCGCGCTGGATGATGGGCTGCAACTGCTGACCTTCTCGTTCCACTCGCCCTCGCTGCGCCCCGGCTATACGCCCTATGTGCGCGCGCCCGCCGATGTGGATACCTTGTATGACTGGTGGCGCGCGATCTTCGCCTATCTTGAGCGGCGCGGGGTGCAATCGGCCAGTCTGGCCGATGTGATGCGCCACGTGGTGCGCGGATAGGTGATGGGTGAATAGAGCCGCTTGCCAGCAGCGCCGCACACGTCTAGGCGCTGCTTCGCGGAACGGGGGCAACCTCAGTCTGGTGCCCAAAAGGGTATGGGCCTGTAGCTCAGTTGGTTAGAGCTGGCCGCTCATAACGGCTAGGTCGCGGGTTCAAGTCCTGCCGGGCCCACCAGCCGCGAAGAATACCAGGGTCCGGCCTGATGGTCGGCCAAATGTCGGGGAGTGGCGCAGCCTGGTAGCGCATCTGTTTTGGGAACAGAGGGTCGCAGGTTCGAATCCTGTCTCCCCGACCAGTCTTGACCACAGAAAACCATCCGGGGGATGGTTTTCCTACAAAACTCCCGAGCGATAGCGAAGGGGCCCCGGTGCGGCGTGAAGGCTGGTGCTTCAAACTCCCTCTCACTGCCCCCGCAGCAGAGGCAATGGGCGACATGCGCCAACCACCTTGCCCCCCGCCCGCTTAGCCCCTATCTGCGCGGGCAAATCTCAACCCATTCAGAACACCCGAGCAAGGACCACCGATGGCCGCCCAATATGCCTATGTCATGAAGGACATGACCAAGACTTTCCCCGGTGCGCAAAAGCCGGTGCTGTCGAACATTGACTTGCAGTTCTATCAGGGCGCCAAGATCGGCATTGTCGGCCCCAACGGCGTCGGCAAGTCCACACTGATGAAGATCATGGCCGGGATCGACACCGATTTTACCGGTGAGGCATGGCCGGGCGAATATATCACCGTGGGCTATCTGGCGCAGGAGCCGGAGCTGGACGAGAGCAAGTCGGTGCTCGAAAACGTCAAGGATGGCGCGCGCCACACCGCCGATATGATCGAGCGGTTCAACCAGATCGGGATCGAAATGGGCGAGGACGGCGCCGATTTCGACGCGCTGGGCGCAGAAATGAGCGAGCTTCAGGACAAGATCGACGCGGTTGACGGCTGGAGCCTCGATAACCAGCTCGAAATCGCCATGGAAGCGCTGCGCTGTCCGCCATCGGATTCGGGCGTCACGTCCTTGTCGGGCGGTGAAAAGCGCCGCGTGGCCCTCACCCGGCTACTGATCCAGAAGCCGTCGATCCTGCTGCTCGATGAACCGACCAACCACCTCGATGCCGAGAGCGTCGAATGGCTGGAGAACCACCTCAAGGAATATGCCGGCGCGGTGCTGATGATCACCCACGATCGCTACTTCCTCGACAACGTGGTCGGCTGGATCCTGGAATTGGATCGCGGGCGCTATTTCCCGTATGAGGGCAACTATTCCACCTACCTCGAAAAGAAGGCCAAGCGGCTGGACCAGGAGGACCGCGAAGAAAGCGGCCGCTCCAAGGCGCTGAAGGAAGAACTCGACTGGATCCGCCAGACCCCCGCCGCGCGCCAGACCAAGTCCAAGGCCCGTATCCGCAAGTTCGAAGCGCTGCAGGATGCGCAGAATGATCGCAAGCCGGGCAAGGCGCAGATCGTCATCCAGGTGCCCGAACGGCTCGGCAGCAAGGTGATTGAGGTCAAGAACCTGAGCAAGGCCTATGGCGACAAGCTGTTGTTCGAAGATCTGTCATTCACCCTGCCGCCGGGCGGAATCGTGGGGGTGATCGGGCCGAACGGCGCGGGCAAGTCAACGCTGTTCAAGATGCTGACGGGCAAGGAGCAGCCCGATGAAGGCACTGTCGATATCGGCAGCACGGTGCGGCTCGGTTTCGTCGATCAAAGCCGCGACCATCTCGACCCGACCAAGAACGTGTGGGAGGAAATCTCTGAAGGTCACGATTACATGACCGTCAACAAGCACGAGACCAGCACGCGGGCCTATGTCGGCGCGTTCAACTTCAAGGGTGCGGACCAGCAGAAGAATGTCGGCAAGCTATCAGGCGGCGAACGCAACCGCGTGCACATGGCCAAGATGCTGAAGCTGGGCGGAAACGTGCTGCTGCTCGATGAACCGACCAACGACCTCGACGTGGAAACCCTGGGTGCGCTGGAAGACGCCATCGAGAACTTCGCCGGTTGCGCGGTGGTGATTTCGCATGACCGCTTCTTTCTGGACAGGCTGGCGACGCATATTCTGGCGTTCGAAGGCAATAGCCACGTGGAGTGGTTTGAGGGCAACTTCGCGGCTTATGAGGATGATAAGCGGCGCAGGTTGGGCGATGCGGCGGATCGGCCTACTGCTTTGAGTTATAAGAAGTTGACTAGGTGACAAAACGGGGCGGGATATCCTCCGCCCCCTCGGCTTAGACGATATTCCACTTTCTTCGCAAAACAGCAGCACGCGCGTTTGCTGGGTGGGGGTGCGCACTCTCCACCAAATCCACTATCTCCAAGTCGGCTGGGATATTATCTGGCGTCTCGCCATTGCCGATAACTGCAACCCCGGCGATTTGCCAACCTGCCTCAGTGAAAGCTCGAATATACTCGTGAGCGGGTGCTCCTTGGCGGTAGGCGTCTATTTTTAATGGAAGAATTACCACAGCTGCATTGCCATCCTGAGCAGCAGCTATGATGCTCTCAGGCGTAATCGGCGGATTGGGTTCCTGCGCCGACTGTACATACACATGGGTTATCGGGCTTTCAGGAGGTGATGAAAACAGTAAGGGCCACGACCCCGGCGGGTTCCCGGACGGCCTCCTAACTGCTCCGGTAAGGGCGCGAATGGTAGAGCTTTTGCCCACCCCTCCTTCACCCAAAATCAAATAACAATCCACCATAGCCCACCTCGTGGTCTCGATAACAAATAGATTTAGAATTTAGTTTTCTAGAAGTCCACCCATCCCCCACCCCATCGCATCAACCAACCTCAGATGAGGCCGACACTCCGAAAATTTACGCCGCCAACTGTCTCAAATAATCTAATGACGAACACGTTCCTAACAGCATTTTTCACACGACTTGGGCCCGCCCCGGCATCATGATGCCGCCAGATCGTGGGAGAATGCAGATGGCGCAGCGCAACCTGTTTTTGGCAACAATCGGCGCATTGGCCGCCTGCTCCTCGGCGGCACTGGCGCAGGCCGATCCGCAAGCCGACCCGGCCCTTGCCGCCTATCGCGCGGGCGACATCGACACCGCCAGCCGCTTGTGGGATGCGCAGTGCCAATCGGGCATTTCGGATATTTGCGGAACTTTGGGCGAACTTTACGAGGCTGGCACCGATGTTTCCGCTGATCTGGCGCGTGCGCGCGGGTATTATGAGATGGGCTGCCGTGGCTCTGGCCTGTCGACCAATGCGCTTCCCGATTTCAACGCCTGTTATCGTGGTGGATTGATGTTCGCAAACGGGGTGGGCGGGCCCGTGGATGGGGTGAAGGCCAGGCATGCCTTTGCAGTGGGATGCGCCGGCCCGGACAATGATCCTGCCGCGCTGAACAGCTGCAACGGCCTTGCGCAAGCCACCCGCTCGGGCCTCGGCGGGCCGGCGGATCAGGGGCTGGCGCTGATCCAGTTCACCATGCTGTGCTACTCCGATCATGCTGCATCGTGCATGGCAGCAGGCGACATGGTCGAACGCGCCGAGTACGGCCCGGGCCCAGCCCCCGGCCTGCCCGAGGCAGTCTATGCCTACGCCAAGGCCTGCGAGCTTGGCGAACAGTTGGGCTGCGCGGCGCGTGATCGGCTGGCGGGCGAAGCGAACTGAGTTCCTGCCCCCCCATTCACCCCCAAGCCCCCAAACCTGAACAAACCCCCACCCCTATGGTTCAGTTAACCGACAGGCGCACTCGCATAGACCGTTCTTCACACCCACCGCTCCCACTCGGCGGCATGTAACTGGAGGACATTATCATGACTATCTCATCTCTCCTCAAGTCGAGCGGGCTGGCGGCATTGGCTATGGCCATTACTATCCCCACTCTGTCGGTTGACGCATCGGCGCAGGATCGTCCGCAGCGCGGCGATTGGCGCGGCGGTGGCGGTGGCGGCGGCGAGAACCGGGGCGGCGGAGATCGCAGCGAAGCACGGGCGGAACGCCAAGCCCAGCGCCAGAGCGAGCGTCAGGCTCAGCCACAACCGCAACCACAACCGCAAGCTCAGGCCCCGCAGCCGCAGTATCAGCGTCAGCAGCAGGCCCGCGCTCCTCAATCGCAACAGCAGCCGCAGGAAAATCCGCAGTTCCGCGGTGGTCGGGCCAACGAACGCGGGGCCGAACGCCGGATTGAACGCCAAGCTGAACGCCAAGCTGAACGTGGTGATCGTAACGAGCGTCGCGCGCAGGTGATCGGCACCGAGGGCAGGCCAGAAGGCAGGCCCGATAGCAGGCAGGGCGGCGGTTCTCGCCAGGATTGGCAGGGCCGCGATCAAAACCGCGATCAGGGCCAGGGTCGCAATCCGGGCCAGGGTCAGCCGGCAGTTACTCTTCCGCCCGAACGTAATGGCCCCGAACGTAATGGCAACGACGGACGCAGAAACGAAGGTGCGGGCGGACGTGATCGGCCGCGCGTGGTCGGTTCCAACCCCGGCTGGAACGGCAACGGTGATCACGATCAGGATCGTTCCGGCGACCGCAACTGGGGTGATAACCGTGATGGAACGCGCGACCGCAACTGGGGTGATAACCGCGACGATAGCCACAATACCAATCGTGGCCGAGATAGCGATTACCACGATAACGACCGGGGCCGCGACCACGATTCCCGCCGGGACGGCCGCCGCGATCATCGCCGCTGGGATCGCCACCATTGGCGCAATGATCACCGCTATGACTGGAACGACTATCGCCGGAACAACCGCAACACCTATCACCTGGGTCTCTATTATTCGCCCTATCGCAATTACAGCTATCGGCGGCTGAGCATCGGGTTCTATCTCGATAGCCTGTTCTTCGGCAGCCGCTATTGGATCAATGACCCGTGGCAATATCGCCTGCCCGACGTTTATGGCCCCTATCGCTGGGTGCGCTATTATGACGATGTGCTGCTGATCGATACCTACACCGGCGAAGTGGTGGACGTGATTTACGACTTCTACTGGTAACAGCTTGCCGGAAGAGTGGCCGGCAATCGGAGCCCCCGCCCCTGCAAAGGTGGCGGGGGTTTTGTTTGGAAGGGTTGCGCTCCTTCTCTCGCGCTATCGCCTTCGGCTACTTGAGCGCGCATCAGATTTTCTTGCACGATCCCGCCAGCTTTGGAACAAGGCCAGCCATGGCACCGGACGTGAAACCCGAATTCCTGATCGAACAGTCAGTCCTTCGCGCACTGGGCCAGAAGGTGCGCGAACGGCTCACCACCAATCCAAAAGTGTGGAAAGTGCCCACCGATGGCGCCGAAATCCATGCCGTAGGCCATTTCCTCTCGCCGCAGGAATGCGCCGCGATGAAGGTGATGATCGACCAGGTGGCTCGGCCCTCCACCGTGTTTGACATGAGCTACAAGGATGGCTTCCGCACGTCCTTTTCTGGCGATGTTGATCCGCACGATCCATTCATCAAACAGATCGACGGCCGCATCAATGCGCTGCTGGGGATTGACGCCAGCTTTGGCGAAACGATCCAGGGCCAGCGCTATATGCCCGGCCAGCAATTCAAGCCGCATCATGACTGGTTCCACCCCGGCACCAGCTACTGGGAAAGCGAATCCGCGCGCGGCGGGCAGCGGGCCTATACCGCCATGGTCTATCTCAACACCGTCACCGAAGGCGGCGCGACCGAATTTCCCGAACTTGGCCTGTCAATCGACCCTGCCGAGGGCGTGCTGCTGTTTTGGAACAACGCCGATCCCGATGGCATCCCCAACCCCAAGACACTCCATGCCGGACGCCCGGTGGTGCGCGGCACCAAATATGTCATCACCAAATGGTATCGCGCAAGGGCGTGGTCTTAGCCAGCCTTACTTGCCAACATTGTCCCGCCGTTCGGCGCGGATTTCAGCGATCATCTGGTCCAGTTTGCGCGACAGGCGCAGGATTTCAAGCTGGGTGCGCAGGTTGACCTCATAATCATGGCGGGCGGTGATCCGGTCCTTGGCAGCGTGGCGGTTCTGGCTCATCAGGATGATTGGCGCCTGCACCGCAGCCAGCGTCGACAGCAACAGGTTGAGGAAGATGAACGGATAGGCGTCGAAGGGTTCGAAGCCAAAAAATTCGAGCAGCCGACTGTTGAGCAGCATCCAGCCGAACAGCACCAGGGCAAACAGCCCGATGAAGCCCCAGCTGCCACCGTGTTTGGCCACTTTGTCGGCCAGTCGGTCACCATATTTGGCATGGGTTTGCGCCAGTTCATCGGCATCGGGACCGGTAAATGTGCCAAGGGCCACGTGCTCAAGCACCCGCTGCTCATCAGCCTCTAGATCATCATAGTCGCGGCCCAGCAGTTCGCGGGCCAGATGGTGCGGATCCGCCTCATGCTGCACAGCAGGCTCTCCTATCTTTGTAGCGCCTCAGCGATCAGGCGGCGGGTGTTGGCCACGCCATATAGCGCAATGAAGCTGCCCATGCGCGGCCCTTGTTCGCTGCCCAGCAGGGTTTCATACAAGGCGCGGAACCAGTCACGCAGGCTGGCGAAGGCGTGGGCCTCGTTCTTGCCGATTTCATAGACCATGTTCTGGATATCCTCGGCCGGAGTATCCTCGGCAATTTCGGCCAGATAGGCGTCCAGATCACGCAATGCCGCTGCCTCGTTGCCCAAAGGCGCGCGGCGGTTGAGCGTGGGGGCGACGAAATCGCGGTTATAGGCCAGCGCCGTGCCCACCAGCACATCGAGTGCGGGCCAGGCTTCGGGCGAGGCGTCTGGGATATAATTGCCAAGGTAGGCCCACACTTGCGCCGCCGTGGCCTCGGCCCCCAGCACGCTCACCAGATTGAGCAGCAGGCCATAGGTGACGGGCAGCGTATCGCCCCCCCCTTTGACGTTTCCGCTATCGTTGTCTGCCGCGTGCAGCAGGTGCCAGGCCGGATTGCCCAGCCGTTTGTCCCATTCCTGCGCCGGAATGGCGGCGCGGAACTGCCAGTATTCATCGACGCTGCGCGGAATAACGTTGACGCTCAGCTGCTTGGCGCTTTTGGGATTGGCGTAGAGATAGTGCCCCAGGCTCTCCTCGCTGCCATAGGTCAGCCAATCCTCGATCGAGAGGCCATTGCCCTTGGACTTGGAGATTTTCTCGCCATTGGCGTCGAGGAACAGCTCGTAAATCATGCCCTCGGGCTTGCGACCGCCCAGCACTTCGACGATGCGGCCCGACTGGGTGACGCTGTCGGTCAAGTCCTTGCCGCACATCTCATAATCGACGCCCAGCGCATACCAGCGCATCGCCCAGTCGACCTTCCATTGCAGCTTGGCCTGCCCGCCGAAGATGCTCTGCTCGATCATCTGACCGCCATCTTCAAAGCGCACGAGGCCTGCCTCGGCATCGACCACTTCCACCGGCACCTGCAACACGATCCCGCTGGTTGGGCTGACGGGCAGAACGGGCGAATAGGTTTTGCGGCGTTCCTCGCGCAAGGTCGGCAGCATGATCGCCTGGATCGCATCATACTTGCGCAGCACCTGCCGCAAGGCCTCATCAAACGCGCCCGCATTATAGCGATCGGACGCCGAGACGAATTCGTAGTCGAAGCCGAACTGGTCGAGGAAATCCTTCAGCCGGGCATTGTTGTGATGGGCAAAGCTCTCATGCGTGCCGAAAGGATCGGGAATGCGGGTGAGCGGCTTGCCCAGATATTCGGTCAACATCGCCTTGTTGGGCACGTTGTCGGGCACCTTGCGCAGCCCGTCCATGTCATCCGAAAACGCCACCAGCCGCGTGGGCGCAGGTGCCCCGCCCTCGCTCGCCACGATCTCATAGGCCCGGCGGACCAAAGTGGTGCGCAGCACTTCCTGAAACGTGCCGATATGCGGCAGGCCGCTTGGGCCATATCCGGTCTCAAACACCACCGGCGCGCCGCCTGGTTTTGGCCCGCGAAAACGGTGGGCGATTTTCATCGCTTCCTGGAAGGGCCAGGCTTTGGACACGCGGGCGGCAGCGATCAGGGCATCATCAAACATAATCGCGCGGCTTTTGCCCAAAGCTCGCCCTTTCGCAAGTGCGAGAGGACAAGTTGCGACATTTCGCGTGTTGGCGATGCCTTGTGGCTGTGGCAGTCTGCCCGCCAGAATATAATGGGGAGGAAGCGCAGATGGCCCGACAAGCCTATCCGGACGTGCCGCTGTTCCGGTATAACTACACCGCGCTCAGTGTGGAGCAGATTGCGCAAAAGCTCAGCCTTCCCGCACTTGCTGGCCCGACCAGCGCCAGTGCGCTGGAACAAATCGAACCACGCGAACTGGCTTTCGTTGCTGCTGATGGCTCGCGCCTCTCGTGGACATTCGCGACGGGCGGACAGGTGGCGCTTCAGGGTGAGGCGTCCGGTCGTTACGGCGCGCTGACCCTCGATCATGTCACGCTGATCGCACATCTGATCCCCGGCACCACACGCGGCTATGCCTTGGCGTGGGATCGGCGCGACGACCGCGCCACCGTGTTTGAATTGTGGTTCGGCAACGGCCCCGCCCCGCAGGCGCGCGAAGTCAACCGCGCCGTCTGGCACGGCCATATCGAGGGCGGCGTAACTCCCGCAGGTGAACCGCATCTGCCCACCGCCCGGGTGCAGGGCCGCGCGATCATGTGGGCAGAGGATACCGGCAATCGCACGGTCGATTATTATCCATCCTCCGCCTTCTCGCACTGGGTGGAATTGGACCGGATGGCAGAAGGGCGAGGCTATTCCGCGCCGTCTGATTACATCAAGCTGACCGAAGACCTTTATCTCTACACCCGCACCGAGGCGGAATTTTCCGGCCTGTGGCAGATGTATGTGATGGATGCGAACAGGCTGGAATCGGTGGGCCTCAGGCTGGGTTTCGACGGGCTGGATAACCTTGAATACTATATGTTCCGCGGCACGGGTGACTGGCTCGGCCAGATCGCCAGCTTCCAGCGGTTCGAGGATGTCAGCGGCGATCCGCTGGCCATGCCCGATGGCCCCAAGGGCGCGCGACGGATCTATCGTCCACTCGCCACGATGGACAAAATGACGCCAGCACAGGTCAATGATGTGGTGGCAGAAGGCACCCATGTGTTCGATGTGGTCAGCGCAATGGCGGGCCACGGCCTGCCGCCATCCGCCGGGCTAGCGGGCAAGACTTTCGCGATCCATTACGATGATGGCCCGGTGATCGTTTACCGCTTCACCAGCGCAG
>CAMDSM010000099.1 GCA_945906905.1 Altererythrobacter xiamenensis | reverse complement strand
CACCGGCTGGTTCGACAAGGCGCAAGTTTCGCGCATGGCCGAGGCGCATATCGCCGGGCGCAGCGATCATTCGCGATTGTTGTGGCAGTTGATTATGCTGGATAAGTCTCTGGGGCGCCTGGGGATTGTAACCTAACTCGCCGCACCATGGCCTAGCGCCATATACTCAGCGCTCTGCATTTCCATCAGCCGGCTGACCGTCCGCTCAAATTCAAATGCGCCATCGCCCGCCGGATAGAGCACTTCCGGCTCCACCGCCGCCGTTGCGAACAGCTTCACCCGGTTCTCGTAAAGCGCATCGACCAGCGTCACAAACCGCGCCGCCTCGTTGCGCATGTCGCGGTCCATCTGCGGAATGCCGACCACGATCACCGTGTGATAGGCTTGCGCCAGCGCCAGATAGTCCGAAGCGCCGCGCGCCTCAGCGCACAGGCGTTTGAAGCTGAACACGCCCACTCCCTTCAGGCTCTTTGGCACATGCAGCATTCGGCCGCCGCCAAGCGCCAGATCGGCGGAGGGGACGTGGGCGGCATCGTCTGGGGCAAAGTCGGTTAGCCGAAAGAACAGTTCGCGCACCTGCGCCGTGGCGTGATCGCCCAAAGGCGCGTGCCAACTGGCCATGCCGCCGATCCGCTCCAGCCGATAATCTGTTGGGCCGTTGAGCTCCACCACTTCCAACTGCGCTTCGATCAGCGCGATGAAGGGGAGGAAATGCTCGCGGTTCAGCCCGTCCTTGTAGAGCTGCTGCGGCGCGCGGTTGCTGGTGGTGACTACACACACGCCGTGATCGACGATCAAGGCGGCGAACAGGCGGCTCATGATCATGGCATCGGCGGAGTTGCTCACCACCATCTCGTCAAAGGCGAGGCATTTGATATCGGCGGCCAGCGCTGCGGCGACCGGCGCGATCGGATCGCCCAGTTCCTTGGCCCGTTCGTCGCGGATGCGCTGGTGGACCTCCAGCATAAAGGCATGAAAATGCGCGCGGCGCTTTGCCGGGATGGCCAGCGTCTCGTGGAACAGGTCCATCAACATCGACTTGCCGCGCCCCACGCCGCCCCACAGATAGGCCCCGCGCACGGGTTCGCGCTTTGTGATCAGGCGGTTGAAAAAACCGATGGTCTGTCGGCCTTCTAACGCCTGCTGCACCCGCGCCAGCACCTCGGCTGCGACGCGCTGTTCGGGATCGGGGCGCAGTTCGCCCCTTGCTAGCAGTTCGTCATATCTGGTGATCAGGTCAGTCAAGCGGAGGTCTGTTCCGGGACGGTGGGCAGATGCTCGCTGAAAATCTGGTGCACCAGCGCCAGCGCTTCTGGATCGTCAATCTGATCAAGCACACTCGACAAAAATTGTGCGGCATTGGTGGGGTTGAAGAAATTATGACTCATGGTCAGCGATGGCGTGAGGGCGCGCGTATAGTGCCACCATTCGGGCGGAATGATCAGCATATCGCCCGGTTGCAGCTCGACGACATGCGCGGTGGCCGATTGCATGTCTGGGAAAGCCGCAAAGTCGGGCGCTTCCGGGCTGAAGTCTGACATATGCTCGCCCGGCAGCAGGTCTGGATGCAGCAGCGCCACGGTCTTGCGGCCATCGAATTGCACGAGACAACCGAAGCTGTGGTCATGGTCGCGATGCAGCGGCGTGATGGTTCCGGCGCGAGTGATATAGAGCGAGTGGAAGTCGAACTTGGTCAGCCTCTCCAACAGCTGATAGCCGGGCGATGCAGAGCTGGTCACCAGGCTCGCGAGCGGGACGGGAAAGGGGGCGATCTCTTCGAACAGCTCCGGGTGAGACAGGAATGGCTTCCACATGAAACTCCACACCTTGCTCTCATCATAGTCGGGTGTGTCATCCAGCGGCAGGCCGCGCCTGTCGACCCAGAAGCCGGGAACCTCGGCCAGCGGTTTGTCAGAATGTGCAATGAAGTTGCTCAGCTTCATTGCCCGCCCACCGCGACTTGCGCCGAACTGGAAACCGGCCCGACCCAGTGTGTTGCCGAAGCGTTCGGAAAAGCTGTTCAGCGTCCAGTTGGTTCTTGACGGCCAGTCCCGCGTGGCCCCATCAAGGATGCACGGGTATGGCGCACCAGCGGACAGAAAGTGCTCCATCGCGCTGCGATCGGACGCGACTATCCGGGCAATCGGAACGCTTTTCATCATAATCTGCACCCGCCCATCAACTATGGCTCAAGTGGCTGCAAGAAGGCTCAGAGCGCCCGTTCCGCCTGCATCTTCTTGATCTCGGCAATGGCGCGCGCCGGGCTGAGGCCCTTGGGACAGACGTTCGAGCAGTTCATGATCGTGTGGCAGCGATAGAGGCGGAAGGGATCTTCCAGCTCATCCAGTCGTTCACCCGTCATCTCGTCGCGGCTGTCGGCCAGCCAGCGATAGGCCTGGAGGAGGATCGCCGGGCCGAGGAACTTGTCGGCATTCCACCAATAGCTGGGGCAGCTGGTGGAGCAGCAGGCGCACAGGATGCACTCATACATCCCATCCAGCGCCTCTCGCTGTTCGGGCGATTGCAGACGTTCCTTGCCCGATGGCGTGGGCGATACGGTCTGCAACCATGGGCGGATCGAGGCATATTGGGCGTAGAAATGGGTGAAATCGGGAACCAGATCCTTGATCACTTCCATGTGCGGCAGCGGCGTGATGCGGATTTCGCCCGAAAGATCCTCAATCGCCGAGGTGCAGGCCAGGCCGTTGGCCCCGTTCATGTTCATCGAGCACGAGCCGCAAATGCCTTCACGGCACGAGCGGCGGAAGGTCAGCGTCGGGTCAATCTCGGTCTTGATCTTGATAAGCGCATCCAGCACCATCGGCCCGCAAGCGTCCAGATCGATCTCAAACGTGTCATAACGCGGGTTTTGCCCACTGTCGGGATCCCAGCGATAGATGCGGAAGCGCTTTATCCGCGCAGCGCCCTCAGCCTTGTGATGGATGCCTGTGCCGTTGATCTTGCTGTTCTTGGGCAGGGTGAAGGTGGCCATGATTGTCCCGCTTTGTCGCTGTGTGCTCTGCTTCTAGCCAATCGTGCGGCAAGGGCAAGGTGCAGCCCGCCTTGCGTCAAAGATTGCCCCCCGCTAGAGCCTCCCCGGCCAGGACAGGACGCCCGTGAACAGCAATCCCCTCGATATATATGGCGCCTGGATCGCCGAGACGCCGGACGCGTGGCCGAACGACGCGCGCGACTGGGCTTGGCGCGAGTTCGTCGATACTGTGGCGGTGATGGTGCCGGGCGCGGTGGAGCCTGTGGCCGAAAAGCTGTTTTCCACCGTTTTGCCGTGGGGGCAGGGGCCATGCACCGTTTTTGGGCAGCAACAGAAGCTGGCCGCACCTTGGGCCGCAATGGTCAATGGCACCATCGCCCATGCGCTGGATTTTGACGACAATTTCGATCCGCCCAAGGCCCATCCCACCACCGTGCTGTTCCCCGCAATCATGGCCATCGCCGAGCAGGAGCATCTTTCGGGCGCGGCTTGCATCGATGCCTATATCGTCGGTCTGCAAATCCTGGGGCGGATCGGGCAGGGGCTCAACCCAACGCACCGCAACCGTGGCTGGCATGCCACAGCCACCGTGGGCGTGATGGGAGCGACGGCGGCGGTGGCTCGGCTGTTGAAGCTGAATGCACAGGAATGCGCGGCTGCGCTCTCCATCGCCACCTCGATGTCAGCCGGGTTCATGAGCCAGTTCGGCACCGAGATGAAGCCCGTCCACGCTGGCCTCGCGGCCAAGGGCGGGATCATGGCGGCGAGCATGGCGCGCTCCGGGATCACCGCTGGGCGCGCTACACTGGATGGGCCAACGGGGATGAACCGGCTGATGGTCGGCCCGGATTACGAACAGCTTCGCGATACGATCACCCATATCGAACATGGGCAGAACCTGCGCTTTGAGCTGGAAAGCGTGGGCCATCCGCTGCTGATTACGCAGCACAAGTTCCGCGTGAAGCGGTTCCCCACCTGCGGGGCGATCCACCGGGCGATGGATGGGATGCTGGAGCTGCGCGCCGCACATGGCTTCACCGCCGCCGATGTCACCTCGGTTGACCTGCACATGCCGCGCGTCCATTTCAACAATGTGTTTTACACCGATCCGCAAACGCCGCTGGAGGCCAAGTTCTCGGCCGAATATGCTGTCGGCTGTGTGCTGGCGCGAGGGCATTGCACTCTGGGTGATTTTACTCCGGAAAAGGTGTGGGCGGATGATGTGCGCAAGCTGTTCCCGCTGATCCACCGCCATCCGGTCGATCTGCTGGAGGGTGAATTTCCCACCGAACTGTACATCACCTTGAAGGACGGGCGGCAGCTGAAATCGGTCCACGAATGGCCCAAAGGCAGCAAGGCCGCGCCGTTCACCTGGGACGAATATTGGGCCAAGTTTGAAGCCTGTTGCAACGGCGTGCTCGAAGGCGAGGGGCGCGTTGCTCTGCGCTCTGAGCTGGAAAGCCTGCCCACGCTGGCCGATGCGGGCGAATTGATGCGCCACGCCGGTTTTACCCCTGCTGCGAAAGCGCCAAGTCGATGAACAACAAGCAGACTTCCCCCCATACATCTGTGCTGGTGATGGCCGCCAGCCGCCGGGGCGTGGACGATCCAGTGGCGCAATTGCAGGGCCTTTCGCACAAGTGCCTGGTCAAGATTGACGGGCAGGTGATGCTCGAACGGGTGCTGGAAGCGCTGGTCGATAGTGGGTGTTTCACCAAGATCCATGTCTCGGTCGACGCTGAGAATATCCTGCGCGCTACGCCGATGATGGCCGGATGGATGGATGAGGGCCGGGTGGTGTTCATCCAGTCGCGCGGCAATCTGGCCGATAGCGTGCTGGGCGCGGTGGACGAGATCGATAACGCCCTGCCGCTGGTCATCACCACCGGCGACAACGCGCTGCACACGCCCGAAATTGTCCGCGATTTCGTGCGCGATTTTCATGCCAGCAGCGCCGATGGCGTGGTCGGCTTCACCAGCGAGGAGGTGGTGCTGCGCGACTATGCCAATTCTGGGCTGGCGTTCCACCGGCTGAAAGACGGCGGCTTCTCATCGTGCAACCTCTATGGCCTCAAGAATGACAAGTCACTGAAAGCCGTCAAGATTTTTGAAGGCGGCGGCCAGTTCGGCAAACGCCACATGCGGATTTTGAAGGCGTTCGGTGTGTGGCCGTTCGTGATCTACAAATTGAAGCTGAAAGGCTTGGCCGGTCTGCTCGATGCGATTGGTCGGCGGATGGGCGTGCGGGTGGAGGTCTCGTGGCTGGATTACCCGTGGGGGCCGATAGACGTCGATCACAAGCACAGCTTTGACTTGACCGAGGCGACGCTGGTCAAGCGGCGAGGGGGCTAACTTAAAGCCGCTGATCCACCGCATCCTGCGGCAGCACGCTTTTCACATCATACAAAGCCGCACCGGGCTTGCCGAGTGCGCGGATGCCGTCAGCGCCCATGGCCTTGATATCATCATGCGCCACGGCCAGAATCATACCGTCATACTTGCCCGCTTCCAGCACACTGACCGGGCGGATGCCATATTCACGCACGCATTCATCGGCATCTACCCACGGATCATAGACATCCACCGCGATGTCGAATTCGTGCAAATGCTCGACGATGCTGGCGACCTTGGTGTTGCGGTGATCGGGGCAGTTTTCCTTGAAGGCAAAGCCCAGCACCAGCACCGTCAGATCGCCCTTCAACAGGCCCTTGCGGCCCATCAGGCGGACGAACTGGTTGACGACATATTTGCCCACCCGGTCATTGATCCGGCGGCCGGCCAGGATAACCTCGGGGTGGTAGCCGATTTCCTCGGCCTTGTGGGTGAGGTAATAGGGATCGACGCCGATGCAGTGGCCGCCGACAAGACCGGGACGCACCGCCATGAAGTTCCACTTGGTGCCCGCCGCTTCCAGCACTTCGATTGTGTCGATACCTAGGCTGTTGCAGATCATCGCCAGTTCGTTGGCGAGCGCAATGTTGAGATCGCGCTGGGTGTTTTCCATCACTTTGGCCGCCTCGGCCACGCGGATTGAGCTGGCCCGATGCGTGCCTGCCGTCACCACAGTGCGATAGAAAGCATCGACAAAATCGGCTGCCTCGGGCGTCGAGCCGGAGGTGATCTTGAGGATATCGGGCAGCTTGCGCAACTTGTCGCCCGGATTGATCCGTTCCGGGCTGTAGCCGCAGAAAAAATCCATATTGTAGGATAGGCCCGAAAGCGCCTCCAGGATCGGCACGCAGAATTCATCGGTGCAGCCGGGATAGACGGTGCTTTCATAGATCACGATGTCGCCGCGCTTGAGCAGCTTGGCGATGGCCTGGGTGGCGCTTTCGAGCGGGCCGAGATCGGGGTGATTGTGGTTGTTCAGTGGGGTCGGCACGGTGACGATGAACACATTGCAGGCCGCCAAATCGTCCCAATCGCCGGTGAAGGAAAGCAACGTGGCCCCGGCAAGGTCTGCTGCGGTGGCTTCCTTTGTCTCATCATGCCCGGCCTTCAGGTTGGCGATGCGGGCCGCCTTGATATCAATCCCCACAGTGGGGAACTTTTGCCCAAATGCCACCGCCACCGGCAGCCCGACATAGCCAAGCCCAACCACGCCGATGCGCACATCTTCCAGCTTGAGCGGAAACGCGGCCATGGTGATCAGCGCTCGGTCGTCTGCAGTGGCCAATAGCCTGACAGGATGCGTTCCCCGCCGATGCCGCTGGCAACCTCACCCATCACCCGCTTGCCGATGCCCGAAAGATTGGCATCGTGCATCCGATAGCAGAACAGTGGCTCAGCCAGATGGCGGCCGTTCCAGCCATTGGCGACGATGCGCTTCCACTTGTGGTGCTTGGTGCCCTTGCGGATCGCCTCATCATAGGGCGCGGCTTCGAGCACCGGTGCGGCGAGGCAAAGCGCCGGCTCGGGCACGAAGGAATAGCGTTCCAGCAGGGCGGCATCCCAGGCGGCGGACTTGCCGCGATCGAGCTGTTCGCCGGCCTGATTGATCAGCATGCAATCGGTATAGAGGAAAGCGATCGAGGAATCCTCGGCGCGCGCCTTTTCCAGTTCGGCGATAGTGCGCGTGGCATAGTCGGGCAACAGGATATCGTCCGAATCCAGGATGATGAAATAGTGCCCATGGACAAATTCCAGCGCCCGGTTGAGCGCGCCCAGCTTGCCGACATTGGCTTCGAGCGCGATCAGCATGGTGGAATCGAGCGCATCGGCGGCGTCGAGCGCCTTGTGGACTTCGGCCACAGAATCATCGGTGCTGGCATCATCGACCACGATCAGTTCAATCGGGCCATAGCTTTGCGCCGCCACACTCGCGATCGCTTCACCCACGAAGCGGCCGTAATTGTGGTTGGGGATGACAATACTCAGCAGTGGGGCGGGGGCAGAGTCGGTCAAGTCAGTCTCCATGAATGGATGCCTAAGGTAGTGCCCGCAGGTTTGGCGGCAAGTGGCAATCGGTTGTTATCCCATAGCTGAATGATCAGGCTTTCGAGGCGATTTCAGCATGGGGGAAAAGATTGGCGGGCGATGTGTCGAGCCGGTCCATCGCTGCGGCACAAAAGTTGGCCACCAGCGCCTTGTCCGCTTCGGGAATGGCGGCGCGCTTTTCGGCGCTGTCGGACTGGAACTGGTGGCTGTCGCTGTCATCCTTGGAGTGAAAGCGGAACTGTTCAGCCATCAGCGCCAGCTCTTCAGCGCCGGGATCAAAGTTCAGCCCACGCGAGAGCATGGCCGGGAAGTTATCGGGGTTGATCGACGTATAATTGACATGCGCCACCCGGCCTTCAAACTTCGCCGACGCTTGTTCGGCAAACTCCAGATAGCGGGCAAAACAGCGGGCGAGGTATTCCACCGTGTCCATATCGGCAGTGTCGTGCCAGTCGGCCCCGCTCAGGAACTCGGCCTGCTGCCGCCCCTTGGCCCAGACCACCGCGCTGGTCTCCCGCAGGACCGAGGCAATCACCTCCACCGGATTGCGATAGAGGAACAGCGCGGGCACGGCGGGGAAGGCTTGCATCGCAAAATCCATGTACAGCGTGTTCCAGCTGATGAATTTGACGAAGGAATACATCTGATCGGGGCAGCGGCGGCGGGTCATCGCCAGCACCAGATTGCGGAACATGTGGAGGTTTTGCTCGCTCGCCTCGGCAGGCTGGCTGAAATCGCGGGTGATCGTGGCCCAGTAGCCGCGTTGCAGCGGACCGCCCTGATTGATCACCACGTGGCGCGGGCTGCGGGCGAGGGCCTTGGCGGTCAGCGTGGAACCGCAGCGGCTGATGTGGAACATGAATCCGCTTGGCGTGATCGGATCGGCCAGAATGCGATCATCGAGCAGGATATCGAAGGCGGTGGAGAAGGCGTCACCGATCTTGCCTTGCTTGGCCAGCGCTTCAATCGTGAACATGAATTGCCATTCGCGGAATGGATAGTCACCGATATCGGCCCACAGCACGCGGCCTGTGCCGCCGCTCTCGCTCGTCGGATCAATCGCGATGGGGACCATGCCGGGAGTCGCACGGATGCGTTCCACCGCCTCGTCATTCCCGAGGAAGGTCTGCCCGATCTGCGGGATCAGGGCCATGACCACCTCATGGTCTGGCAGGGCGTAGAGCGCCGTCAAGTGATCTCCGTGGCTGGGGTGCGCGGCCTCCTAGTTGCGCCACGAGCAAAATGTCAACAACTAGGCGGGCAAGATCGGTCAAACTCCTTGGCAAATGCGGCCAGAGTGGGCAGATCGACGCCCGCAATCACGCGCGCAGGATAGACCCCAATGACCAAGCTGCCGACCGCTCTCATCGCTCACGGACTCGATGAGCAGGGGATGGAGGTGACCAATCCCGCCACCGGCGAAGTGCTGTGCCGCGTGCGCACCTATTCGGAAGGCGAGATTGATGCGGCGATCCGCGCTGCCGAAGTGGCGCGGCGCGATTGGGCTGGCACCCTGGCCAAGCATCGCGCCTATGCCTTGCGTGACTGGTTCAACCTGATCATGGCCCACCGCGAGGAACTGGCGCTGATCTGCACGCTGGAGGCCGGCAAGCCGCTGGCCGAATCGCGCGGTGAGCTCGACTACGCCGCCAGCTTCGTCGAATGGTTCTCCGAGGAATCGCGCCGCGCTTATGGCGAGACGATCCCCAGTTTTGGCCCCGGCAAGGACGTGATCGTGACCAAGGAGCCGGTCGGCACCTGCGCCGCTATCACCCCGTGGAATTTCCCGCTGACGATGATCACCCGCAAGGCTGCTCCGGCGTTGGCGGCGGGCTGTGCGATGGTGATGAAGCCTTCGGAAAGCACGCCGTTGTGCGCGCTGGCGCTTGAGGCATTGGCGCATCAGGCGGGCATTCCAGCGGACATTTTCCGCATTCTGCCTAGCCCCGATGCTGCGATGGTCGGGCGGATATTCTGCACCCATCCCACCGTCCGCAAGATTAGCTTCACTGGCTCGACCGCCGTGGGCAAGCTGCTGCTGACGCAGGCGGGCAATACGGTGAAGCGGGCGAGCATGGAGCTGGGCGGAAATGCGCCGTTTATCGTCTTTGCCGACGCTGATCTTGATGCAGCGGTGGAGGGCGCCCTGGTGGCCAAATATCGCAACGCCGGGCAGGCCTGCATCGGCCTCAATCGCCTGCTGGTTGAAGATGGCGTGCACGATGAATTCGTCGAACGCTATGTCGCGCGGGCTAATGCGCTGGTGACGGGCGAAGGCGTTGATCAGGCAACGGTGATGGGGCCGCTGATCAATGATCGGGCCTTGCAGCGGGTGGAAGCGATGACCGACCGGGCGCGGGCACAAGGCGCGGCTCTGGCCTGCGGCGGCAATCGCCACAATGCCGGGGCGCAGTTCTATGCCGCCACCGTGCTGACCGGGGTGACGCAGGATATGGACATCGCCCAACAAGAGATTTTCGGCCCGGTGGCATCGGTGATGCGCTTTTCGGGTGAGGGTGAGGCGCTGCGGATTGCAAACGATACCAATTACGGCCTCGCCTCCTATCTCTACACCCGCGACATCGGCCGCGCCTGGCGCGTGATGGATGGGTTGGAATATGGCATGGTGGCGCTCAATGAAGGGTTGCTCGGCACCGAAGTCGCGCCTTTTGGCGGGGTCAAGGAATCGGGGCTGGGGCGTGAGGGATCGCGCCACGGGATGGATGAATATCTGGAACTGAAATATCGGCTGATCGGTGGGTTGAGCAGCTGACCATATAATCGGGAGCGTAAATAGTGAGCCTTGGCACATGGTATGACGAAACGATCCTGCCGAGGATCATCGGCGTCGGCTGCGGCACGCCCGAAGTGGCGGCTTTGCGCCAACAGGTGGTGCCGCTGGCGCGCGGGGCGGTGTTCGAGATTGGCTGCGGTGGCGGCTATAACCAGCCGTTGTATGATCGCGCTGCGGTGACCAGCTTTGCCGGGATTGACCCCAATGGAGCGCTACTCGAAGCGG
>CAMDSM010000098.1 GCA_945906905.1 Altererythrobacter xiamenensis | reverse complement strand
GCCGATATTGTGGTGCAGGTGGTGATCATCGGCCTGCTGGCGGCTTCGGTGTGGGCGTGGACGATTATCGTCTCGTTCTCGATGCGGATGGGCCGGGTGCATAGTGCTTCGGCGAAGTTCGAGCAGGAGTTCTGGGCTAACGACGATCCCGAAGGCCTGATCGCCCGGACCAAGGGTGATAATCCCTCGCTGAGGGTGGCAGCCGCGGGCCTCGGTGAATTTCGCCGCTCGACCAAAAAGGGCGTGAAGGATCGCGCGGGCACCATGGCGCGGATTGCCCAGGCGATGGAAGGGCAGGTGGCGGCGGAGGCTGACAAATTGGCCGAGCGGCTGGGCTTCCTCGCCACTACCGGTGCTGTAGCCCCGTTTGTGGGGCTGTTCGGGACCGTTTGGGGCATCATGAACAGCTTTTTCCAGATCGGATCGCAGAACAATTCCTCGCTCGCCGTGGTCGCCCCGGGTATTTCCGAGGCGCTGTTCGCCACCGCCATCGGCCTGTTCGCGGCCATTCCCGCGGTGATCGCCTACAACCGCTTTTCGGCCAGCGTGAATGGCTTCGAGGCCCGGCTGCACCGCTTTGCCGACAAGGTGCACGGCCAGGTCAGCCGCGAGATGGAAGCTGCCTGATGGCGATGGGTCTCATCTCTGGCCGCAAACGGGGCCGATCCGGCAGGCGCGCGCCGATGGCCGAGATCAACGTCACGCCGTTTGTCGATGTGATGCTGGTGCTGCTGATCATCTTCATGGTCACCGCACCCTTGCTCACCAGCGGCGTGCCGTTGGACCTGCCCGACAGCCGGGCCAATGCGCTGGAGCAGGAGGTCGACCAGATCACCGTTTCGATCAACAATTCGGGCGCGATTTTCCTCGATGATGCGCCGGTGGAGCGGGGTGGCCTTGCCGCAGCGCTGGAGGAGAGCGCCGGTTCAGGAGAGAGGCCGCTGGTGACCTTGCGGGCCGATAAGGCGCTCGATTATGGCCGGGTGATGGCGGTGATGGGTGAGCTCAACCGGGCGGGTTTTAACGCGATTTCGCTGGTCACCAGCGGTTCATCGCAAACGCCATAGCCCTAAGCCATGGAGGCCCTTGCCAACCTCAGTCGTGAAGAGCGGATCGGCCTGCTGGTGGCTGGCGCGGCGCATGTCGCGCTGGCCATGGTGCTGATGTTGCAGGACAACACGCTGGAGCCGATCGAGCCGCCGCAGCGAATTACGGTGAGCCTGGCAGAGGAAGTGGCGCTGGAAGCGACATCGCCCGATCCTTCGGCAGACCCCGCATCCTCCTCCTCCTCGCAACTGGCGCCGGTGGCCGAGCCCGAAGTGCTGCCCACGCCCGAGCCGCGCCCCACGCAACGCGTGCGCCCCACGCCCACACCCACTCCGCGCGCGCGACCTTCGCCAACGCCGAGTTCATCACGCAGGCCAACGCCCACGCCGAGTTCATCGCGCAGGCCTACTCCGACGCCCAGCGCAACACGCAGCGGTGGCGGGGTAACGGCCGATTCGATGCGCGAGTTGACCGATGGCAACGGGCGTAGCGGCGAGGCGGCCGCTTTTGGCGCAACGCAGCAGGCCGCGCTCAATTCTGCCGTTACTCGCCAGCTACGCCCCAACTGGTCGGCACCCACTGGGGTCGAGGTTGATCAGCTGGTGACGGTTGTCGAATGGGAATTGAACGAGGACGGTAGCTTGCGCGGCTCCCCCCGCCTTGTTCAACAAACCGGTGTAACCGACGGCAATCGCCTGCAGGCTCCGCTCCACGTTGAACGGGCGTTGCGTGCTGTTCGGGCCGCTGCACCCTTCCGCCTGCCCACTGAATACTATAGCCGGTGGAGGCGACTCCGCTGGACGTTTGACCGAAGGTTATGACGATGCGTAACACTACAATTTCAATCCTCGCCGGGCTGATCGCCCTTTCGCTGACCGCTCCTGCAATCGGGCAGGTCGATGCTGAAGTCGTGGCGGCTGAGGACGAGGTGCTGACCGGCACCGTCACCGACGATTCTGACTGGCAAGACCTCGGCATCGCCATCGCCAGTTTCGCCACCAATGCCGAAACCGCCACCGCCGCCAACGCTGGTGGCACCGGCGCTTTGGGCAATGAATTGGCGCGCGTGGTATTCAACGATCTGCGCAACAACGGCCTGTTCCGCCCGGTCGGGCCGGACAGCCTGCCGCGCCCCAGCTATACCCAGATCACCAACCCCGCCTGGCCGACATGGCAGGGCCGCAGTGCCGAAATGCTGGTGCAGGGCTATGTCCGCGCCAATGCCGATGGGCGGCTGACGGTCGGCTGCTACCTCTATGATGTGGTGCTGGAGGATGAGCTGGTGCGTGATGGCTGGGTGGTGGCGCCGGGCGAATGGCGCCGCGCCGCGCATCGCTGCGCCGATCTGGTCTATTCGCGGCTTTCGGGTGAAAGCCCGTTCTTTGACAGCCGCATCGCCTATATCGCCGAGACTGGCCCCAAGGATAACCGCGTCAAGCGCCTCGCCATCATGGACAGCGACGGGGCCAACCATCGCTTCATCACCAATGGCCAGTCGACCGCGCTCACCCCGCGCTATTCGCCCGACTATTCGCGCATCGCTTACCTGTCCTATTCGGACGGCAATCCGCGCATCTATATTTATGATATTGATAGCGGGCGGCAGACTTTGGTGACGACAAGCAGCAACCCCACATTCGCCCCGCGGTGGAGCCCGGATGGGCGCTATATCCTCTATTCGATGGCCATTGCCGGCAATACCGATATTTACCGCGTGCCCGCCAGCGGCGGCACTCCGGTGCGGCTGACCAATACGCCGGGGATCGATGTCGGCGGATCATACTCGCCCGATGGCAGCCAGATCGTGTTTGAAAGCGACCGATCGGGCGAACAGCAGATCTATATCATGAACGCCGATGGATCAGCCGCGCGGCGGATCAGCTTTTTCGGCGGGCGTGCGGGCACTCCGGAATGGAGCCCGCGCGGCGATCAGATCGCCTTTACCCATATCGTGGGTGATTTCCACATCGCGGTGATGGATACCAGCGGGCGCAATTTGCGCACGTTGACCAATGGCTGGCAGGATGAAGGCCCGTCATGGGCACCCAATGGCCGGATCATCCAGTTCTTCCGCACCGAGCGTGGAACGGGTGACACGGCGATTTATCAGGTCGATCTGACGGGCAGCAACGAACGCCGCCTCAATACGCCGGTGGGCGCGTCTGATCCGGCCTGGGGCCCGGTGTTGCCTTAAGGGGATTGCATTTTCGGGCGTTTGCCCTGTAAGTTTCAGTTGGGAAGAAATAGGAGGAGAGAGTCATGAAGCGTCTTGCCGTAATCAGTGTCGCCGCCAGCGTGTTGGCTCTGGCCGCCTGTTCCAAAGAAGCTCCGATCATTTTGCCGCCGGTGCAGCAGACAGAAGCGCCGCGTGTGGTCCCCACACCTGCACCCACACCCACTGCTCAGGCTGGCCCCGTCGCCGGATCGCAGGCGCATTTCGCCCGCACCATGGCGGGCCGCGATGTGATCCTGTTCGATACCGATCGATTCAACATCGACAGTGCCGATGCCGCCAGCTTGCGCACGCAGGCCGAATATCTGCTGCAATACCCCAATGCCACCGCCACCGTTGAAGGCCATGCGGATGAACGCGGCACCCGCGATTATAACCTGGCGCTGGGTGAAAGCCGGGCCAATGCGGCGCGGAATTATCTGGTCAGCCTGGGCGTGGCCGAAGGCCGCCTGCGCACCGTCAGCTATGGTGAGGAGCGCCCGGCTGACAACGGCTCCAGCGACGCTGCCTGGGCCCGCAACCGCCGCGCGGTGACGGTGATGATCAACTGATCAGTTGGAAGTGAATGGCAGATCGGCAGCGATCTGCCCGATATCCGACGATTGGTCGACGGGCGCATGGGCATAGGCCTGTGCGCCCGTTGTCGTCAGATCCGGACTGGCCGACAGCACGAAAGCGGCCATGGCCAGCACACTGAAGGCGGCGGAGATGGATAGTTGCTTGCTCACGTCATAATCCGTTTCATGTTGCAACTGTCAGATAGGCTTGGCTGCTTATATTGCAATGCAACATTGGTAAGAAATTGTATCGGTGCCTTGGGTGCCTTTGGACGGTTCCCACATTGCGTTGCAGCGCCTATAGCGGCCAAATGCTCAACAAATTGGTAAACTGATGGCACGGTCTGGCCGCAATATGGATTGGGGTTTTCCCCGCTGGCGGGCCTATGGCACCGGGCGTGAAGCGGTGGAGGTGCGGATTTGCGATCGGCATCTGTGCACCGAAAAGGGCGATTGCCCGGCCCCCAAAAGCCCCAACAGCAAGGACCGCTGGTATTTCTGCCAAGGCCACGCGGCCGAATACAACCGCAATTGGGACTATTTCGAAGGCCTCGACAAGGAAGAGGCGGAGGAGCGGGCGCGGGCCGAACAGCGCGACAATGCCGGCTATTCCGAAGCAGCCCACTATGGCTGGGGCGGCAGCGGCGATGGCACCTTCAGCCGTGACGAGTTGCGCGCGCTCGAAGTGCTGGGGCTGGAAACCGATGCCACCATCGAAGACATAAAACGCGCCTGGCGCACACGCGCCAAGGAAGTCCACCCCGATGTCCGCCCGGGTGACGAGGTGGCGGCCAAGGCTTTTCAGGCCTGCCAGCTGGCCTATGAAGTGCTGCGCCAGGGCGAAGAACGGCGCACGTGGAAGGGCTGAGTGGTAGTAGGAGGGGGCGCGCTCCCTCCGCCTCGCCCGCATTCAGCCAGCAGGCGTAAAGCGCACAGTCACCGCGCGGTTGGCGGGCACCTGCACTTGTTGATAGGCTTCGTGCCAGGTGCACCGCCCGCCGCTGCAACTGCCCGTGCGGCCCGCGCCGACATCCCAGCAGCCGGCATTCACCGTCCATGTGCGGGTATTGCCCGATCGAATGACTTCTCCGCCCGACAACACGCTGAGGCCATGGCTCATCGCACTGCAGCGCGAAATCGTCACCACGTCGATCCCGGTGCCGCTTTGGTTGGCGAGCACGATCTGGCCCACCGGCTCACCCTCGCGCACCAGCTCGCCACCCATGAATGTGCTGCAACCTGTCAGGCAAACCAGCGCCGCAAGCCCGGCTGCAAAATGAAATTTCCGCATCGTGTAACCCCCCAAGTGAACTGCCCGCCACCGTGACTGGCAACGCGGCGATGGTAGGAATTGAGGGCTGCGCTGCCCAATGACAAAGCGGTTTAGGGCCATGACAATGGTGGTTAGGTTCGGTTAGGTTCGGTTGAAGGTGCCTTGCGGTGTGCCGAAACGCCCAACCCTAAGGGCAAACCCGCAGGCTGAGCGATAGCTGCGATTATCTATACGGGCCTAGAAGCCGGGATCAGACACAAGGCACGCAGGAGGAGGGCACTTTGTCGGTCACGGCTTTCTTATCGCAGCGCCCAACTGTCCGCCCCGGCGCGGTGGCGGGGGTCATCGCAGCGGCGCTCGGTGCGGCTCTGGCGACATTCGCCGCCCGGGCCGATCTGCCGATGTTTCTGGGCGGCATGGTGCTGATGTGCCTGCCGACAGGGCTGTTGTTGCGCCATTTGCGCGCCCAGACCAGCGCCAAGGCCGATTTCCTCGCCCATATGAGCCACGATATCCGCACCCCGATGAACGGTGTGCTGGGCTTCGCCGATCTCCTGCGCCATCAGGGCGGACTGACGGCGGAGCAGCGCCGCAGCGTCGATCACATCGCCCAAAGCGGGCAGACGATGGTGCGGCTGCTCAACGATATCCTCGATTTCTCGCGGCTTGAGGCCGGGCAAATGGCGCTGGAGCAAGGCGAAGTTGCGCTGCATGACGAGCTGGAGTTTTGCCTCGGCCTGTTCCGCCCGCGCGCTGCTGAAAAGGGCCTGTCGCTTAGCTGCACGATTGATGAGCAGGTGCCTTTGCGGATTGCGGGCGATTCGCTTCGGCTGCGGCAGGTGCTGCTCAACCTCATCGGCAATGCGGTGAAATTTACCGATCACGGCGCTGTTCAGGTCCATGTGTGGGCGCAACGAGGGGTGCTATCGACCCAGCTTGCCATCGAAATCACCGACACCGGCATAGGCATTGCGCCCGAGGAACTGGGCCGCATTTTCGGCAAATACGCCCAAGCCGATAGCGCCATCGCTCGCAAGCATGGCGGATCGGGACTGGGGCTGTCGATCTGCCAGCAGCTGGTTACGCTGATGGACGGGCGCATTCTGGCCGCATCGCAGCCCGGGCAAGGCGCGGTATTTACTGTCGTGCTGCCCGTGCGCGAGCTGGCGGTATCTGGTCCTGCTGTGCGGCCAAAACTGGCAGCCGCAGCCTGATCAATCGCCGATCAGACTGCCGACATATTTGCGTCCGTCGGCATGTGAGGCGGAGAAAACCAGGAACGCTTCCTCGCGATTGGGGCCGGCCAGCGATCCGAAGAACGTGCCGGCAAAGGCGTTCGTCGTATCGGTGATGGTGCCGGTGAAGGCGCCACCGGCGCCCACGCTGGCAGTGAAAGCGAGGTTGGCGCGGGCCGTCGGCACACCGAGAACGGATTCAAACACCGGGATCGTTCCGGTGATCGTGGTGGTGTTGGGCGTGACCGCGGTGTTGACCGTGACGGTGAAGGTGGCAGCCGGTGCCGATACGATAGAGGGCACGGTGGTGCCCTTGGTCCCGCCCACGACATGCGGCTGTCCGGTATAGGTCAATGTACCCGCGATCGCAGTGGTGATCGTAACGGGCACAGAGACGAGGAGCACCCGGCTGCTGCGCAGCGTGCCGGGCGTCGAGCCGGAAATGAAGCTGTCACTGCGCGCGTAGCTGGCGCGCAGGACATTGGTAAACGGCACTTCCATGTTCAACGTGCGGTCACCGATGGCGTAGCTGCGCAGGTGCGCGCTCGAACCAGTGAGATTGGTGCCGAGGAAATCCACCGGCGCGGAAAGATCAGGAAATGCGAACGATACCTTCTCGGGCGTGACTACAAAGGCGAGGCCAGCAGCGCCAGTGTTCAGGCGCGAGGCGTCGTTGAACACTTCGGTCCCGCCAGTGGGGGTGAAGTTGCCGTAGATATACAGCCCGTTGCTGCCGAGCGAAAACGGCTGCGCAAAAGTGAATGTCACCGGTGTGGGCGTTGGCGTCGGCGTAGGTGTGCCTGTTCCCGTTGGGGTAGGCGTCGGCGTGGGCGCTGGCGTGCCTCCACCACACGAGACGAGCAGGGCACCGCAGGCGGCGACAGTCAGCAGAGAGGTGAAATTGCGGTGCACTTTGATCCCGTTCATTGTCGATTTGCGGCGAGCCATTTGCCCACGTTGTCGGGCTTCATAGCTTTGCCCGGCGAACATGGGCAAGGCGTTTCACCGCAAAATTGCACCTGCTTGCTTGCCCGCAGATGAACCGGCTGGTCGATTATCCAGAAATACCCAACATCGCCGCCAACATCGGCCCCAATATCGCGACTGCCCAACACACGCCCACTATCAGAAATACGCCCGCAATATCGAGCAACAGTCCGGCCCGCACCATGCCTGCCAGCGGCACTCTGCCAGTGGCCCAGGCAATCGCGTTTGGCCCTGTTCCGGCGGGCAGCATGAAGCCCCAGCTGGCCGCCATCGCAGCCGACATCGCCAGCACCAGCGGATCGCCGCCCAGCGCCGCCGCCAGACTGGCGACAACAGGCATGATCCCGCTGGCCGTGGCGACATTGCTGGCAAATTCGGTCACCACCACCACCAGCGCCACCACTGCCAGCGCCACCACCACCATCGGCACGCCCGCCAACGGCAGCAATGCTTGCCCCAGCCATGTGGCCAACCCGCTCTTGGTCATGCCCCCTGCAAGCGCGAGGCCACCGCCGAACATCATGATTACACCCCACGGCGCCCGGTCGGCCTCCTGCCACACCAGCATTCGCCGTCCGGTGCCATCGGGCAGCAGGAACAGCGCCAGCCCGGCGATCACCGCCACGGTGCCATCGGTCAGCGATCCGGCGGGCACCAGCGGCGCCAGCAGTGGTTGCAGCAACCACGCCAGAAACGTGACCAGCACCAGCGGCACCAGCCGCTTTTCGGGCGCGGTCCAGGCGGCGTGGGTGTCAATCGCGGCGCGCGCGGCGGCCAGATCGAACGGGTGATCGGCCACTTTCATAACCTTCATTATGATAAAGGCGGCCAGTGGCACCCCCAGCAGCACAATCGGCATGCCAAAGGCGCTCCACTGCGCAAAGCCGATCTGCAGGCCGGCGGTTTCATTCAGCAGGCCCACGGCAATGGCATTGGTGGGCGAGCCAACGATGGTGCCAAGCCCGCCGATGCTGGCGGCAAAAGCGATGCCGATGGGCAGCGCGCCACTCAGTCCGGACTTACACTGCGGATCGGCCAGCCCGCCACCCGCCAGCACCGCCAGCGCCATCGGCATCATGATCAGCGCGGTCGAGGTGTTGGAGATGAAGGTTGAGAGCGCGGCGGTGGCCAGCATGAAGCCCAGCAGCAGCCGTGTGCCGCCATTGCGTGTGTCGTTGCTGCCTCCGCGATCCACCGCGCGCAGGATCGCCAGCGACAGCCGCCGGTGCAATCCGGTGCGCTCTATCGCCAGCGCCAGAAACGCCCCTCCCAGAATCAGGAACAGAATGTCGGAATAATAAGTGCCCGCCGTTTCCGCCGCCGTGGCTATGCCGGCAAAGGGCAGCACCACGAACGGCAGGAGCGCGGTGGCCGTCAGCGGCACCGCCTCGGTCATCCACCAGGCGGCCATCCACCAGGTGAGCCCAGCCACCAACCACGCTTGCGCGGGCATGGTGCCGGGCGCGGGCAGCAGAAGGGTGAGGGCAAATCCCGCCAGTCCGATCCAGAAACCGATGCGGCTGGTTGTCATGCAATGTTCCCCAAGTTTGTCCTAGGCGACCCTAACCGATCACTGCAGATCGGCAAGACGGTATGCTCAGGCGGGGGCTCAGGCGGGGGACAGCGAGCTTGATGCAAGGTGCCAGCGCAGTTGCTCGGCGCTGGCTCCGTCTACGTCGTTCACCCGGCGCAGGTAGGTGGTGCCGTGCAACCGGAAAGGTTCACCATCCAGTGTGGTGCCAGTGACTGTGGTGGTAACTTCATAATAGAGCGATCCGGCCCCGCCTTCGATCGTGCCCTCGGATACAGCAACCACGATATCGCGATAGCCCGCGAACTGCGCTCCATATTCGGCGCTGGTCATGCCACTTTGCGCGCCCTGATCGCCAAACAGCGCCCAGGCCCGGTCAAAATCATGCTGTTCCAATGCCCGCGCCCACGCGGCCAGCACAGCCCACGCACCAGCCACGCCGCGATCGAGTTCGGGATTCGCTGAGGCTATGGGAGTTGCGGGTTCGGCGCTGGGGATTGCGGCGGGAACGACTGCTGGTTGTTCGGGGGCCTGTTGGGCGGGCTGTGTGGCATCCTTTGACCCGCACGCTGACAGCATCAGCGTCAAAGTGATGGCCAAGGTGAGGATAAGGGTGAACGGCTGGGGGCGCGGGTAGTTCATCGCCCACCAACGCCCCGAGCCATCAAGCCGTTCCACCTGATTCTACTTGGGCGAAAGCACCATCAGCATCTGGCGCCCTTCAAGGCGCGGATAGGCTTCGATCTTGGAGGTATCGGACATATCTTCCTGCACCCGCTTGAGCAGGTCCATGCCCAGATGCTGGTGGGCCATTTCGCGGCCACGGAAGCGCAACGTCACCTTCACCTTGTCGCCATTGTCGATGAACTTGTGCATCGCCTTCAACTTCACGTCATAGTCGTGATCGTCGATATTGGGACGCATCTTGATCTCCTTGATCTCCTGCGTCTTCTGGCTCTTGCGGGCAAGGTTGGCCTTCTTCTGCGCCTCATACCGATATTTGCCGACATCGAGGAACTTGCACACCGGCGGGTCCGCATTGGGCGAGACTTCTACCAGGTTCAGCCCCACGGAGGCCGCCTGCTCGATCGCTTCATTTGTGTACATGACGCCGATATTTTCACCGTTCTCGTCAATGACGCGAACTTTGTCGGACTGGATCATCTGGTCGAAACGGGGGCCGGATTTGACCGGCGGCGCCATCATGCGGCGAGGTGGACGAGGTATGAGGTATGCTCCTGCAGTGATTTGAAGCGGCTGTGTAGAGGCAAAGCGTTCAATGCGCTAGGGGAGATATGTGTCTGGCGGGGCAGCGTGGCCATCACGCAACATCGGCGCGCCACAGCACAAACCGCGCCAGCCGGTCCTTCGCTGGAACCACCGCCTCAATCCGCCGCGCAGGCTGCATCGCCGCCAGAATCGCCGGATCGGCGGCGTCCATTCCTCCGGTGAGTGAGCCGAATGCGGGCAGGATCATGCGGCCAGCGCCGCGTGCACCTTCGCTCAACACCGCGCAGGGGCGGCGGATGTGGCGTGTGCGGACTTTGACCGACAGGCGCGGGTGGAAGTGGCCGGACAGTTCGGGGCGCGTCTCGCCCAACCTTGCCTGATGGCGCAGGACCATTCCG
>CAMDSM010000097.1 GCA_945906905.1 Altererythrobacter xiamenensis | reverse complement strand
GTATGGCAGGTGGTGTTGCAAAGTGATAAGACACCCCCATATTTGAGGGAATGCGGCCTCCTATTCCCGGGAACGGGCTGGCGCAAGCCGCGTTGAATATTCACCGTATGGCAGGCAGTTGGCCCGCCGCAATTTATGAAGGTGTACCTGACCATGGCCGAATCGACTGCCAAACCCAGATCTGCCAAGCCGCGCGCTGCGAAAGCCGCCCCCGCATCCGAGGCACGTGCGCGTTTCAGCGCCGCAGTCGATGAAGCCAAGGCTGGTGCCGCGGCGCTGACTGCCGATGCGCGCGGCCGGGCCACCGCCTATGCGGGTGACGCCCGCGCCCGCAGCGAGGATTGGGCCGCTGAGGCCAAAACCAAGGCCAGCGAAATCGCCGCCGAAGCCAAGACTAAGGCTGGCGAACTGGCCACCGAAGGCAAGAACAAGGCCAGCGACGCGCTCGAAGGTCTCAGCCGCGTGGTCGACGACAATGCCTCCACCATCGACGAGAAGCTGGGCCAGAAATATGGCGATTACGCCCGCAACGCGTCGCGTTCGCTGTCGAACACTGCTACCAGCCTCCATAACAAGAGCGTGGAGGATCTGGGTGATGATGCGCGCGAATATGTCCGGCAGAACCCCGGCAAGTCGCTGGGGATCGCGGTTGTCGCCGGATACCTCATCTCGCGCCTGTTCCGCCGGTAGTTCCTGCTGATGGACGCGCGGGAGGACGCACCCGCCGCGCCGGGTGACGGGGCCGATGCGCCCAGCTCGCTGCTGGCCGATGTCGAGGATCTGATCGGCGATGCGCAGACCTGGTTTGACGCTGAACTGGGTTATCAGAAGGTCCGCGCCGCTTTCGTCGGGGCGAATTTGAAGCAGGCGTTGGCACTCGGTATTGCGGCGGTGCTGCTGCTGGTGGTGGCCGTTATGGGCCTCACTTTTGGCTTGGTTCTGGCGCTGACCCCGTTGGTGAGTGCTTGGGGGGCCACGGCCATTGTCGTCGGGCTGCTGCTTTTGGGCGCGCTGCTCGCCACGCTTGGCGCACGCAAGGCCTGGGGCGCACTGATGGGTGCTATACGCGAAGATGGTGAGGAAAGTTGACCGTGCCTCCGGCCAAGCAACACCTGCTCGAATCGCGCGCGCTGCGCGATGCGGCAAGGCGCGTGGTGAGCGATGATCTAGCCTACGTCCGCTCGGATGCGGCCAAGCATGGCTGGGCCAGAAGTGTGGCGCAGGCGGGCGGTGATTACTTCAAGCTGGTGGCCGAAGGTGCAGCGGATCTGGCGCAAACCAATCGCGGCAAAGTGGCAGGCGGCGCGGCGCTGGTACTGACCGCGCTGGCCGCATGGGCCTTCCGCGATCAGATATCCGATGCAGTGGCGGGCGTGCTCGAGGATGATGAAGCGCCGGAACCCGATGCTGCCCCAGACATTACCCCAACAGACACTCCATAGCTGGAAGACAAGCACCATGACCGAAGCCAAGCGTCAGGAAATCAAGGATCGCATCACCCATGCGCAGGCCCGCAACGATCTGCGCGATGGCCAGCCGTTGAGCGAAATGCTCGGCGAGAAGGCGGTTGCCGCCAAGGACAATTTCACCGCTTTCGCGCGCGAGCATCCGCTGGCGACGGTGGCGGGCGGGCTGGCAATTGGCGTGCTGATATCGGCCATGTTCACAAACTCGCCCACCCGCCGCGCGGGCCGCTATGCCGGGGCCAGAGCGGCCGGGCTGGCAAGTGTTGGCAGCGAAATGGCCAGCGCCTTTGCCCATCAGCTGATGGAATCGGTGGCCGGTGCCCGCCAGACCGGGGCCGATCTTGCCGAAGACGCCGCCGATAGTTTGGGTGACACTGCGCGCAAGGTGCGCCGCAGTGCCGACCGTGGCGTTGGTGCTGCCAGCGATGCCGCCCGCAGCACTGCGCGCGTTATCGGCAAGACCATCGCCGGCGCGATCAAGAAGCACTGATCGAAAGCTGTCTTTCGCACTTGCAGCGTATCGTTGTTGCCCTAAGGAGCGGGCTTACACGCGCGAAAGGCACTCCAGATGGCAATCCAGCTCCTTCACCTCGTCATGGGCGGAAGGGTTAGCGATCCGCAGGGCACTGAATTTCAGGACCTGAAGGATATCCACACCGTCGGCTATTTCGCCAGCTACGCCGAGGCTGAGGAAGCTTGGCGCGCGTGGGCGCAGCGCACGGTTGATGATGCGGAGATGAAATATGTCATCGTCCACCTGCACCGGCTAATCGCCCCTGAGTTGATGGTAGACTGAGCGATCAGCCGCGCAATTGATCAGATGAATTCAATCTTCTCAAGCAGGTAGAACTTCTCGCCCGAGGGCACCGTCACTTCGACCTCGTCGCCCACCGAGCGCCCGATCAACGCGCGGCCAAGCGGGCTGTCATACGAAATGCGGCCCTTCTTGGCATCGCTCTCTGCCTGGCCGACGATCTGGTAACGCTGCGGCTTGTCGGCCTCATCCAGTAGGGTGATCGTGGCGCCGAACACCACCTTGTCACCGCTGAGCGAGGCGGGATCGATGATCTGCGCGCGGCTGACGCGGTCCTCGATATCACCAATCTGCGCTTCCACCTGGCCCTGGCGTTCCTTGGCGGCGTGGTATTCGGCATTTTCCGACAGGTCGCCATGCGCGCGCGCCTCCTCGATCGCTTCCACGATCAGGGGCCTTTCCTGCCTGAGGGCCTTGAGAGCGGTGGTCAGCATTTCATAGCCTTCCGCCAGCATCGGCACGCGTTCCATATTTTTCCCTGTCTTTCCCCGGGCTCCCGTCAAAAGTTCCCCGGCACCCTTGATACGGGCGCTTTTGCGGGGCTCAATTGTCGGGAGAGCACTATTGGTCAGGCGCTATAATAGTCCTGTAATGAACGAACTTCAAGATCAGCCACCCGAACGGTCACAATCGCTTGTGCCACGGCCAGCGATGCCGCCGCCGTGGTGTAGTATGGAACCTTGGCTTCCAATGCCGAGGCGCGGATCGAATGACTGTCCTTGTGGCTCTGCCAGCCTTCGGTGGTGTTGAAGATCAGCGCGATCTCGCCATCGACGATCATGTCGACGATATGCCGCCGCCCTTCGGCCACCTTGTTGACCCGCACTACTGGCATTCCCGCCTCGGTGAGATACTTTGCCGTGCCGCTGGTGGCGACCACCGTGAAGCCCTGGCCGACCAGCAGCTTGACCGCATCAAGGATCATCGGCTTGTCGCTGTCCTTGACCGATACAAACAGCCTACCCTTTTCGGGTGGAATAGTGCCCTCGGCGACCTGGCTCTTGGTATAGGCTGTCGCAAAATCTTTATCGATTCCCATAACTTCGCCGGTAGACTTCATTTCCGGTGTCAACACAGGATCGGAACCGGGGAAGCGTGCAAAGGGGAAAACCGCTTCCTTCACCGCGACATAGGGAAGTTCGCGCTTGAACGGCGGGAAGGTGGACAGCATCTCGCCCGCCATCACCCGGGCAGCGATCTTGGCCACCGGCTGGCCGATAGCCTTGGCCACGAACGGCACGGTGCGGCTGGCGCGTGGGTTGACCTCGATCAGATAGACATCTCCATCCTTCACCGCGAACTGGATATTCATCAGCCCACGCACGCCCAGCGCCAGCGCCAGCAATTCAGCCTGACGCTCCATTTCGGCGACGATTTCGGGCGACAGGCTGTAAGGCGGCAGGGTGCAGGCGCTGTCACCTGAATGGATGCCCGCTTCCTCGATATGCTGCATCACCGCAGCCACCCGCACTTCGGTGCCATCGCACAGCGCATCGACATCACACTCGATCGCATCGCGCAGATACTGGTCGATCAGCACCGGACTATCGCCCGACACGTTCACCGCCGTGGCGATGTAATTATCCAGCTGCGCCTCGCTATCGACGATCTCCATCGCCCGTCCGCCCAGCACATAGGACGGGCGCAGCAGCACCGGATAGCCGATGCGGGCAGCCACAGCAGCGGCCTCATCGCGGCTGCGGGCAATGCCGTTTTCGGGCTGCTTGAGGCCCAGCTTGTCAACCAGCTTGGCAAAGCGTTCGCGATCTTCGGCCAGGTCGATGGCATCGGGGCTGGTGCCCAGGATCGGAATGCCCGCTTCCTCCAGCGCGGCGGCGAGCTTGAGCGGGGTCTGCCCGCCGAATTGCACGAGCACGCCGACAACCTCGCCGCGCGACATTTCCACGCGCAGGATCTCCAGCACGTCCTCGGCGGTCAGCGGCTCAAAATAGAGCCGGTCGGAGGTGTCGTAATCGGTTGAGACGGTTTCGGGGTTGCAGTTGACCATGATCGTCTCAAACCCGGCTTCCGACAGGGCGAAACAGGCGTGGACGCAGCAATAATCGAACTCGATCCCCTGCCCGATCCGGTTTGGCCCGCCACCCAGGATGACGATCTTCTTTCGGTCTGATGGATCGGCCTCGTTCTCCGGCACGCCGAAGCTGGGGGCTTCATAAGTCGAATACATATAGGGCGTGATGGCATCGAATTCGGCCGCGCAGCTATCGATGCGCTTGAACACCGGCAGCACGCCCAGTTTCTCACGCAGCTCGCGCACCTCGTCCTCGCTGGTGGCGCCGGCCATGGCGCGCAGGGCATCGTGCAGCAGGCCCGACCGGCGCGCCTGCGTTTCGCCTAGCCCGCCTGCGACGCCAACCGACCGCACCGCCAGAGTGGCGAGGCGTTTGTCGGAAAAGCCCATCGCTTTCAGGCGGCGCAGGCTGGCGGCATCGTTGGGCAAGCCATCGCGGCCGATCACGGCCTCTTCGGCGATGATTTCGGCAATGTGGCGCAGGAACCACGGATCGTAGAATGTGATCGCGTGGACTTCCTCCACCGTGAACCCCTCGCGGAAAGCCTGGCCCACGTTGAGCAGCCGATCGGGTGTGGCCTTGCTGAGCGCGGCGGTGATTTCATCGCGCGTCGCGCCTTCGAGCGCCAACATGCGGTTGAACCCGTCGAGCCCGGTTTCGAGGCCCCGCAACGCCTTTTGCAGCGATTCCTTGAAGTTGCGGCCGATGGCCATCACCTCACCCACGCTCTTCATCGCGGTCGACAGTTCCACCTTGGCGCCCTTGAACTTCTCAAAGGCAAAGCGCGGAATTTTGGTGACAACGTAATCGATGGTCGGCTCAAACGAAGCCGGGGTTGCGCCGGTGATCTCGTTGGTAATTTCGTCCAGCGTATAGCCCACCGCCAGCTTGGCGGCGACGCGGGCAATCGGGAAGCCCGTGGCCTTGGAGGCGAGCGCCGATGAGCGCGACACGCGCGGGTTCATTTCGATCACGATCAGGCGGCCATCGGCGGGATTGACTGCGAACTGTACGTTCGAACCGCCTGTTTCCACGCCAATTTCACGCAAGCAGGCAATGCTGGCGTTGCGCATGATCTGGTATTCCTTGTCGGTCAGCGTCAGTGCTGGGGCGACGGTGATGGAATCGCCAGTGTGGACGCCCATCGGATCGACGTTCTCGATGCTGCACACGATGATGCAATTGTCCGCCTTGTCGCGGACGACTTCCATCTCGAACTCCTTCCAGCCGAGCAACGATTCCTCGATCAGCACCTCGTTGGTGGGGCTGGCTTCGATGCCGGTGCGGACGATGTGCTCGAATTCCGCCTTGTTATAGGCGATGCCGCCGCCGGTGCCGCCCATAGTGAAGCTGGGGCGGATGATCGCGGGCAGGCCGGTGGTTTCCAGCACCGCGAAGGCCTGATCGACATTGGTGGCTACACCGCTGCGCGCGCTTTCGAGGCCGATCTTGTCCATCGCCTCACGGAACCGCTGGCGGTTCTCAGCCTTGTCGATGGCATCGGCGGTGGCCCCGATCATTTCCACGCCATATTTCGCCAGCGTGCCATCGGCATCCAGCGCCAGCGCGCAGTTGAGCGCTGTCTGCCCACCCATCGTCGGCAGCAGCGCCCAGCCACCGGGAAACAGCGCCGTCTCCTTGGCGATGATCTTGGCGACGATATCGGGCGTGATCGGCTCGATATAGGTGGCATCGGCAAATTCGGGATCGGTCATGATGGTGGCGGGGTTGGAGTTGACCAGGACCACCCGATACCCCTCCTCCTTCAGCGCCTTGATCGCCTGTGTGCCGGAATAGTCGAACTCGCACGCCTGCCCGATGATGATGGGGCCAGCGCCGATGACGAGGATCGAGGAGATGTCAGTGCGTTTGGGCATTTAGCTTCCGAACCATTTTGTTGCGATCACACCTAGGCCGACACCAAGTCCGATCTTGAAAACATCCCAGCCAGCTTTGCCGTAGGGCAGCTTCTTTAGGCGCTCGCCGATGGTGGGCTCTCTCAACTCATCGTGCGCGATGTCAGCTGCGGCTATTCCCTTATCGGTGAGTCTAAGATGGAGGGCGCCCGGCGCATCCGAATTAGGAACACTCTTAGCGTAGCCATCAGTCAACAATCGCCTACCTGACGAGTCGCTCTCTTGCCATTCGATCCCAGGTTGAAATTGCTCACAAAGCGCTCTGACGTTCCCAGGGTTAGCCTTAAAGTGCTTTCCCTTACGGAGCGCTATCAAGAGCTTTTTGTCTGTTTGCGACAAAATCACCCCAACATCCCCACAAACTTCTCAAACAGATAGAAGCTATCCATCGGCCCCGGCGACGCCTCAGGGTGATACTGCACCCCGAACGCCCGCTTGCCCTTGATCGCGATCCCGCAGTTCGATCCGTCGAACAGCGAGCGGTGCGTTTCCACCACGCCTGCCGGAAGCGAAGCCGCATCCACCGCGAAGCCGTGGTTCATCGAGGTAATCTCGACCAAGCCCGCAGATTCGCCCCAGCCCTCGCCCACGCGCTGGACCGGGTGGTTCGCGCCTCTATGCCCCTGGTGCATTTTCAGCGTCTTGCCGCCTGCTGCCAGCGCCAGCATCTGGTGGCCTAGGCAGATGCCGAAGATTGGCATGTCCTGCTCCAGCAGCGCGGCAATCACCGGCACGGCATAGGCCCCCGTCGCCGCCGGATCGCCCGGGCCGTTGCTCAGGAACACGCCATCGGGCTTGAGCGCCAGCACATCGTCCAGCGAGGTCCGTGCCGGAACCACCGTCACCCGCGCCCCGGCATGCACCAGATTGCGGAAGATATTGTCCTTCGCGCCGTAATCTATGGCTACCACATGCGCGCGCTTGTCATGCGGCGAGCGGGCATAGCCCTTGCCCAGGCTCCACGCGCCGCCTTCCCAGCCTTCCACCGCGCTGCGCGTAACCCGCTGCGCCAGATCCATGCCTTCCAGCCCCGGCCAGTCCTGCGCCCGCTGCAGCAGCGCGGCCACTTCGAACTTGCCGTCGGGCGAATGCGCGATCACCGCATTGGGCGCGCCGTTGGTGCGGATGCGGCGGGTGAGTGCGCGGGTGTCGATACCCGAAAGGCCGATCTTGCCGTGTTGCACCAGCCACTCGGTAAATTCCTGGGTGCTGCGGAAGTTGGCATTGTGCGTCACTTCCTCGCGCACGATGCAGCCCACCGCGCCCTCGACTGCGCTCTCGACGTCCTCGCTATTGGTGCCGACATTGCCGATGTGCGGGAAGGTGAAAGTGACGATCTGCGCGGCATAGGAGGGATCGGTCATCACCTCCTCATACCCGGTCATGGCGGTGTTGAAGCACACCTCGCCCACGGCGCTGCCGGTGGCGCCAAAGCCCTTGCCCCACACCACGGTTCCATCGGCGAGGACGAGAACGCCCGTCGCTCCTTTGGGTTGCGCGTGCGAAGGCGCGGAAAAGGCCATGATGGACTCCCGTGGGCAGGTGAAACTGACGATGCTTGCTAAGAGATGGCCGCTATCCTTGGCACACCCAAGCGTCAAGGCATGGGGCCAACTATATTTGACTAAGTGGCGCGTTTCCCTATCGCGGGCTGCAAACAATCCACAGGCCAATCAACTTTTAGGAAGTTCTGATCCCATGCTGCGCGAATCCATCAAGTCCGAAACGATTGCCGCGATGAAGGCCGGCGATAAGCCGCGCATCGCTGCGCTCCGGCTGATCGGAGCCAAGATCAAGGATCGCGATATCGAACTGCGAACCGGCACGGCGCCCGTCAACGATGACGACATGGTGATCGACGTATTGCGCAAGATGGCCAAGCAGCGCCGCGAATCGATCACGCTCTATGTGCAAGGCGGGCGCGAGGAACTGGCCGATGTGGAACGCGGCGAACTGGCGGTGATCGAGGGTTTCCTCCCCCAGACCATGAGCGACGAGGGCGCCACCGCGGCAATTCTGGCGATCAAGGCAGAACTGGGCGCGACCGGCGTGAAGGACATGGGCAAGGTTATGGCCGAACTGAAAGCGCGCCACGGTTCGCAGCTGGATATGAGCACGGCCAGCGGTCTGGTGAAAGCGGCCTTGGCCTGAAACCACTGCGGCCTGAATCGATTGGGGTGAAACGAAAAGTCCGCCGGGATCACCGGCGGACTCTTGCGTTGTTGATTGAAGATCAGGCTTACTTGGCAGTCAGGCCCAGCAGTCCGTCCTTGATCAGGCCGTAAGCCATGATGGCAATGGCGCTGGCCAGTGCGGCGGCCCCGGCGAGTGCGATATTGCCAGCCACTGCGTTTAGCTGTTCGCCGATCATCGGTATCAGGCTCAGCGCGAGGCCTACGGCTGGCAATACCAGCACTGTGACGGCTGTGGGGACAAAACGATCCGCTGCCATCGTGATCCCGGAGATCAGGCCCAGCACAACCAGCACCAGCGCGACATTAAGCGTGCCCAGTGCGACGAAACCAGCGACAATCGCCAGAACGAGATTCAAGGCCCTTGCGAACCCGCTTACCTTATTCAACATCCAACTTCCTCCACTAAAAATAGGGGCAGTTCTGGACTTGGTTTGTATTGTTATTTCCCCCAGGACGCCCCCCGCGACCCATCTGGCAACGTAAACGGATTATCAACGATGGGAAGCCCCAAACTTCGCATCGGAAATGGAGGCCTTTGCTGCGTTTCGTTATGGGTCGAAATCGGCGGACATCCTTAGTGTCCCTGACATTCGCCGTTCTTGAGATATTTGCCCGCACGGGCTAGGGAGGATCGGTGGCCCTTTCCCCTCAATTCCTCGATGAACTGCGCGCGCGGGTTACGCTGTCTGGCGTGATCATGCGCACGGTCAAGTTGACGCGGGCTGGACGCGAGTGGAAGGCCTGTTGTCCGTTCCACAACGAGAAATCACCCAGCTTTACCGTCAATGACCAGAAGGGCTTTTACCACTGCTTCGGCTGTCAGGCGCATGGTGATGTGATCAGCTGGCTGACCGATCAGCGCGGCCTCAGCTTTATGGATGCGGTCAAGGAGCTGGCTGCCCAAGCCGGGATCGAAGTTCCCCGCGCCGATCCACGGGAGGCCGAGGCGGCGCAACAGCGCGCGGGCTTGCACGATGTGATGCTAGCGGCCCAGCAATGGTTCGTCGCCCAGCTTGCCGCGCCCGGTGGAGCCAAGGCACGGGCCTATCTGGAGAAGCGCGGCTTCAATGATCGCACGGTGGAACGGTTCGGGTTTGGCTTTGCACCTGATGACCGCACCGCGCTCAAAACCGCCCTCGCCCACTTTGACGAGGCGCTGCTGGTGGAGGCGGGGCTGCTGATTTCGGTGGACGACAAGGCCCCCTACGATCGCTTCCGGGGCCGCCTGATGCTGCCAATCCAGGATGCGCGCGAACGCGTGATCGCCTTTGGTGGCCGCGTGTTGGAGGATAGAGAGGGCGTCGCCAAATACCTCAACAGCCCCGATACGCCGTTGTTCGACAAGGGCCGCACGCTTTACAACCTCCACCGCGCGGGGCCAGCCAGCAGGAAGTCTGGCCGGCTCATCGTGGTCGAGGGTTATATGGATGTGATCGCTCTGGCCGCGGCCGGGATTGAGGATGCCGTGGCCCCGATGGGCACTGCTTTGACCGAGCGGCAGGTCGAGCTGCTGTGGCGGATGGTCGACAAGCCCTTGCTGTGTTTCGATGGCGATGGTGCAGGCCAACGCGCGGCGATGAAGGCGGCGGTGCGCGCCCTGCCCTTGCTGCGCCCCGGTCATTCGCTGCAGATCGTCCAGCTGCCCGCCGGGCTTGATCCCGATGATGTGGTGAAAAGGCAGGGCGTGAAAGCGATGGAGGCCTTGCTGGCGGGCACCAAGCCGCTGCTCGATCTGGTGTGGGAGCATGAGTGCGCGGCCTTCCCGCTCACCTCGCCCGAGGACAAGGCGGGCCTCAAGGAGCGATTGATCGCCCATGCAGAGGCGGTCCAGAACCCCGACATCAAGGCACTCTATCGCCGCGAATGGCTCGATCGCTATTCGGCCTTCGCCTTTCCCAAGCGCGAGTTCAGCAAGACCGAGTGGAAGCCCGGCGTCCGCAACCAGAAGCCCACCACCGCCCACACCCCGCAAATGTCCGAACGCCTGCGCCGCGCGACCAGCGGCAATGTCCGCGATAGCCTGGCGCAAGCGGTTTTGGCTGGCCTCGCCCGTCATCCAGACCAGATCGATGGTCACGCCGAAGCGCTGATGCGGCTGGCTGCCAGTCTGCCTGAGGCGGCAACTGCGGTCGATTTCCTGCTCGAAGCAGCAGAAACCCTTGAAGCAGGCGGAAATACGCCCATATCCGCGCCAGGCATCCTGCCGCCGCCGCCCGACAACCCGCGTTTCACT
>CAMDSM010000096.1 GCA_945906905.1 Altererythrobacter xiamenensis | reverse complement strand
GAAGAATTCGCGCTGCGCCTCGTGCAGCGCCAGATCGCTGTCGCCTGCGCGCGGTGGCGGGACGTGGGCAGTGAGCAGCGCCATGGCATTGTCGACCAGCACGCCCGCAGGTGCGCGCGATCCGGCGCGGCGAACGATCCGCCCGCCAGCCGGATCGGCGGTTTGTGCGGTGATCCCGGCAGTGGCAAGCGCCGCGCTATTGGCCCAGACGGCGTGGCTGTCGGCGCGTTCGAGCATGATCGGGCGGCCATCGCTGACCGCGTCCAACTCCTCGGCAGTGGGGAAGCGGCCCAGGCCCCAGCGAGCCTCGTTCCAGCCGCGTCCGACCAACCATGGGCGGCCGGGAAATTCCGCCGCATAGGCCGCAATCAACGCCTGCGCCTCGGCCAGAGTGGTGGTGCCAGACAGGTCCAGCGTCAATTTTGCCAGCCCCACATCCATCACATGGGCATGCGAATCAACGAAGCCAGGCACCACCGTGGCCCCGCCCAGATCGTTGTAGAAATCGATATGAACCGTTGGCCGATCGCCGAAATCGAGCAGCTGGACGATCTGCCCTTGCTCGTTCACGACCATGCCGGAAAAGCGGTCAACACTGCCATCGCGGCGGATAGAGATGCCATCGAGGTTGTCAAAATGGGTTTCGGCCAGTGCGGGGGTGGGCGAGGTGAGGGCCATCACGCTTAGGCCGAAGAAGGCGATTTTCGATAGGTGGTTCATGGTTCGCTGACTGCCCGCTATGTGCCTGCAACGCAATCTTTGCCCGTAACTTGTGAGTGGGGGTTTCAATTGCGCATAAAATTGCGATAGGCCGTGGCGATGAACGATACCCGAACTGCTGCCGCCAAGCTGGACCTTGCCGATGTGACCGCCGCCGCCGCGCGGATCGGCACTTCCGTGGTCCACACACCCACCATGCACAGCCGCACGCTGTCGTCGATTACCGGGGCGGACATTTGGCTGAAGTTTGAAAACCAGCAGTTCACCGCCGCTTACAAGGAACGCGGAGCGCTCAATGCGCTGTTGCTGCTCACGCCTGAACAGCGCGCCAAGGGCGTGATCGCGGCGTCAGCTGGCAATCATTCGCAAGGCTTGTCGTATCACGGCACACGGCTCGGCGTTCCTGTCACCATCGTGATGCCGCGGACCACGCCAACGGTGAAAGTGATGCAAACCGAAAGCGTCGGTGGCAAGGTTATCCTGGATGGCGAGACCTTTGACGAGGCCAATGCCATCGCCCTCAGCATGGAAAAGCAGCTGGGGCTGACTTTCGTTCATCCGTTCGATGATCCGCTGGTGGCGGCGGGCCAAGGCACGGTGGCGCTGGAAATGTTCGCCGATGCGCCAGACCTTGATACCATCGTGGTGCCGATTGGCGGCGGCGGGCTGATTTCGGGCATGGGCACGGTGGCGCGCAGTCTTGACCACAAGGTTGAGGTGATCGGCGTGCAGGCCGCGCTTTATCCGTCGATGTATAGCCACATCAAGGGGCAGGATCTGCCCTGCGGCGGCGATACTCTGGCCGAAGGCATTGCGGTTAAGGAGCCGGGCCAGTTCACCCGCCAGATCATCCGCAATGTGGTTGACGATATCGTGCTGGTGGAAGAACCGCATCTGGAAGAGGCAGTTGCGCTGTTGTTGCAGATTGAAAAGACCGTGGTCGAAGGCGCGGGCGCGGCCGGGCTGGCGGCAGTGCTGGCGCATCGTGAGCGGTTCAAGGGCAAGAAGGTCGGGCTGGTGCTGTGCGGTGGCAATATCGACACCCGCCTTTTAGCCAATGTGCTGCTGCGCGATCTGGCCCGATCAGGCCGGCTGGCGCGGTTGCAGATCAGTCTGCAGGATCGGCCCGGCGCGCTGTTCAAGGTGATGGACCTGTTCAACCGCCACAACGTCAATATCCTGGAAATCTACCACCAGCGCATTTTCACCAATCTGCCCGCCAAGGGCCTGGTGACCGATATCGAATGCGAGGCGCGTGATCGCGAACAGCTCGAAGCGCTGATCTCTGACATGCGGCGCAACGGCTATTCGGTTAGCCACGTCGAACTGAACTGATCCGTTTCGGGGCGTCTGGCGCTGGTTGTGCGCAGGCTTGTGCAAATTAACCCTGACCAGCGGCGATTTTGTGGTTAAGATCGTTTCAATGGACGAATCCGCCCTGCATAAGGGGTGGGCGTTCACGCAATGGATCAACCCCGGATCAATCAGACAAACCAAAAGGATGCAGGAAGAGGTGACGGCACCCGTTCGATTCCCCCGCTTCTTTGTGACAAGCCCTGCGCCGTGCCCCTATTTGCCCGGCCGCACGGAGCGCAAGGTTTTCACTGAGCTGAAGGGGCCGCATTCCGAACAGTTGCACGACGCGCTCAGCCGGATCGGGTTTCGCCGCAGCCAGACGGTGGCCTATCGTCCGTCGTGCGTTGATTGCCGCGCCTGTATCTCGGTGCGGGTGGTGGCGAAAGAATTCTGCCCCTCAACCACCCAGCGCCGCAATCTGCGCCGCAACGATCATCTGGTGGTCACCGAATGCCGCCCTTGGGCCACTGCTGAGCAATTTGAGCTGCTGCAGAAATACCTCGCGCATCGCCACCCCGGCGGCGGCATGGCGGCGATGGACGAGGTGGATTTTGCCGACATGGTGGAACACACTTCGGTTTCCAGCGTAGTGGTTGAATATCGTGAGCCTGATGTGGATGGGCGCGCGGGAAGGTTGGTGGCTGCTTGCCTTACGGACCGGCAAGGTGATGGGCTGTCGATGATCTACAGTTTCTACGATCCCGATTATGCCGAGCGCGATGGCCTTGGCAATTTCGTGATCCTTGACCACATCCGCCGCGCCGGTGGGGATGGGCTGGACTATGTCTATCTCGGCTATTGGGTCGATGGCTCGCCGCGGATGCAGTATAAAGTGCGTTACCGCCCGCTCGAACAGCTCGGGCCGGAAGGCTGGAGCCGTATGGCCGATGGAGAACAGACCGCCCGTATCGCCTCGCTCGCCGTCGCTGCTCCACAGCCGGGCGATGACGGGATCGAGGGTGCGTCCAAGGATGGTGCGCCTGGCGAACAGCGGCAATACCGTTTCGTCTGAGACACCAGCCTCAAGTTCCATGAAAATCTGCACCCCGGTTCTGGCCGCAATCCTGCTGTTGTCCGCCCAAACGCTGACAGCACAAAGCCTCGATGAGCTGATCCCGCCTGAAGCAGTCAGCGATCCTGAGGGCTGGGCGCAGGGCGGCAGCGGTTCTGACGAGTCTGATGGCGAAATGCCCGACCTGGCGGCAGACTCGCCGATGGAACTGATGCCACTGCTGACGGTGGAGCCGCCCCAGGACATGGTGCTGGCCGAACTCGAACCTGTCATGCCAGTCGAAACGATCGCATTCGCCAGCTTTGCCGATGTGATCGCCCCGCTGCCCGAAGGGGATGAAGCGCGCCTGTCTGACGAGCTGGTGCTGGTCCTGCCGACCGACCTGACGCTGTTTCCGGTGCGTGATGCCTTCATCGCCCGCTTCAAGGCACTGTCTTCGGTCGAGGTGCTGGAGGATGATGACAGCCACGCCCGCCTCGCCGCGCAGGCCCGTGCGGATGAGGAACTGCTGCGGCAACTGCTGCGCACATATGGCTATTTCGATGCCCAGGTCGTGCGTTCGGTGGAAGTCGGCGAGAGCGATGTCATCCCGGTCGCGCGCTTCGATCTGATCCCCGGCGCGCGCTATCGCATCGGAGCGGTCGATCTGGGCGCGCTGGATGCAGACGGGCCGGACCAAGATTTTCTGCGCGAAAGCTATGGCGTGTTTCCCGGCGATCCGGTCTCGCTCGATGCGATTGTCGGTGAGCGGGTCGATCTGGATGATGCGCTGGGCGAGAACGGTTATCCCTTTGCCACGATTGCCGAGCCGGCATTGCTGATCGACCATGCCAGGGTTGAAGGTGATCTGACCATGCCGGTGGTGCCCGGCGGGCGTTATACCTTTGGCACAGTGACCAGCAATCTGGAGCAATTCCTGTCTGGCCACCATCTAGCCGAAATCGCCCGTTTCGAGCCGGGTGATCTGTATCGCCGCAGCGACGAGCAGGATTTGCGGCGGGCGATCCTGGCCACTGGGCTGGTCGGATCGGTCTCGCTGACCCCGATCGAAGTCCAGCCGCCCAGCGGGGAAATACCCGGCACGGTCGATCTGGCGGTGAGCCTGACGCCGGCCCCCTTGCGCACGGTGGCCGGATCACTCGGCTATGGCAGCGATGAAGGCGTGCGGTTGGCGGGTAGCTGGGAACATCGCAACCTGTTTGCGCCCGAAGGCAGTTTGCGCATTCGCGGTATTGCCGGCACCCAGGAGCAGCTGGCGGGAGTGACCTTCCGCAAGAACAATTTCCACGGGCGTGACCGGATTTTGACCGCCGACGCCTTTGGTTCGACTGTCGATACTGATGCCTATGTCGCGAACACGCTCTCGCTCACCGGCAGTTACGAGCGGGTCAGCACGCTGCTGTTCCAGAAGCCGCTGTCATACGGCGCGGGGCTGGAGCTGGTGGCAACGCAAGAGCGCGAGCTGAAGCCGGATGGCCAGCTGGAACTGCGCGAAACCTATTTTATCGCCGCCTTGCCCGTCTGGGCGCAGTTCGACAGTTCCGACGACCTGCTCGATCCGACGCGCGGTTTCCGCCTGCGCGGGGCGCTCAGCCCGGAAATTTCGCGGCTCAATTCGGGCAACTCGACCTATCTCAGCGTGCAGTTCGACCTCAGCGCCTATCACAGTCTGGGCGATAATGTGGTGCTGGCAGCGCGCGGGCGCGTGGGGACGATTGTCGGCACGGACATCGCCAATGTCGCCCCTTCGCGCCGTTTCTATGCCGGCGGAGGCGGATCGGTGCGCGGTTATGGCTATCAGGCGATCGGGCCGCGGGACGGGTTGGGCGAAGCCAATGGCGGACGTTCACTGCTGGAACTGTCGGCCGAAGCGCGGGTGCGCACCGGGTTGCTGGATGGTGGCCTATCGCTGGTGCCATTTGTCGATGCCGGGGTGGTCGATGCCGGATCGGTGCCCGATTTCCGCGATATCCGCGTGGGTGCAGGGCTGGGCTTGCGCTACGAAACGGGCTTCGGACCAATCCGGGTGGATGTGGGCGTGCCGCTGAACCGCCGGGCGGGTGATGCGCCGGTGGGTGTCTATGTCGCGCTGGGTCAGGCGTTCTGATGGCCGCACCGCGCAAGGTTTTGATCTGGACGGGCCGCGCATTGGCGGTGCTGGCGGCGCTGCTTCTGGCGCTGGTGCTGTTCCTCCACACCGGCCCCGGCCGGCAGTTCCTGCTCGATCAGGTGGGCGCCTATGCCCCGGCCTCGGGCCTGACGGTGGAGGCGGGCGATATCGAGGGATCGGTGCTGTGGAGCGCCACATTCACCGATGTGAAACTGCGCGATGCCGATGGCGTGCTGTTCCTCGAAGTGCCGCGGGTCGATCTTAATTGGCGGCCGAGGAAGTGGTTCTTCAGCGGCTTGGATGTGCGCCATCTGGTGCTGAGCCAGGGCACGCTGCTCGCAGTTCCGCGCCTGCTAACGGGCGATCCCGAAGCGCCGATCCTGCCCGATTTCGATATCCGCGTGGACCGCTTCGTGATCGAGGATCTGACCGTTGCCCAAGGCGTTTTGGGCGCCGAACGGCTGGTGCAGTTCCGCAGCTCTGCCGATATCCGCGATGGCAGGGTGCTGATCGATGCCGATGGCGCATTTGGCCAGGGCGTTGGTGGGGCGGATACGTTCACCCTGCTGGCCCATGCCGAACCGGACCGCGATATTTTTGATCTCGATCTCGATTGGCAGGCACCCGCAGGCGGCTTCCTCGCCACCATGACGGGGGCCGATGAGGATGTGTCGGTGACGTTGGCGGGCGATGGCAGCTGGTCGGCCTGGACCGGAGCATTGCGCGCGCAGCAAGGCGGTGAGCAGGTGCTCGATCTGGCCATCAGCAACCGTGCCGGGCGCTATCGGCTGGCCGGGCAAGCCTATCCGCTCGACAACTTCACCGGCCTGACGGCGCGCACATTGGGCCGGGCCGTGGGGGTGAGCGCCAGCGGAACGCTGAATGACAGCGTGCTCGATGGCAGTTTCGCCTTGCGCAGTGCGGCATTCGCGCTGGACGGCAGCGGCGGTGTCGATCTGGCGGACAATGCTTTCGATGCAGTGAAACTTGATGCCCGGCTGCGCGATCCGGCCTTGTTCGGCACCGGCGTGACGCTGGAGGATGCGCGCCTCACCGGGCAGCTCGACGGTGCTTTCGCCAGCGTGGAGCTGCCGCACCGCCTGACCATTGGGCGCGTGGTGGCGGGCACGATAACGATTTCCGGGGTGGCGCAGCAGGGCATCATCCGGCGCGAGCAAGGCCGCTTCGTGGTCCCGCTCGATGCCACAGTCGCCCGCGTGACCAGCGGCGCGGCGCTGTTCGATCCGCGGCTGGTGGGCGGAACCTTGGGCGGCACGCTGGTGCTGGCCGGAAGTAATCTTACCGCCGAGAATCTCGCGTTGCGCTTCCCCGGCCTCACTGGCCAGCTGGCGCTCAACGCCGATCTGGCCAAGGGCCTGCTGCAACTGGTGGGGCCAGTGCAGGCCAGTGGTCTGGTGTTCGAAGATGTCGGCCTGATCGACAGCAATGCCGATGTTACCTTCGCCCTTGGTGGCGGGCGACCGTGGAGCCTGACCGCACGCATGCAGGGCCGCGTGGCGCGGGTGACCAATGCCACGCTGGAGACGCTTTCGGGCGGCAATATCCGCTTTGCCGGAGGGCTATCGCTGGGCGAGGGCCGGCCCGTGTCGTTCACCTCGCTGCGGGTCGATGCTACAAAGCTGAACCTGACCGTCAATGGCCGGATCGAGGGCGCACGCACCATTCTTTCGGGCAACGGCCGCCACGCCGACTATGGCCCGTTTACGATCGCCGCCACTCTCGAGCGCGATGGCCCGCGCGCCGAACTGGTCTTTGCCGATCCGCTGCCTGCCGCCGGATTGAAAGACGTGCGCGTGGCGCTGACGCCCGTTGGCGACGGCTTTGTGATCGAGACGCGCGGGGAATCGCTGCTTGGTCCGTTTGATGGGCTGCTCGGCCTTCTGGCCCCGCCAGGCGAAGCGGTGACCATTGACGTCACGCGCATGGATGTGGCCGAAACACGCGCGACCGGGCAATTGCGGCTTGTGCCGGGCGGGGTGGCTGGCGGGCTGGTCCTGTCGCGCGGAGGGGTCAGCGGCACCATTGGCCTTGCGGCGCGGCCCGAGGGACAGGCCTTCGATATCAACCTGACCGCGTTAGATGCCCGTTTTGGCGGCGCAACTCCGCTCACCGTGGCGCGCGGGGCCATCAACATGCGCGGCCTCATCGGCACGACCGATCGCGGTGCGACGATAGCAGGCACGATGAGCGCACAGGGCCTTTCATGGGGTCAGCTGTTCCTGGGCCGGATGGCGGCGGATGCCGAGGTCCACGGCGGGCGCGGCACGTTCAACGCGGCGCTGGCTGGACGGCGCGGTAGCCGCTTCGAACTATTGCTCAATGGCACGGCGACGCTGGAGCAGATCGCCGTGGCGGCGCGCGGCTCCTATGCCGGGCAGGACATTGCCATGCCGCGCCGCGCGGTGTTGCAGCACCTCGACGATGGCGGCTGGCAGCTGGAACGGGCGCAGCTTGCGTATGGCTCAGGATTTGCCGTCGCCGAAGGTCGCTTTGGGGGTGACAGGCCTGCCGAAGGGCGGCTTGCCCTATCCGACATGCCGATTGGTCTTGCCGATGTGCTGACCGGCGAGCTGGGTGTCGACGGCACCGTTTCGGGTGTGATCGACTATGCCGAAGATGCCAGTGGCCTGCCCACGGGCGAAGCGCGGCTGATGGCCCGCGGCCTCACCAGATCGGGCCTGCTGCTGACCTCGCGCCCGCTCGACGTGGCGGCAGTGTTCGCTCTTTCGCCCACGCTGCTGCAAGCGCGCGCGGTGGTTGAGGATGAGGGCCGGGCCAATGGTCGGCTGGATGCACAGATAACCGGATTGCCCGCCGCCGGAAGCCTGATGCAGCGGCTCTATCGCGGCGATCTGTTTGCGCAATTGCGCTATGACGGGCCAGCCGAGGCGCTGTGGCGGGTGCTGGCGATTGATCTGATCGACATGTCGGGTCGGATCGAAGTGGCGGCCAATGTGCGCGGGTCGCTCGGTAATCCGCAGGTCCGCGGGTCACTTTCGGGCAATGATCTCAGGGTCCAGGCGGCGCTGACTGGCACCGACATTTCGGGTGTGGCCGCGCGCGGGCGGTTCGATGGCTCGCGCTTGCAGCTGACCTCGTTCAGCGGGGCGGTCGGCAATGGCGGGCGGGTGAGCGGGAGCGGCTTCATCGACTTTTCCAACATCAGCCGCGATTCCGGGCCGCAGCTGGATATTCGCGTGGCCGCGCGCAACGCCCGGATCCTGCGTCTGCCCGGCATGAGCGCCACGGTAACCGGCCCCTTGCGGTTCGTCTCGGACGGGGTGAACGGCACGATTGCCGGACGGCTGGATGTGCGCGAGGCAAGCTGGCGGCTGGGTGAGGCGGACGAGCGTGTGCAACTGCCCTCGGTGTCCATAACCGAGGTCAACCAGCCTGCCGATGTCGCGCCCCGCCGCCGCGCGGCCCGGCCGTGGCGGTTCCTGATCGATGCCCAGGCGGCGCGCGGGATCGCGGTCGATGGCATGGGGCTGGACAGCGAATGGGGCGGCGAACTGCGCCTGCGCGGGACCACCGCCGATCCGCGCATTGGCGGGGTTGTGCGGATTATCCAGCGGCAGGGCTATTACACCTTCGCCGGGGTGCGCTTTGCCATCACCCGTGGCCGGATCGATTTTGACGAGGGTGAGCCGCCCAATCCCCGGCTCGACATTCTCGCCGAATCCAATGTCAGCGGGCTCAACGTCGATGTGACGGTGCGCGGCAATTCCCTGCGTCCGGAAATCGTTTTCACCTCTGTCCCCGCCTTGCCCGAGGAGGAGCTGATGGCGCGGCTGTTGTTTGGCGGATCGATCACCGAACTTTCGGCCACCGATGCCCTGCAACTGGGTGCGGCCTTGGCCAGTTTGCGCGGCGGGTCCGGGCTCGATCCGATCAACCGGCTGCGCAGCGCCATTGGCCTCGATCGCTTGCGGATTGTGCCGGCCGATGCGGCGTTGGGCCGTGGCACCTCGGTGGCGCTGGGCGAGAACATCACCCGGCGGTTCTATGTCGAACTGATCACCGACGGGCAGGGCTATAATGCCACGCAGCTGGAATATCGGCTGACCAGCTGGCTATCGCTGCTGGCCTCGATCAACACGCTGGGCCGGGGCGGTGTGGCCGCCGAGATCAGCCGCGATTATTGACTTTTGTAGAGAGCCGCCTCTGCCGCCCGCCGCCGCACCAGGCCTGGCATTATCTTGCCCCCGGCATTGACCCAGCGGACGAACTGCGCCGCCGCGCCAGCATGATCGCCTGCAATGTGCAGCCGGGTGAGCGTGGCCTTGTGGATCGCGCCGGTGTTGTAATGAAAGCTGACCAAGGCATCGAACTGGCTTGGCGTAGTTGGGGCCGCACCAATCGCGCGGGCGACATCGGCGCCAAAACGCACAAGGTCTGCCTCCAACCGCGCATCGCACTGCCCTTGCGTCCAGCTGACGCCCGGTCCGATGCCCTTGCCAGTCGCCCCCCAGCCAATCGTCCACGGATCGCCACCCGTGCCCGGATCGGGATAGGCAGCAAGGCGACACCCCTCAAACCGCTTGATGAGCGCGATACCGGCGGGGCCGATGCGGCGGGAGGTGCGGGAGCGGATCGGAAACATGGCCAGACACCTGTTGCATAAGGGGATTCGGCCTCGGGTCTAGACAGCGGCGACTATTGTAGGAAAGCGGCAAAACAAAAGGGGGCGCCCGGATCAATCCGGACGCCCCTTTTTTGTTGGCCTTCCCGCCATCAAGTAGCGGAGCGGTAGGGCAAAGAATATGCCTTACGAGCTGTAATACATATCGTATTCGACCGGGCTGGGGGTCTGTTCGAAGCGGTAGATATCGGGCCACTTCAGCTCGATATAGGCGTCGATCTGGTCCTTGGTGAACACGCCGCCCTTGAGCAGGAACTCGTGATCGGCTTCCAGAGCGCCGATTGCTTCGCGCAAAGATCCGCAGACGGTTGGCACCAGCACCAGCTCTTCCGGCGGCAGATCATACAGGTTCTTGTCCATCGCTTCGCCCGGATGGATCTTGTTCTCGATCCCGTCGATCCCGGCCATCAAGAGGGCGGCAAAGCTGAGATAGGGATTGGCGAGCGGATCGGGGAAGCGGAATTCAACCCGCTTGGCCTTCTCGCCCGAACCATAAGGGATGCGGCACGAGGCTGAACGGTTGCGGGCTGAATAGGCCAGCAACACGGGGGCCTCAAAGCCCGGCACCAGCCGCTTGTAGCTGTTGGTGGTGGGGTTGGAGAAGGCGTTGATCGCCTTGGCATGTTTGATCACGCCGCCGATGTAATAGAGGCAGTTTTCCGACAGGCCAGCATAGCCATTGCCTGCGAAAGTCGGCTTGCCGTCCTTCCAGATCGACATGTGGGTGTGCATCCCGCTGCCGTTATCCATGCGGATCGGCTTGGGCATGAAGGTGGCCGTCTTGCCATAGGCATGGGCGACCTGATGCACGACATACTTGTA
>CAMDSM010000095.1 GCA_945906905.1 Altererythrobacter xiamenensis | reverse complement strand
CAAGCGCCCGCGGCCGATACCGACGAACTGATTGCGCGAATGACGCCGCTGGTCCCGGCGTTGCTGGCAATCGGGCTGGGCACGCTGTTTTTCTCCACCATTGGCTATGCCGCGATGATTCTCCTGCTGGGACATGCCCGGCCGACTGTGGGCGAGGCGCTGGGTGCAGCCTTGCGGGCGCTGCCGACGCTGATCGGCTGCGTACTGGTGGCCATTGGCGGGTATCTTGCCTTTGCCCTGGTGGGCACCCTGGCGATGGCGCTGCTGGCACTGGGGCTCAGCTTCGTGATCGGTCAGGCGGGCGCGAGCATGGTGGGGATCTTGCTGTTGGTGGCAGTGCTGGTGTGGCTGGCGGTGCGGTTTGTGCTGGTGACCCCGGTGGTGATGCTGGAAGGTGTCAGCAATCCGCTGACTGCCTTTACCCGCTCATGGCAGCTGACCCGATCATGCCACCGGCGATTGCTGGGGTTTCTGGCGCTACTGCTGGTGCCCTATATGGTGATTTCGGGCGTGGTCTCGATGGTCGCAGGCCTGCCGGGCAGCATGTTCTTCAATGTTTTCGCGAATGGACTGCTCAGCCTTGCCTTCACCATGCTGTTGACCGCGATCCTTGTCGCCCTGCATCAGCAATTGGCGGGCGGGATGCCCCAGTCTGCGGCGGAGTTTGAGTAAACCTCAGTCCTGCCAGCCCCAAGCGAGAACACACGGCGGCAGGTTCGCGAGAACATAGCTTGATGTCACCCGCGGGAAATGGCGCGAGGACAGGTCGCGGGCCGAGCCGGTATATTGATAGGTCAGGAAGGCCCCGCCCTTGCGGATGATCCGCGCGGTGGCCGCGGCAATCGCTGGACCGACGCCTTCGGGCAGGGTGGAAAAGGGCATGCCCGACAAGATATAGTCGGCCTTCTCATGCCCGATCGAGCGCACGATCTCCTCCACATCCTCAGCCGAGCCGAGCACCGCATGAAAGCGGCTGTCGGTGAAAGTCTTGCGCAGATAGTCGATGAACATCGGATTAGTGTCGATCACCAGCAGATCGCCATCGCGCGGCAAGCGGTCGAGCACTGGCTGGCAGAATGTGCCCACGCCCGGGCCATATTCCACGAACAGTCTGGTGTTGGCCCAATCGACTGGCGCCAGCATCGCCTTCACGGTGAACGAGCTGGACGGCACAATCGCCCCAACCATGCGGGGATTTTCCAGGAAGCCGCGAAAGAATACACCCGCTGGCCCCAGCGCGCGCTCAATTCGATCCCGCAGGCGCGGCAATGCGCGCTGTTCGGCCAGTTCATTGCCACTCATAGAAAGATTGCGAGCCCCCAACACCTGACGGCCCAATACTCTGGCGTCACCGTAGCCGCGTCCTTTGCGGAATTATCGTGAAATTGCAAATGCGCTGACATTTGGCAATCGCTTGCGCCGGATATCCCGACGGACTGCCGCCAAATTGCGTTCAGATGATCTCCAGCAGCAGTTCGGACGGGCGGCACAGGCGCACGCCCTTGGGCGTCTCGACCAAAGGCCGCTCGATCAGCGCCGGGTCGGCGGCCATGGCATCGAGCACTGTTGCAGCATCGGCGGCGGGCAGGCCGCGCTCCTTGGCGTCGGTTCCGTTGAGGCGTAGGCCTTGGGCCGGGCTAATGCCAGCAGCCGCATAGAGCCGGACGAGCGTTTCGCGGGTCGGCGGATGGTTGAGATAGTCGACAATCTCCACCGCATAGCCCTTGTCAGTCAGTGTTTGCAGCGCGTCGCGCGATTTGCTGCAACGCGGGTTGTGCCAGATCGTCGCCTTCATCGCCGTGCCCTTTAAATTTGCCTGAGCGGCTGGATAGCGAAAGCAGAATTATTCGCCAAGACCGACGTTTTGCTGTTGCAATTGCAAATGCCTCGCAATAGGGACGCTCTTGCAAATCAATCGCAATAACCCCTCGCCCGCTAGGAATTTCCGTGTTTCCCTCCACCTATCACCGCCGCGCAATCCTTCTCGCCGGTTGCGCAATCGCTGTTGCTACCCCCGCGCTGGCTGACGAGCAACGCGACTATCTGCCTGGCCAGATCGTCGTCAGCGCCGAGCGGGATGGCTATGGCGAGGATGACGGATCGACCGCCACCCGCACCCCCACCCCGCTGATCGACGTGCCGCAAGCCGTCACCATCATCACCGCCGACCAGATGGAAGATCAGGGCCTGCGCCAACTGGGTGATGCGCTGCGGTATGTCCCCGGCGTGTCTCTCGGCACGGGCGAGGGCCACCGCGACCAAGTGCTGCTGCGCGGCCAATCAACCACCGCGGGCTTTTTCATCGATGGCCTGCGCGATGATGCGCAATATTATCGCCCGCTGTATAATGTCGAACGGATCGAGGTGCTGAAAGGTGCCAATGCCCTGATTTTCGGGCGCGGCGCGGGTGGCGGCGCGATCAACCGGGTGATGAAGAGCGCCGACACGATGAATGATTTCATCGGCGCCTCAGCCTCGCTCAACAGCTTTGGTGCCTACTCGCTGTCCGCCGATGTCAACCAGCCGCTGTCCGACACTGTCGCGCTGCGCCTCAACGGCACTTATGAGGAGCTGAACAACCACCGCGACTTCTATTCGGGCCGCTTCTTCGGCATCAGCCCCACGCTGACCGCCGATCTTGGCCCCGATACCCGCCTGACCGCCAGCTATACCTATGACGATGATGATCGCGTCACCGATCGCGGCGTGCCATCGCTGGGCGGGGTGCCGATCAGCGGCTATGACAACTTCTTCTTTGGTGACGAGAATTTCAACCACAGCACCAATCAGGCACATATCGCCCGCACCCGGATCGATCATGATCTGTCTGATGCACTCAGCATCAACGCCTCGCTGCAATATGCCGATTATGACAAATATTACGGCAACGTGCTTCCCGAAACCACGACCGCGACCACCGTCCGCCTGAGCGGTTATGAGGCTGGCAACACCCGCCAGAACCTGATCGGCCAGACCAATCTGGTCGCCACCTTCGATACCGGCGGTGTGGGCCACACGCTGCTGATCGGGGCCGAAGCGATGACGCAGGACAGCAGCGCGATCCGTCGCAACGCCAGCTTTTCGGGCGCATCGAGCGTGACCGTGCCGCTGGCCAATTTCGCCGTGCCCGCCTTCACCATGGTCGCCAACAGCCAGAGCGAATCTGAACTTTCCACCTTGTCATTCTATGCCCAGGAACAGCTCGATTTCGGCCCGGTCCAGCTGGTTGCTGGCCTGCGCTATGAGCGGTTCGATCTGGAAAGCACCAATATCGCCAATGGTTTCTCCGGCGATCGGGTGGACGAGAAATGGAGCCCGCGGCTTGGCCTGATCGTCAAGCCGATGGAGAATGTCTCGCTCTACGCCAGCTATGCCACCAGCTTCCTGCCGCAATCGGGCGACCAGTTCAGCGTGCTTTCGGCGCTGTCCGAAACGCTGGTGCCCGAGCGGTTCGAGAACCTTGAGCTGGGTGCCAAATGGGCCATCACCCCGGGCCTGTTCGCCACTGCCGCCGTCTTCCAGCTTGATCGCAGCAACAGCCAGGCCCCCGATCAGGCCAATCCCGGCCAGATCATCCTGACCGGCGAAACCCGCGTGCAGGGCGTCGAGCTGAGCCTGGCGGGCGAAGTGACGCACGATCTGCAGCTTTCGCTCGGCTATACCCTGCTCGACGGCGAAGTGCGCTCCACCACCAGCGCCGCGCCTGCGGGCCGAGGCTTGCAACAATTGCCGCGCCATCAGGTGAGCGCCTGGGCGCGTTATCAGCTGACCGATCGCTTGGGGCTTGGCGCTGGCCTGATCCACCAGTCGCGCCAGTTCGCCACCATCAGCAATGCGGTGGTGCTGCCGAGTTACGCCCGGGTCGATGCGGCGGTCTATTATGATGTGAGCGATGTGGTTTCGTTGCAGCTGAATGTGGAGAACCTGCTGGACGCGGACTATTACCCCTCATCGCACACCGACAACAACATCCAGCCGGGCGAGCCGATCAACGCCTCACTGGGTGCGCGGGTGCGGTTCTGATTTAGGTTTGCTTCGTCATTGCGGCTCCCCCAGTCGCAATGGCGAGGCAATCACTCTTCCCCCGCGCCCATCGCCGGAACGGCCAGCGCCGCATCGGCCGGATCAATCCCCGGTGCGGGGGCAGCGCTGATGCGTTCGCGGCGGCGGGCGACGCGGCCGGCCCGTTCGATGGCCCGCACCAGCCGGGGATAGACGCCGCAACGACACAGATTGGGCACCGCAGCGATGATATCGGCTTCGGTGGGTGAGGGATTGCGCGCGATCAGCCCCGCCGCCGCCATCACGATCCCCGGCGTGCAGAAGCCACACTGGATCGCCTGTTCGGCCACCATTGCCTGCTGCACCGGGTGGCTGCGATCGCGGCTGAGCCCTTCGATGGTGGTGACAACGCGCCCCTCGGCCTCGGCCAGAGTGACGAGGCACGATCGCAGTGCCTCACCATCGATCAGCACCATGCAGGCCCCGCAATCGCCCACGCCGCAGCCATATTTGCTGCCGGTGAGATTGGCGGCGTCGCGCAGCGCGAACAGCAGCGGTATCTGCGGGTCGAGATCGAAGCGGATCGGCCGGTCGTTGACGGTCAGAGCGGTCATCCGTCAGCCGGCCTTCAATTGCGCCAGCTGGAATCGATCTTGTCGATCCGCCGTGTCCAGGCCTTGAAATCCAGCTTGCCGAAATCATCCACCAGCAACAGATCACGGTCCCGCTGGTGGACTTCGATCACGTCCGGCGGGACCACGATCGGATCGCCGAGCGCGCTGGTTTTCACCTGCACCTCGCAGGCGCGCTGAAACATGTAATAGAGGAAGAACATCTCATAGATCGTCCGCCCCATCAGCACCGGGCCATGGTTCTTGAGCATCAGCACCTGGCGATTGCCCAGGTTCTGCACCAGCCGTTCGCCCTCTTCCTCGCGCACGGTGATGCCTTCGAAATCGTGATAGCCGACCAGCCCCTCAAAGAAGCAGGAATAGAAATTGGTCGGGGTCAGCCCTTGCTTGGAACTGCACACCGCCATGGTATCGGTCGTGTGGGTGTGGACGATGGCGTGCGCCCAATCGAGCGCCTTGTGGAAGGTGGCGTGCTGGGTGAAACCAGCAAGGTTCACAGGGTGGGGGCTGGGCGCGAGCTTGTTGCCTTCGGAATCGATCTTGATCAGGTTGCTGGCGGTGACCTCGTCCCACATCAGGCCGAAAGGGTTGATCAGGAACGCATCGCGCTCACCCGGAATGCGCAAGGTGATGTGGTTATAGATCCCCTCGCACCAGCCCATGTGATCAAAAATGCGATAGCAAGCGGCCAGATCCAGCCGCGCCTGCCATTCCTCGGGGCTGCAATCGATCGGCGGTGTGGCGGCATCGGCTTTCAGCTGCGTTGCCATCGTTCAATTTCCTCTCAGTGCTTTTCAGTGCCTGTCTGTAAGGCTAGAATGCACGCAAGCCAATGGGGAGAACGGCGCCCAGATCTTAATCGCAATTGACCAAAACCTTAATCGTAATTGACATTGTCCCGGCAATTGGCGAGCCAGTGCGCCGCACGATCAGGACACGCTGACGGCTTGGGAAGTTTTGGGGGATTTGATGACGGGCGATCTTGGCTTTGGTCAGCCGCTGGAAGGGGTGGCGCAGACGGCGTTCATCGTGCCCGATCTGACCGCCGCCATCCAGCATTGGGTGGCCGATCTGCGCGCCGGGCCGTTCTTTGTGCTGCCCAATCTGCTGGTCCCGGGCCAGACCTATCGCGGCGAACCAAGCCGCGCCGATGTCACGCTGGCGATGGGATTTGCCGGGCATATGATGATCGAGCTGATCCAGCCGCTGGATAAAAACCCTTCGGTTTATCGCGAAACTATCGACAAGCGCGGCTATGGCTATCACCATATGGGCATTGCCTGCGCTGATGTGGAAGCCTCCGCGGCCGACTATGCAACACGCGGTTGGCTCGAAGCCTATCGCGCTGCTGTGCCAACGGGCGGCGAGGTTGTCTATCTCGACAATGGCACCGGGGCCGATCTGGGCTTCATCGAACTTTTGCCGGTAACGCCGGGCATGGACGAAACCTTCACCCGCTTCTGGGAAGCGAGCCGCAATTGGGATGGCTCTGACCCCATCCGCCCCTTCACGTGAAAGACCCGAACCAATGACGATCCTGCCCCAACGCCGCAGCGACGGTTACCAGACATGGCTGACCTTGCTGCTCAGCCTCAATTTCGGCATCCTGTTCTTTGATCGGCAAGCCGCCAATTTCCTGATGCCGAGCATCCAGCCAGACCTGAATTTGAGCAATACCCAAGTCGGCCTGCTGGCATCGGGCCTGTCGCTGACCTGGGCGCTGTCAGGCTTGATCGTGGGGCCGGTGTCCGACAAGTTGGGCAGCCGCAAGCCGATCCTGGTCATCTGCACGATCCTGTTCTGCGCCTGCTCGATGCTCTCGGGCCTGGCGGGAAGTTTCCTGCTGCTGCTGGGCGCGCGCCTGCTGATGGGCGCAGCCGAAGGCGGCGTGATGCCGATCAGCCACGCGATGATCGTTTCAGAAGTGAAGCCCAAGTGGCGCGGAACGGCGATGGGCGTTGGGCAGAACCTTGGCTCCAACCTGCTCGGCTCCACCGCCGCGCCGCTCATACTGGTGCCGATTGCGGTTTATTTTGGCTGGCGCATGGGCTTTTTCCTCGCCGCAGTGCCCGGGCTGATAACCGCCGCGCTGGTGTGGTTCACCTTGCGTGAGCCACCCAAGGGGCTGGAGAGCGAAGGCCAGCCGGAACGCGAGAAGGTGACGATCCGGCAGGCATTGGCCAATCGCAACGTTATGCTGTGCGCGCTGATCGCGATCCTGCTGGTATCCTATCTGGTGGTGACCTGGGCCTTCATGCCGCTGTATCTCACCCAGGAACGCGGCTTTTCGCAGAGCGAGATGAGCTACATCATGGCCGCGCTGGGCATTTCGGCGGGCGTCAACGCCTTCCTCGTGCCGTTCATTTCCGATGCCATCGGACGCAAGCCGACGTTCCTTGCGGTGTGTCTGCTGGGCTTGGTGCTGCCGTTGGGCGCGCTGTATTATGGCGGCGGCTGGTTCATCCTGTCGTTGCTGTTCTATCTCGGCTGGTCGCTGAACGGCATCTTCCCGCTGTTCATGGCCACCGTTCCGGCTGAAAGCGTCGATCCCCGCCTGACTGCAACGCTCACCGGGATTGTGATGGGGATTGGCGAAATCCTTGGCGGTGTTTTCAGCCCATCGTTTGCCGGCGTGCTGGCCGACAACTATGGTCTGTCGTCGGTCATGTGGTTCCTGATTGTGCTGACAATGGGCGGGTTCGTGTTCTCGCTGTTCCTCACCGAAAGCGCGCCCGAAGTCCGCCGCAAGCGCGGCCTGTTGCCATTAACCGTCTGAAGGAGAGCCTGAATGCCCGAAGCGCCCACGACCGAGCCTTGGGCCGGAACCCCGCCCATGCCGCATGCCTTTCGTCCCGGCGCCAAGCCCGAAGTCTATATGGCCAAGATCGCCGAAGGTGATGACCGGCTGTGGGTGCCGATTGTGGAGGACGTGTTTTCCAAGCCCGTGTGGATCAGCCCCACGCTGAACATGTGGGCCGATGTGCTGATGGCCAAGAAGGCCTGCATCGTGAACCGGCACTATCACCCCAAGCCGATCTGGGCCTATACGATCAGCGGAAAATGGGCCTATCTGGAACACGAATGGACCGCCACCGCGGGTGATTTCATCTTTGAAGCGCCGGGCGAAAGCCACACTCTGGTATCCTATGAACATCCCGATCCGATGAAGGTGTTCTTCGTCGTCTCCGGCCCGCTGATGTGGCTCGACGAACAGGGCAATTCGGTCGGCCATTATGACGTGTTCGATTACATGAAAGCCGCCCGCGAACATTACGACAGCAACGGCATCGGTGCCGATTATGTCGATAGTCTGATCCGCTAACAGGAACCTGCTCCATGGCCACCGAGATGAAAGCTCCCCCTTCGGACAAGAAGGAAATCGTCGATATCCACTATCCCTACCGCGATCTGGTGGCGCGCACCTCGCCCGGTGGCCGCTATATTGATACGCCGGATGACAACGAGACCCCGTGGGTGCCGTTTGGCGACAATGCCGCGATCAAGCACATCGCCTTCGACGTGCGGCAGAACATCTTTTCGAACATCCTGTGGGTCAAAAGCCCCGGCACCATCGGCACGCATTTCCATCGTGGCACGATCATGATGGTCTGCCTCGAAGGCTCTGTCCGCTATCTCGAATATGATTGGGTCGCCCAGCCGCAAGGCGTGATCCTCGAAACGCCGGGCGAGAGCCACACGCTGGTTACCGAGCATCCCGATGGCGTGAAGCTGTTTGGCTGGATGCAGGGGCCGATCGATTTTTTCGACGCCGATGGCAAGTTCGTCGATACCACCGACGTGTTCTGGTTCATGAACCACTATGAGACCTATTGCCGCGAACAGGGCATTCCGATCAATCCCAAGCTGTATCTGTAAGGAGCGCCGCCAAAATGACCACGCCTGAAAATCCCGTGAGCAAACTCGGCGGCATCAAGGCGCCGCCGTCGGGCGCATACAAGATCGTAACCGTGCCCGAAGCGCACAAGAACATGATCGACAGCTATTGCATCGCCGGAACCTATGTCGGCGCGTCGGAGGACGAAAGCCCATGGGTTCCGTTTGGTGACAATGCCGCCATCCGCCACCTCGCCTTCGATGTCCGCAACAATGTCTATGCCAACATCTTGTGGATCAAATCGCCCGGCGTGATCGGCACCCACAAGCATCGCGGCATGGTGTGGGCGATCGGGATGGAGGGCACGTTCCGCTATCTGGAGTATGACTGGGTGTGCGGCCCGGGCGAATTCATCACCGAATTTCCCGGCCACGCGCATACGCTGGTTACCGATGAGCCAAACGGTATGAAGGCGTTCTTCTGGATGCAGGGCGCCAACGAGTTTTACGACGAGAACGGCGTGTTTGTCGAAACGCTCGATGTCTGGTGGTTCATGAACCACTATGAGACCTATTGCCGCGAGAACGGTCTGGAGATCAACCGGCAGCTGTATCTGTGAGTAAACAACCCAAAACTCTCGACCAGTTCGATCTCACCGGCCGCTCGGGCCTTGTAACTGGCGCGGCCAGCGGCATTGGCCTGGCCTATGCCGAGGTGCTGGCAGAGGCCGGGGCCAGAGTCACGCTGACCGATATCGACGCCGAGGGCGCAGCGCGCGAATGTGCGCGGTTGGTGGATCAAGGGTTTGAGGCGCGGTGGGATAGCTGCGACGTGTCGAAGCTGTCCGAAGTCGCCCGCGCGTTTGACAACCATGTGTCGGCCTATGGCAGCTGCGATGTGGCCTTTGCCAATGCTGGACTGGATGTTGGCAACGGTTTCTGGACGCCCGAGGGCAAGCGCAATCCCGATGGCCAGATCGACGTTTACGATCCAGACCGGTGGTATAAATCAATCGGCATCAACCTCAACGGCGTGTTCCACACGGTGCGTGAGGCAGCGCGGGTGATGAAGGCGAACGAGGGCAAGGGTGCCCGCCGGGGCGGCTCGATCGTCATCACCAGTTCCAACGCCGCCGAGGTGAACGAGGCTATCGTCGGCGTGCCCTATATGGCCGCCAAAGCGGGCGTGAAGCACTTCATGCGCCATGCCGCCTATGAACTGGCCGCCTATGGCATCCGCGTCAACGCCATCGCGCCGGGGCCGTTCGTGACCAATATCGGCGATGGCTGGGTCAAGAAGAACCCGGCCGCAAAGAAGGCCTGGGACGAACTGGTGCCCGTGGGCAAGATGGCCGAAACCTATCAGATCAAACCGCTCGCGCTGTTGCTGGCCTCCGACGCGGGCAGCTATATGACCGGCGCCCATGTGATGATCGATGGCGGGATGCAGCTGGGTTCAGTCAAGCCCCTAAACGATTGATCCAGAACGATTGAATGGAGCAGGCATGAAAGCCGTCACCTTCCAGGGCCTACATACACCCTTAGCATATGAGGATATCCCCGATCCCACCCCCGGCATGGGCGAGCTGGTGGTCAAGGTCGGGCGCTGCGGCATTTGTGGCAGCGATCTGCATATGACCGAGGACGCCGCCTATGGCTGCCAAAAAGGCGATGTGCTGGGGCATGAATTTGCCGGTGAAGTGGTGGCGCTTGGTAAAGATACCTCCGGCCCCAAGGTCGGCGATCTGGTCAGCGTCATTCCGCTCAAAAGCTGCGGCCAATGCGAGCATTGCCGCAAGGGTGAAGTGCAATGGTGCGCCAACTTTGGCCTGCAAGGTGGCGGCTATGGCGAATATGCCGTCACCCATGCCAACCAATGCGTGCCATTGCCTTCCGGTCTGACGCTGGCGGACGGCGCGATTATCGAGCCGCTGGCGGTGGCGCTGCACGGGGTCAACCTGTCAGGCCTTCGCACGGGTGACAAAGTGCTGGTGCTGGGCGCGGGGCCAATCGGCTTGGCGGTGGCCTTCTGGGCGCGGCGCTTTGGCGCAGGGCGCGTGGCGGTGCAGGATATCTCCAGCTGGCAGGAAGCGCGCGCAGGTGAAATGGGCGCCGATGTGTTCGTGGTCGATCCGGCAGACCCGGTCGGCAGCGCCGAACGGGCGCTGGGAGGAAAGGCCGATATCGTGTTCGAATGTGTCGGGCTTCCCGGCCTGATT
>CAMDSM010000094.1 GCA_945906905.1 Altererythrobacter xiamenensis | reverse complement strand
GTGGTGATGCCGCCTCGCAGCGCCGCCAACAGCTTTTCCTTCAGCCCGCCAATCGCCAGCACCCGCCCGCGCAGCGTAACCTCGCCGGTCATCGCCACATCGGGCCGCACCGGAATGCCCGTCAGTGTCGAGACAATTGAGGTGACCATGCCCACGCCCGCGCTCGGCCCATCCTTGGGCACCGCGCCTTCGGGCAGATGGATGTGCACATTCTTGCGGTTGAAGATCGACGGCTTGATCCCATAGGCGGGCGCCCGCGCTTTCACGAAACTGAAGGCGGCGGCCACGCTTTCATTCATAACCTGGCCCAGCTTGCCTGTGGTCTTGACCTCGCCCTTGCCCGGCGTGGTGACGCTTTCGATGGTCAGCAATTCGCCGCCGACCGACGTCCACGCCAACCCCGTAACCGCGCCGACCTGCGCCTCCACTTCCGAAACGCCGTGGCGGAACTTCTGCACTCCGGCAAAATCGGCCAGGTTTTCGGGCGTGATGGTCACGCTCTTGACCTGCTTTTCGAGGATCTTGCGCAAGCTCTTGCGCGCCAGCCGGGCGATCTCGCGCTCCAGTGTGCGCACGCCCGCCTCGCGCGTGTAATAGCGGATCAGATCGCGAAGGCCCGCTTCGGTCAGGGTGAATTCGCCCGGCTTCAGGCCATGCTCGCCCACCACCTTGGCGATCAGATGGCGCGTGGCGATCTCGACCTTCTCATCCTCGGTATAACCTTCCAGCCGAATAATCTCCATCCGGTCGAGCAGCGCTTGGGGCAAGTTGAGGCTGTTGGCGGTGCAGACGAACATGATATCCGACAGGTCGATATCGAGTTCCAGATAGTGGTCCTGGAATTTCGAGTTCTGTTCGGGATCGAGCACTTCGAGCAGCGCCGACGCCGGATCGCCGCGGAAATCCTGCCCCAGCTTGTCGATCTCATCGAGCAGGAATAGCGGGTTGGAGGTGCCAGCCTTCTTCAGATTGGAAACGATCTTGCCCGGCATCGAGCCGATGTAAGTCCGCCGATGGCCACGAATTTCGGCCTCATCGCGCACTCCGCCCAGCGACTGGCGGATGAATTCGCGCCCCGTGGCCCGCGCGATGGATTTGCCAAGCGAAGTCTTGCCCACGCCCGGCGGGCCGACCAGGCACAGGATCGGGCCTTTCAGCTTGTTGGTGCGCGCCTGCACCGCCAGATATTCGATGATCCGGTCCTTGACCTTATCGAGCGCGTAGTGATCCTCGTCGAGGACGGCCTGCGCCTTGGCGATATCGCGCTTGAGCTTGCTCTTCTTGCCCCACGGCAGGCCCAGCAGGACATCGAGGTAGTTGCGCACCACCGAGGCTTCGGCGCTCATCGGCTGCATCGAGCGCAGCTTTTTGAGCTCGGCCTCGGCCTTGGTCTTGGCTTCCTTTGACAGCTTGAGCGTTGAAATCTTCTTCTGCAGTTCGGTCAGCTCATCTCCCTCGCCGTCCTCGCCGCCGCCACCGCCCAGCTCGTTCTGGATCGCCTTCAATTGTTCGTTGAGGTAGTATTCGCGCTGGGTCTTTTCCATCTGCCGCTTCACCCGGCCGCGAATCTTGCGCTCCACCTGAAGCACCGAAAGCTCGCCTTCCATCACCGCGCAGACCATTTCCAGTCGTTTGACCGGATCGCTCTCGGCCAGAATCTGCTGCTTGGAGGAAACCTTGGCCGCCAGATTGCCAGCGATGGCATCGGCCAGCTGCCCGGCATCCTCAATCTGCGCCAGATCGGTTTCCAGATCATCGGGCAGTTTCTTGTTGTGGCGGGCATAGTCGCCAAATTGTTCGAGCGCGGTGCGCATCAGCGCGGTCGCCTCGCTGGAGGAAACCGGCACTTCGACCAGCGGATTGGTGTGCGCCAGAACCATGTTCTCGCTCGTCCGCAGCTCCACAAGTTCGGCCCGCGCCCCGCCTTCGACCAGCACCCGCACCGTGCCATCGGGCAGTTTGAGCATCTGCAACACCTGCGCCACCACGCCCACGGTGAACAGATCCTCGGCCTCAGGCTCGTCACAAGCGGGATCGAGCTGGGCGAGCAGGAAGATATCCTTATCCCCCTCCATCGCCGCCTCCAAAGCCGCCACCGACATATCGCGGCCCACGAACAACGGCACGACCATGCCGGGAAAAACGACAATGTCGCGCAAGGGGAGAAGGGGGAGAACAGTCATGGGTTTTTTGGGTCCGGATGTGGGCATGGCTCAGAGATATGGGGATGGGTTGGCCGGGGTGCAACTTGTGGTGGGTTTTTGGGTGTAGATGGGGGGATGTATCTACGGAAAAGGGCTGTGTTTTCAAGGGGTGGCCCACATGGAACAGTGTACAGCGTAAGAATAGTTGCAAGGGGCTGAAAGGGCACGCGAGGGCGGATGGGAGTGGTGTAGGAAAGGGTCATCCAGCCGCAACCCAGTCACCCCATAGTATAAATCACGGTAAGAATATGATAGCTGGTAATCGCCGCGCCACTGGCGTCTATCGCCGGGGTGAAGCGGGCGTGTTCCAGCAGCAGATTGCAGGCGGTTCGCTCAAATTCCTCATTCCCCAGGCGCGATTGCATGTGGCAGCCGCCGGCGCGCCCTTCGGTGGTTACATCAAGCCTGATGCGCAGGACCGCCTGCGCGCCACGCCAACCCATCCCCGGCGGATAGCCGTTGGCAATTTCGCTTGCCCACTGTTCCTGATCGATCGGCACGACCCGCTGTTGCAAGGTACGATGTGCCTCGGCATCGATGCCCCAATGGGTCAACAATTCATCGAGGCAGGTTCGCATGGCCTGCATCGGCGCTGCAAGTGAGCCGGTTTCCAGCACCACCGGGGTGCGAAAACCCTCGATCACTTCAATCGCGGTGACTTCTCGTTCGCGCACGGGCAAATCAATAGTCTGCGCCAGCGCCTCATAGGCCGCGGCGCGTTCTTCCGTTCCATCAATCTGGTTCACCAGATCGTACTGGTGCGCCATCAGCGAGGTGCTGAAAGTGACGCCTTTGACGTCGTTGGGAAATTCCATGTTGAACGCCGCTCCAGCGACGGTGGCACCGTCGTCAGGATGAAAGCGAACTGCAACGTCCTGCGCGCTGGAGTAGTGGGCAAGCCGAAGCTGGCCGCTGGCGACTATGAATTGATATCCCAGTTGGCCCGGTTCAAACTGACGCATCTCCAAGTAGACGAGTGTCTCAGCGTTACCGAAATCACGCCGCAATGCACAGCTGTCGTCGGCGTAATCCATCACCCACGGCGCAGCCGGGGCGAGGCGCAGCGGTTCATCGCGCGCCTGGGCTGGACTAGCCACGCCAATCAACGTTGACGAAACAGCAATCAGCCCAGCAATCCGCCGCATCCTCACCCCATCACATCCCCGGCAGCTTGAACCCCGGCGGCAGCCCCAGTCCGCTTTGCATCGCTTGCATTTCCACGTTCGCCGCCCGGTCGGCCTTGTCGCGGGCGTCGTTGAAGGCGGCGGTGATGAGGTCTTCGAGGATCTGCTTTTCGGATCGCGCCATCAGGCTATCGTCAATCGCCACGCCCAGAATGCGGCCCTTGGCGGTGGCGCGGATCGTGACCAGACCGCCGCCTGAACGGCCCTCAACCTCGATCGAATCGAGCTTGACCTGCGCTTCATTCATCTGCTTGCTGATGTTCTCGGCGGCGGCTTGGGCGGCCTTCAACATCTCTTCCATCGACTGCATTATCTGGCCCTTTTGTTGCGATATTCATTGGCCTGGGCGACCTCGTCCTCGCCCACCAGCTCGGCACCGGGGAACGTGGCGAGCGCGCTCTGCACCAGCGGATGGTTGCGGATGCGGGATTCCTCGGCGGCCTGGGCCACCTGCTCGCGCTGGCGCAGGCTGGGCAGGCCCGCGCCCTTTTCGCCGCGCGTAACCTCCCACCGCTCACCCGTGGCGCGCAGCAGGGCATCGCGCATTTCCGGCGCAATATCCTCGGCATAGTCATCGGACTGGGTATAGCTGAGCTGGCCCGGCGAAAGCGCGATCACCTGCACCCAATCACGCATGATCAAGGCCACACGCAGCAGCCCCTCCTGTTCCACCCGATCACACAGGATCGACCATTCCATCGCCGTATCGGCTATCGCGACAGGAGCGGCGGGCGCACCCGGCGCGGCGGCGGCGGGCGCTGCAAACCCGCGCGCGGCGGCATCTTTCAGCAGCTTTTCCAGCGTGCCGGGATCGGGCAATTCGGCCGCGTGGAGCACCCGCAACAGCGCCATTTGCGCCGCCACCAGCGGATCGGGCGCGCCGCGCACCTCGTCATAACCCTTGAGCAGCAATTGCCACAGGCGGTGAACCTGCCCGGCAGACAGCCGCAGCGCCCAGCTGGAGAGCGCCTGCTTCTCCTCCTCGGATACGCCATCTGCCGCGCCATCAGACAATTGTGCCACGGCGATGCGGTGGGTCAATTCCATCAGCGAGCGCATCAGTGCCAGCGGTTCAATCCCCAGCGCAAACTGATCCTCCACCGCCGCCAGCAGGCCCTTGGGATCGGCTTCGAGCAGGCAGCCAAACAGCCGCCGCTGCGCGCCTTTATCGGCCAGCCCCAGCATCTCGCGCACCATGGCCACGCTGACCATGGCGCTCGCGCCTCCCGCATCCATATCGGCATGGGCAATCGCCTGATCGAGAATCGACAAGCCATCCCGCGCCGATCCTTCCGCCGCCGAGGCGATCATCGCCAGCGCCTCTGCTTCGGCAGCAACGCCTTCCTTCACGCAAATCGCAGCGAAGTGATCGGCCAGCAGGGTGGCGGAAATACGCCTGAGGTCAAACCGCTGGCAGCGTGACAGCACGGTGACGGGCAGCTTATCGACCTCGGTGGTGGCGAACAGGAATTTCACATGCGGCGGCGGTTCCTCAAGAGTCTTGAGCAATGCATTGAAAGCATTGCGAGACAGCATGTGAACTTCATCAATAATATAGATCTTGTAGCGCGCGCTGACCGACGCATAGCGCACCGCCTCGATAATCTCGCGCACGTCATCCACGCCGGTATGGCTGGCGGCGTCCATCTCGATCACATCGATATGGCGACCCTCGGCGATGGCGCGACACGGTTCACATTGACCGCATGGATCAATCGTCGGCCCGCCCTGCCCGTTTGGCCCGATACAGTTGAGCGCCTTGGCAATCAGCCGCGCGGTCGAGGTCTTGCCCACCCCGCGCACGCCGGTCATCAGGAAAGCATGGGCCAGCCGATCGCGCGCAATGGCATTGGCCAGGGTGCGGACCATCGGTTCCTGGCCGAGCAGTTCGGAGAAAGTCTGCGGCCGATATTTGCGCGCCAACACGCGGTAGGGCTGGTTTGGCGCGGATGCGGCGGGAGGTGGCGCAGGCGCAGGGGGAGCCTCAGCAGGCGCGCCAAACAGCGCAGACTGCCCAGCAGCCTCCAGCTCTGCCGCAGTCGGGCCCTGCTGCTCCTCGCCCTCATCAGCCCAAGGCGGCGTATCGTTATCCGGTGAATCACCCATGGCCAGAGTGGTAGGCGCTCACCGTCCGCTTGTCATGCTGGAGGTTGGGGAAAAAGGAGCCGGGCGACCCGCTGCAATCTACCTTGGCTGCTTCCTTCCGGATCTGACCAGGTAAGCAGACGCGAACGTCCACCCGACTCCCGGTGCGGCACTTAATTGCGCGGGGCGCGCTTGGCAACCCTCCAGCTTATGGGGCTTCCCTTGTGCCGCCAATCTGCCATTGTCCTCGGCGTCTAACGAGGGAAGGACTTATGATGTTGAAGAATATCCTGCCGATCACTCTGCTGCTGGCGCTGGCCGCTTGCGGCAATCAGGAAGACGCGCCAGCCGAGGACGCCGCCGCCGCCGCTGTGGCCCCTGCTGCCGTCGCGCAAATCACTGTCGATTTTGGCGATGACAGCAGCCGTTGGTCGAACGACAACGAGTGCGATGACAGCCGCTTCGAAGGCGCCGGGATGACGGCCACGCCGCTGTTGGAAGGTGATATCGGCCACGATGCCACCGATTGCCGCACGGCCTATGAAGCTGGCAATCTCACCCTGCGTGGTGTTTCAACTGGTGCCGCGCCAGCTCCCGCCGCAGCAGCACCAGCCGCAGCACCCGCAGCGCCTCCCAAGCCGTAACAGATAGACCGGCAAATCAGCGGAAATTGTCGGCGTAGGCCTGCAGTTTCAGCCGACGGGGCGGCACACAATGGACGACTGCCGGGATGCCATGCTTCCCGGCATAGTCCTGTGCCGCCTCAGCGCTGGCGAATGTCAGCTGCACCTGGGCCTGCGTATCACCACTGCCCGCCCAACCCATCAGCGGATCGGGCTGCCTGGCCTGCGCTGGCGCAAAATCGAGGATCCACTGATCCACCAGAGCCTTGCCGCTCTGCATGGCGTTTTTCGGACGTTGGTAGATTCTTGCCTGCATAAGTGATCCTTTGTGGTGTCTGGATGCGGGAATCAAGTACGATCAAACGCCCGCTTGGTCTTCAAACTGGGCTTTTCCAACCACGGCTCATCGGGCCAGCGGTGTTTGGGGTATTGGCCCTTCATATCCTTTTGCACATCGCGCCAGCTGCCGCGCCAGAAGCCGGGCAAGTCGCGCGTCGACTGGATCGGGTGGCCGCGTGGGCTGGTCAGCTTGAGCAATAGGGGCGTGCTGCCGATCATCGGGTGGCGTTCGAGGCCGAACACCGCTTGCACCCGCACTTCCACCGATGGCGCGTCATCAGCGGCATAGTCAATCTGATGGGTGGTGCCCGCGGGGCTGGCGAAGTGGCTTGGGGCCAGCTTGTCGAGCTGTTGCCGTTCGTCCCAGCTCAGGTGGTTCAGCAGCGCTTCCACCATGGCACCGCGCGGCAAATCAAGGTTGCGGCGGCCGCGCAGCAGCGGCGCGAGCCAGGTCTGCGCCTCGGCTGCCAGCAATGCCGAATCGAGCGGCGCGATGGCGGCGAAACTGGCCCGGGCGATCAGATCGCGCGGCAGCAGTTCCCCCAGCTTATCCACAAAGTTATCCACAAGCAGAGCGGTGATCGCGGCTTCATCTGGTTCAGGATCGGGGCCGCTGGCCAGAGTGATCGCGCCCAGCCGCCGCTCTACCCTTGCCTCCACCCGGCCATTGACCCAACGAGCGCTGTGCCGCCGCGCGATCCGTGCCCCAATCCATTGTTCGACCTCAGCAGTATCCAGCGCCAGCGCCGCCGTGATCCGCGCCCCGCCCGCGCGCCCTTGCGCATCGCCAATCGCCAGCCACTCGGCCCGCGCCAACGGGCTGGCGGGATCGAGCACATAGCCGCGCCCGCCCGCTGACAGCCAATTCTCTCCCGATGCATCGCGGCGGCGGGCGAGGTTATCGGGCAAGGCGTGGGCGAGGAGGATGCCGGGGGGAACTTCGCCCTGCCCCGATCGAGAATTGCCCGCCCGTTTGGCCCAACCCGCCGCCAGCTTGCGCGCTGCGTCGGCCCTGCCCGAGCGGTCCGCATTCCACCGCTGCAACCGCGCCGCCAGATCATCACCGCGACCACCCAGCCCGCGCTCCTGCAACAACAGCGCCAGCCGCGCGGCCTGTTCGCCAGCCCCATGCTGCGTGCCGAACAGCAGCATCGCCGCCTGCCAAGGGGCCATCGGCAAAGCGGCGATTTGCTTGCCAATCGCGGTAATCCGTCCGGTCTGATCGAGCGCCTCAAGCCCCTGCAACCGCGCCCTAGCAGCACCCAGCGCAGGCAAAGGCGGCGGATCGAGCCAAGGCAGGCTGGCCGCGTCCTCCACCCCCCATTGTGCCAGCGCCAGCAGTAGTGGGGCGAGATCGCTGGTGAGAATCTCGGGCGGATCGAACGCCCCGCGCCCGGCGTGGCCCGCTTCCTCCCACAGTCGATAGGCCACGCCCGGCCCTTGCCGCGCGGCGCGCCCGGCCCTTTGCGCAGCAGAGGCCTGACTGGCGCGGCGGGTGGCCAGATGCGTCACTCCGGCGGCGACATCGAATTCGGCCCGCCGTGACAATCCGCTATCGACCACCACGCTGACGCCCTCCAGCGTGATCGAACTTTCGGCAATGCTGGTGGCGAGCACGATCCGGCGGCGGCCCTGCGGATCGCGGCGAATGGCAGCGCGCTGGTCTTGCGGCATGATCTGGCCATGCAGCGGCAGGACGGGAACTTGCCCCAGCCGCTCGGCCAGCCGCTCGCGCACCCGTTCAATCTCGCCCACACCGGGAAGGAATGCCAGCACATCGCCCTCCTCGGCCCGCCATGCGGTGAGAATGGCTGAAGTCATGGCGTCCTCGATCCGCTTTTCGGGCGAACCGCCGAGCCATTCGATTCTAAGCGGCCAGGCCTTGCCGGCGCTCTCAATCACCGGAGCATCGGCCCCCAACAGCCGGGCAAAACGCGCACCATCAATCGTGGCACTCATCACCAGCACGCGCATATCCTGGCGCAGCACGGCTTGCGTTTCCAAGGCCAGCGCCAGCCCCAGATCGCTGTCGAGATGCCGCTCATGCGCTTCATCGAACAGCACAGCGGAGACGCCCGCAAGCTCCTGATCGGCCAAAATCCGCGCTACGAAAATCGCCTCGGTGACAACCAGAATGCGCGTGGCCTTGCTGTTCTTGCTGTCGAGCCGGGTAATATAACCAATGGTGCCGCCCACCTCCTCGCCCAGCAATTCGGCCATCCGTTCGGCAGCGGCACGCGCGGCTACGCGGCGGGGGCTGAGCAGGATCACTTGGCCGCTACACCACGGCTGATCGAGCAAGGCCGGGGCCACCGCAGTGGTCTTGCCCGCACCCGGCGGAGCGATCAGCACGGCAGAATTGTCCCGCGCCAGCGCTGCAAGCAGTTTGGGCAGGACAGAATGGATGGGCAGATCAGCGGACATCGGGTTGCTTTAGCCAGTCAGGCAGGTCCGAGGAAGCGCGCCTTTGCCGGGTATCCCGATTCGCGCCAAATTGTGCTATGGAGTCGAATTGCCAAGCAAAGGATGGAGAATTGCCATGCTTTCACTGCGTTATATTACCGCACTTGCTGCAACCACTGCCCTGGCCGCGGCCTGTTCCTCCGATACCGAACAAGCCGATGAGGCCGCCACCGAAGCTGTCAGTACCTCCGAAGTTGCCGACGTTGATCACACCGATCCTATCGCCAGCGCCATGGCCGCCGCGCCAGCCGCAGTCTCCTCGGCCGCGACTATCGTCACCATGGGGGCCGACGGATCGATGACGACGTTGCGCGAAGGGCCCAATGGATTCACCTGCATGGGCGACAATCCTGCCACCCCCGGCCCAGACCCGATGTGCATGGATTCCAATGCGATGGAATGGGCGATGGCCTGGATCGGCAAACAGCCGCCTCCCACCGATAAGCCGGGCGTGATGTACATGCTGGCGGGAGGCACCGATGCCAGCAACACCGATCCTTATGCCACTGGCCCCAGTGAAGGCGGCGCCTGGATCGAAACCGGCCCGCACATGATGGTGGTGGGATCGCAGGCGGCGCTCAACGGATATCCCGACGCTGCCGAGCCAGATACATCAGTGCCATATGTGATGTGGGCCGGCACGCCCTATGCCCATCTGATGATTCCCGTCGAATAGGAACTAGCGCTCAATACCCCCGCGCCACAGCGAAATGCGCCGCCTCCACCATCGCGGCACGCGCCGCGCTGTCGGGGAAAATGGCCAGCGCATCGCAAGCACGCTGGGCGAAGTGGCGCGCGCGTTCACGCGTATCGGCAACGGCATTGTGGCGGTTGATCAGGTCCACCGCATGGGCCAGATCCTCATCCGAATTGGTGAAACCGGCCACGGCATCGCGCCAGAATCGCCGCTCGTCGTCATTGCCCCGAGCATAGGCCAGGATCACCGGCAGGGTCATCTTGCCCTCACGGAAATCATCGCCCCGGTCCTTGCCCATTTGCGCGGCATCGGAATCATAATCGATCGCATCGTCGACCAGCTGGAAGGCGATTCCCAGATTGCGACCATAATCATCCAGCGCCCGCTCCTCGCTCTCATCCCGCTCGGCCACTACGGCGGCGATGCGGCTGGCGGCGGCGAACAGCACGGCGGTTTTGGCGCCGATGATGTGGAGGTATCGCTCCTCCGAAGTCTCAATCTTGCGCTGCGATACCAGTTGATCCACCTCACCCTGGGCAATCACCGCGCTGGCGCTGGAGAGGATCTTGAGCACCCGCAGGCTGCCATCCTCGACCATCAGCTCAAACGCGCGGGAAAACAGGAAATCGCCGACCAGCACGGTGGCCGGATTGCCGAACACGATATTGGCCGTATCCTTGCCGCGCCGGGTTTCCGATCCATCGACCACATCATCGTGCAGCAAGGTGGCGGTGTGGATGAATTCCACTGCCGCTGCCAGCTTGTGATGGCGCGTGCCCTGATAGCCTAGCACATCGGCCGCTGCCAACGTGAGCATCGGCCGCATCCGCTTGCCGCCGCCGCTGATCAGATGCCCCGCCAGGGCGGGAATAAGCGGAATCTCGCTTTGCATCCGCTCCAGAATCACCTGATTGACCGCATTCATCGCGGTTGCTGTCAGGGACAGGATCGGGGCGAGACTGGGTGCAGCGGCTGGCCCGCGCTTGAGGGGGATGACTTGGGCGCTCATGACCAGACCCTGCCCCACTCAGGTGGAAGCGTCGTCATCGCGTCAGGAAGCCCGCTGGCGAGGAGTGGCGCGCAGCGCGGGCCTTTCGGC
>CAMDSM010000093.1 GCA_945906905.1 Altererythrobacter xiamenensis | reverse complement strand
AATCCTCCACCGCGTCGGCACCTCGCCCGAAGAACGCGAGCAATATTTGCGGTTTGCGCCATGGAAGGCCGAGCGTGAGGGCGAATCCACGCTCGACGTTGAGCGGATGGCCGAACTGGCCGCGCGCGAGCAATTCATCCTCACGGTCTGCGCCAATGGCTATGGCAAGCTGTCGAGCGCCTACGAATATCGCCGCACCGGACGCGGTGGCCAAGGCATCACCAACATCGACAACATCGCCCGCAACGGCCCGGTCGTCGCCAGCTTCACCGCCACGCAGGGCGATCAGCTGATGCTGGTGACCGATCAGGCCAAACTGATCCGCATGGGCCTCGACACCCTGCGTGTGCTCAGCCGGAACACAGCCGGTGTGCGGTTGTTCAACGTGGCGGACAAGGAACAGGTCGTTTCAGCCGTGCGGTTGGATGAAGAGGTTGAGCCGGAGAACGCCGCCGAAGACGCGATTGCCGATGAAATTGCAGCGCGGGATGTTGGGGATGATGTTGGGGCGGGTGAGGATGAGGCGGGCGAGTAATATCGCCCGCCCTACCCCACCAACCGCAGTTCCGGATCCCGCTTGCGCAAAGTCTGCACCACCCCCGTCGCGATCAGCAGCATCCCGAGGTAATAGGTCGGCCAGACCATATATCGCGGCAGGAAATGCCCCGCCAATGGCCCCATTTCGGCGAAGATCAGCACATCGTTGACCACAAACAGCAGCGCGCCACCGCCCACCCGATAGCGCGGGAAGTTGCTCGCCCAGGCGCTCGCCGCCATCGCTCCCAGCGCCAAGGCATAGAACACCACCTCGCCCGATCCGGTCAGGAACCAGGCCACCACCGGGGTCAGGATCAAGGTCAACCCGGCGAGCCAGCTGTGCAGTCCTTTGAGCGCGGGCCGTCGATGGCGCAGGAACACGCCCATTGATAGAACGTGGAACAGGAAGAACAGCAGGCCGCCAATGGTGCGATCAACCTCCATCGCCATGTCGCCCAAAGCCGCCGCGCCCAGTGCCCATGTCAGCAGGCGGGCATCGGGGCTGGAGTGGCGGGCCCACGCGTAAACCGCCAGCAAGCCCACCGCCGCGCCCTTGACCGGGATCTGGTAGAGTTCGGGAATGGCCGTCCAGCGCAGATAATAGAACGCCAGCGCTGCCGCCACGCTCAGCAGCACCAAGGGGCCGATTTCGGATAATGCGCGTCTGCTCATGGTACCAAGTCTTGACCCGAACGCCGCCGTCACGCAAGCGCGGGCTATGACCTTCGATGTGCATATCATTGGCGGCGGCCTCGCGGGAAGCGAGGCGGCCTGGCAGCTGGCGCGGCGCGGCGCGAAAGTGCGCCTGTCGGAAATGCGCGGGGGCGGCGACATGACCGCGGCGCACCAGACCGATGCTCTGGCCGAGCTGGTGTGCTCCAACTCGTTCCGCTCCGACGATGACGAGAAGAACGCTGTCGGCCTGCTGCACCATGAAATGCGGCGGCTCGATTCGCTGGTGATGCGCGCTGGCGAGGTGGCGCGGGTGCCTGCGGGCAGCGCGATGGCGGTGGATCGTGACGTGTTTTCCGCAGAGGTCCACAACGCCCTCGAACAGCACCCTAACGTCACCGTGGTGCGCGAAAGGGTGGATGAACTGCCCACAAGCGGCCTCACCATCGTCGCCACCGGCCCGCTCACCGCACCTGCCCTCGCCAACAGCATCGTGGAGGCCACCGGCAAGGATCGGCTGGCCTTTTTCGATGCCATCGCGCCGATCATCCACCGCGAGAGCGTGGATATGGACATTTGCTGGATGGCCGCGCGGTGGGACAAGGGCGGCAAGGATTACATCAACTGCCCGATGAACAAGGAGCAATACCTCGCCTTCGTCGCCGGGCTGATCGCGGCGGAAAAGGGTGAGTTCAAGGAGTGGGAGGCCAACACGCCCTATTTCGAAGGCTGCATGCCGATCGAGGTGATGGCCGAACGCGGGGTGGAAACCTTGCGCTTCGGCCCAATGAAGCCCGTCGGCCTCGACAATCCGCATTGGGCCACCGAAGAACATCCCAGCGGGCGCTGGGCCTATGCCGTGGTGCAGCTGCGGCAGGATAACAAGCTGGGCACGCTGTGGAACATGGTCGGGTTCCAGACCAAGATGAAATATGGCGCGCAGGTGGAATTGTTCCGCACCATTCCGGGCCTTGAGAAGGCCGAATTCGCGCGGCTGGGCGGGATGCACCGCAACACTTTCATAAATTCGCCCACGCTGCTTGATCGGCAACTGCGGCTGACGGGGGCCGAGCATATCCGCTTTGCAGGGCAGATTACCGGGTGCGAGGGCTATGTTGAGAGTTCGGCGGTGGGCTTGATGGCGGGCATGATGGCGGCGGCCGAACTGAACGGTGAGGCCTGGACTTCTCCGCCCCCAACCAGTGCTTTTGGAGCGCTGCTCTCCCATATCACCGGCGATGCCGAGGCGGCCGACTATCAGCCGATGAACATCAACTTCGGCCTGTTCCCGCCGCTGCACGATGTGAAAAAGAAGTCGCGCAAGGAGGCCTATACCTCGCGCGGTAAGGAGGATTTCGGGGCTTGGTTGGCGGGGTTGGGCTGAATTAGTCGCTCAACACCGGCACGTCGGCGCCGCCCGCCTGACCGGCGCGCTGGTGGCGAATTCGGCCGCGTTGAGCCAGCCGTTGCCGTCCGCATCCATCCCGCCGAAGCGATCCCCGGTGGCGACCGCCCATTCCTCGAAGGTCAGCAGATTGTTGCCGTCGGTGTCGAGATCGCGGAAGGCGTCGGTGCGGCTCGACATCATCTCGTTGCGGCTGATGCGCCGATCACGGTTGCGGTCATAGCGGAAGAAGCGCTGCTCCTCGCGCGTCAGCTCGGTGCTTTCGGGCGGAGCGGGGCCGGTCATGCCCGCACCATCGGCGGACGGCAGCGCCTCGGGATCGGGTGCCAAGGCCGGCCCTGCAAGATCGGGCGGCGGCGCGCCGCGCTCCACCTCGGCCCGGCCCTGCAACCAGAACAGGCCCACGCCGACCAGCACCAATGCACAAAATGCTCCCAGCACAATTCGGTTCATTGCCAATCCCTGCCCCTCGGACAACTACTTAGCGCCCGGTCAGGCCAATCCGCAAGGCTATCAAACCGGCCAGCGGCCCGTCGAGCACCTCAGCGCTGCCGCGTTCGAGCGCGCGGCGCGACAAGGCCCGCAGCACCGCCAACGGACGAAACGCGCGCGGCAGGCGAGTGGTTTGCGGACGGCCCGCCAGCGCCAGCCTGCGCGCGGCACCCGCCTCATCACCATTGCCAAGGTTGAGTGCCAGATCGGCCAGTGCCCACGCCCGCGCCGCCGCAGTCACAGCGTCGGCCTGACCCGCAGGAACCAGCGCCGCCCAGGCCAGTGCGCGGCCTTGGGCAAAGTCCTCGATCGCGGCCATGGTCAGCTCCTCAGCCAGCAGACCTTCCCAGCCGTTAACCAGAGGCAGCAATTGCGCCGGATCCGCTGGCCATTGGCGCAAGCGTTCCAGCAGCGGCTCACCAGTGGGCCATGTATTGGGGTTTTCACTTAGTCGGTCGCGCCACCATGCCAGCTTAATCTGCGCGATCACCGGCTCGCCCCCCGCCCGCAAGATCGCGGCCAGCCGATTATCCAGCAGCATCAGCGTTTGCACCGAGGGCCGTGCCACCCTCGGAGCATAGGACAAGGCCAGGCGCTGGGCGAGCGGGAGCTGGTGAGGATCGGGCTGGGTCATCGGCAATGCCTTCACCCGGTAGCAACTCACTGGTCAAGTAGGGACCAGCAGCCAGCCCTGCGGAAAATGCCTAATTGGCCATTAATCCCGCAGGGTAACGAATCCGAAACTACGCAGCTTCTATTTCTGTCAGCAATTGGCGCATACCAAGAGTGGGACAGCGGGCATGTACGCGAGAATCCGTAGGAAAATCAACAAAATCCTTGGCTGCACCAGCGGCAATGCCACGTTGATCGTGGCCCTTGGCGCGCCGGTGTTAATCGGCGGCGCGGGTCTCGGCGTGGATCTGGCGCAATGGTATATGTGGAAGCGCGAGCTGCAATTTGCCGTCGATCAGGCGGCGGTTGCCGGGGCCTGGGCGCGGACCGACAGCGAGACAGACGACAACTATGTCGCCCGGGCGCGGCTGGAATACAACGCCAACATTTCGGTGACCGACGATTTCAACTCCAACGCATCGGTGCAACTGGCCAACTATGCCGGCGGCACCGCCAATTCGGTGGTGGTCAGCGCCACCGCCAGCCGCAACCTGCCCTTTTCCAGCTTCATAACCGGCAGGCAGGCGACAATTTCTGCCTTTGCCCAGGCCAGCTTCACTGCCGGCCAAACCTTCACCTCGTGCATAATCGCTGTGGATGAAGACGACGATGGCGCCATCACCATTGGCGGCAACGCCGTTTTGACCGCCAGCTGCGGCTTGGCCGCCTTGTCGAATAGCCCGGAGGCGGTGATCGCCAATGGCAATCCCACGGTCGATGCCGGATGGATTCTGGCGCGCGGCGGGATTGATGATTGGTTCGACGAAAATACCGACGATATCATCCTCGAAAACGTCGAAGGCCTGTTCGATCCGTTCGAAGATCTCGATCCGCCCAACCCGGCAGAATCGCAGGTCGCCCGCACCTATACCTGCGCCAGCACGGCAGCCTCGACCACTGCCAACATCGCGATATCGACCGTTGTCAGATACACCTATTTCAGGGGAGCCAACGCCAACAACGCCGTAGCTTACACCTACGCCAGCGCAAAACCGACCACCACCACTCCCAGCAGTCTAACGGGCCAGGCCGTTGTCCCCACCATGGTGAACGGCTATGTCTCCACCGCCACACCAACTGTTACGACCACGCAAATTGCGGGCAATGGTTCGAACAAGATATATGAGCGGAAAACGACCACCGTCACCTCGACCTACAGCAATGTGGTGACCGTGCCCGGAACCATTGCCGGCAATACCTCGCCCGGCACCTATAGCGCTATCCACGTTTCCTGCGACACCGCCTTTGCGCCCGGCGTTTACATCATCGATGGCGGCGGAATCGATATCATCGCCCAGTATGAGGTGACCGGTAACGGGGTGATGTTCGTGCTCAAGAACGGGGCCTATATCAAGATCCGCGGCGGATCAGACATCAACCTTACCGCGATTCAGGCGGCCGACCTGATCGCGCGCGGCGTCAGCTCGGAACAGGCCAATCTGCTGGCGGGGATGCTGGTGTTCGAGGATCGCGAATCCGAAGGCACCAGCCGCAATGATATCAATGGCAATTCCAACACGGTGTTGAACGGCACGCTGTATTTCCCGGTCAGCAATATCATGTTTTCGGGCACGGCAACGGTGACCAGCCAGTGCCTGATGATCGCCGCCGATACGATCACGCTGCAAGGCAAGGCAAATATGACGACCTTCTGCCCCGCCGGTTCCATAGAAGACACCACAGTTGCCACGGTCGGCGCTACGGTGCGGCTGGTGGCATGATGCGCGCTCCGGTCAAACTCCTGGCCAGTCTGGCGCTCTGCCAGAGCGGGGCGATGGCGGTTGAAACCGCGATCATCGCGCCGGCCCTGATCTCGCTGACGATCGGCGGGTTCGAGGTCGGCTCGATCGTCGCGCGGCAGACCGAACTGCAAAGCGCCGCTGCCGAAGCTGCCGCCATCGTGCGCGCAGCAGCGCCCGAAACCTCGGCAGAACGCACCGTGATCCGCGATATCGTGGCCACTTCCACCGGCCTCACTTCCAGCCAGGTGAGTGTCACGCAGGTCTATCGCTGCGGCACACAGAGCACTTATGTCAGCAGCAAGTTTTGGTGCATTTTCAATAGTGGTGAAGATGACGAGATCAACACCTATATCCGTGTGACCATGGCCGATACCTACCAGCCAATCTGGACCGAATTCGGCATGGGCAACGCGCTCACCTTCAACGTCAGCCGAACGATTCTGGTGGGATGATGCGGCGGTTGCTTTCCCAGCTGCGCTCCGCCCAATTACGCGCCGATTGCAGGGGTTCGATGGCGGTGGAATTTGCCCTGCTCGCGCCGGTGCTGCTGGTGCTGATCTTCGGCGTGCTGCACGTTGGCATTGCGATGCAGAACTATAATGCGCTGCGCAACTTGTCAGCCGATGTCGCCCGCTTTGCGGTGATTGCGCACCAGAGCGGCAACACACTGTCGTCCAGCCAGATCCGTGCCCATGCCATCACTCACGGGCAAGGCGCGCCCTATCTGCTGGAGGGCAACCGGTTGAACGCAGTCATCACCACGCCCACCGTCCAGCGGGTGACCGGGGCCACGGAAATGCAGATTACCGTGACCTACCAGATCGAATCTATGCTGGAATTTGCCGGGATCGATGCGCCCTACATCATCTATACCCGCCCGATCTTCGTGACCGACAACACTGCCACCTGAGCGGTGCTTAGGGCGCCAAAGTGTGTAACCAAATTAACCAAGTCTGTTGGCGATACCCTTACGCGCCTGTGTGTATGTCAGAAACCATGACCATGTTCGGCCCCGGAATGTTGCGACAGATCGCCTCGCTTTTGCGCCGCCTTGGCTGCAATGATGCGGGCAATGTGATCATCATCGTCGCCGCCTCGCTGTTCCCCCTGCTGGTGCTGATCGGCAGCGGGATCGACATGGGCCGCGGCTATCTGGCGCAGACCCGGCTGCAACAGGCCTGCGATTCGGGCACACTGGCCGCGCGCAAGCGGCTGGGCACCGAGGCGGCGGTCGGCGGAGTGATACCGGCCAATGTCGCCGATACCGGCCAACGCTTCTTCAACATCAACTTCCGCGACGGTGCCTATGGCAGCGAGAACCGCGACTTTGAGATGGTGCTGGAGGAAGATTACGCCGTTTCCGGCCTCGCCACGGCCGATGTCCCGACCACAGTGATGGGGGCCTTCGGGCACGATACGATTTCGATCAGCGCCGAATGTTCGTCGCAGCTCAACATGCCCAACACCGATGTGATGATGGTGCTCGATACCACCGGATCGATGTTGCGGACCAATCCGGGTGACACGCAGTCGCGGATCGTGGCCTTGCGGGCAACGGTGCAGAGCTTCCATGCGCAGTTGGAAGCCAGCAAGGCCGCCGGCACACGCATCCGCTATGGCTTCGTGCCCTATTCGACCAATGTGAATGTCGGCGCGCTGCTGCAGGACGATTGGCTGGTCGACGAATGGAGCTACAACTTCCGCGAGGCTAATGGGGTGACGATTACGCCCAGCATCGCCGACAATTACCGCTATTACTCGGCCTCGCGCCCCAATGGCACGCAGACAGTCAGAAACGCGCAATGGCGTTACGACAATTTCAACGTCGATCTCGGATTCCTGGATACCACCAATTTCGTGACCTATCCGATCGGTGGCTCACCAAGCGCGCCCTATAACGTCAACGCTTACTACCGCGGCTGCATCGAAGAGCGTGATACCTACGAAATCAACGATTACACCAATGTCGATCTCAATCGCGCGCTCGATCTCGATATCGATCGGGTGCCCGATCCGACCGATCCCGACACCCAATGGCGGCCGATGCTGAATGAACTCAGCTTCATCCGCGAAGTGCGCAACAACGGCAGCGGGCCGTTCACGCCGGGCGTGGTCACATCGCCCTATGATTTCGTCAACGCCTGGTGGTGGGGCTATGGTGCCTGCCCCGCGCCCGCGCAGAAGTTGCAGGAAATGACCGCCGCCCAGGTGACCACATACGTCAACAGCCTCACCGCGCAAGGCAGCACCTATCACGATATCGGCATGATCTGGGGTGGACGGCTGCTGTCCTCCACCGGCCTGTTTGCGACCGAAAATGCCGACGTTGATGGCAGCGCCACCTCGCGCCATCTGATCTTCATGACCGATGGCGAAACCGCGCCGCTGGATATCTCCTATGGCAGCTATGGCATCGAACCGCTCGATCGCCGGCGCTGGCGGCCGTCCTCGTCGATGACGCTGACCGAGACAGTGGAAAACCGCTTCAGCTTCGCCTGCGAGGAAGTGAAGCGCCGCAATATCCAGGTGTGGGTGATCAGCTTTGGTTCGGGCAACAGTCCGATGCTGGAGGCCTGCGCCGGAGCCGAACACTATTATGTCGCCGATGACGCAGTGGAACTGCAGAACACCTTCAGCGATATTGCCCGCCGGATGGGCGAATTGCGGATCGTCGACTGATGCGCTCGCTTCTGCCCCGTTTGAAGCACGACAGCCGTGGCGCGGCGATGGTGGAATTTGCCCTGATTGCGCCGGTGCTTGTGTTCTCGCTGATCGGCCTGTTTGACCTGTCGTATAATATCTACGCCGGGTCGATGTTGCAGGGCGCGATCCAGCAGGCTGCGCGCGAATCCACCATCGAGGGGGCCGCAGGAACACAGGCCGCCATCGATGCGCGGGTGACTGAAATCGTGCAGACCATCGTCCCGTCAGCCACGCTCACGTTCACCCGCACCGCCTACACCGATTTTGCCGATATCTCGCGGCCAGAGGATTTCACCGATTCCGACACCGACGGCGTCTGCAACAATGGCGAGCCGTTCGAAGATGCCAACGGCAACGGCCTGTGGGATTCGGATCGCGGCAGCGTGGGCATGGGCGGCGCACGCGATGCCGTGCTCTATACCGTAACCTCCACCTATGACCGGCAGTTTCCGCTCAACAACTTTATCGGCGTCTCAGACCAGGTGACGTTGCAGGCGCGCACGGTGTTGCGCAACCAGCCGTTCGGGATGCAGGACCGCGAAATTACGGTGGAGAGCTGTTCATGACCCGCGTCCGAACCGCCCGCATTCGCCGCCTGCTGGGCAATACCAGTGGCCTTGCGGCGATTGAATTTGCGCTTGCGTTTCCGCTGCTGCTCAGCGTCGGGCTGACCGGCCTCGAATTGACCAATCGGGCCGTCGTGCAGATGCAGATCAACCAGCTGGCAGTGCATGTGGCCGACAACGCCTCGCGCATCGGAGACCAATCGCAACTGGAGGATCGGCGCATCTACGAAGGCGATATCCAGGATCTGTTCTATGGTGCCGAGGTTCAGGCTAGCACCCATCTTGGCCTGTATGATCGCGGGCGGATCATCATCAGCAGCCTCGAAGTGGTGCCCGATAGCGACCCGGAAGAGCAATATATCCACTGGCAGCGGTGCATGGGGGCAAAGGTCCACCCGTCCAGCTTTGGGGTGGAAGGCGATGGCCTTGGCGGGGCGTTTCCTGGTATGGGGCCAGCTGGCGAGGAAGTGATCGCCTTTGCCGATGAAGCGGTGATGTTCGTGGAAATCGCCTATGACTACGATCCCTTGATTGGCAATCCGTTCGGTATACCTGCGACAATCCGCTCCACCGCCACTTTCACCGTGCGCGATGACCGGGATCTGAGCCAGCTATACCAGCGCGATGCCGGAGATCCCGAAACGGTGGCCGATTGCGGAGCCTACACCAGCACCAGCTTCAGCGAACTTGTGTCCTAGACAGCAGCCGCGAGCAGCGGTGGTGGCTAAGTCAGCAGTGGCAACTAGCCCTAAGCCTTATAGCAAACCTTTTTCGCCGCGCTGACAATCCGCGCCGCATCGATCAGCGCCAGCTTTTCCAGATTGGCGGCGTAGGGCAATGGCACATCTTCATTGCACACCCGCATGACCGGTGCATCGAGCAGGTCGAAGCCCTGTTCCATGCACACGGCGATCACTTCTGAGGCAATCGAGCAGGTCGGCCAGCCCTCTTCCGCCACCACCAGGCGGTTGGTCTTGGCCAGGCTATCAAGGATCGTCTGCGTATCGAGCGGGCGCAGCGTGCGCAGGTCGATCACTTCAGCCTCGATCCCATCAGCAGCAAGGATTTCAGCAGCTTCCAGCGCAAACTTCACACCGATGGAATAGGAAACGATCGTCACATCGCTGCCCGCGCGCATGATCCGTGCCTTGCCGATCGGCAGCACGTGATCGTCCAGCTGCGCCAGCTCGAAGCTGTTGCCGTAGACCAGCTCATTCTCCAGAAACACCACCGGATCGTCGCACCGGATCGCGGCCTTCAGCAGGCCCTTGGCGTCTGACGCATCATAGGGCGCGATCACGATCAGGCCGGGGATGGCGGCATACCACGGGGCATAGTTCTGGCTGTGCTGCGCGCCGACACGGCTGGCCGCACCATTGGGGCCACGGAACACCACCGGACAGCGCATCTGCCCGCCCGACATATAGTTGGTTTTGGCGGCGGAATTGATGATGTGGTCAATCGCCTGCATGGCAAAGTTGAAGGTCATGAATTCGACCACGGGCCGCAAACCGCCCATCGCCGCGCCCGTGCCGATGCCGGCAAAGCCATATTCGGTGATCGGCGTATCGATCACGCGCCGGGGGCCGAATTCCTCCAGCAGCCCCTGGGTGACCTTGTAGGCGCCCTGATACTCGGCCACTTCCTCGCCGATCACGAACACCCGGTCATCGCGGCGCATTTCCTCGGCCATGGCATCACGCAGGGCTTCGCGCAGGGTGACCTTGATCATATTGGTGCCTGCTGGAATGGCGGGATCGGAGAGGCGCTGGGTGGTGGCTGGACGCTCAGGAGCAGAGGCCAGAACGGGCGGCGCAACGAGCTCAGCAGCAGCGGCAGGCGCAGCAACCGCCACATCCTCACCCTCACCAATCAGCACCGCGATCACCGTGCCAACTTTCACATTCTCGGCACCCTCAGGCACCAGAATTTGCCCGACCACACCCTCGTCGATGCTCTCGAATTCCATCGTCGCCTTATCGGTCTCAATCTCGGCCAGCACGTCACCCGAAGTGACCTTGTCGCCTTCCTTGACCAGCCACTTGGCCAGTGTACCTTCTTCCATCGTGGGA
>CAMDSM010000092.1 GCA_945906905.1 Altererythrobacter xiamenensis | reverse complement strand
GGTATCGATCAACGATCAGCGGCCGCAATTTTCCGGCCCGCTGCGCTTTGCTTCGCTGGGCTGCGATGGCGTTGCTGTGGCCGATGGCGCGGCCCAACTGGAGCTGCGCGGGGATGCCGATTTTGCGGGCATCGAGGGCGAGGCTGAGTTGCGCTCTGGGGCGCTTGTGTCGTCTTCAGGGCGGTTTGCGGCGCTTGGTGGGCAGGCCCGTTTCAGCTTCCGCAACGGTGCGCTGACCAGCACTTTCGATCTGCTGGGACGTGACGGCAACAGTGGCTCTGTTCGGCTGGCTGTGCTCGAAGCTGAGGGAAGTCTGCATGCTAATGACCTGTTCCAGAACGTGGAATTGCAGACCGATCTCACAGGCCGCAACCTTCAGGCGGGCAGCGATCTGGCCGCCATGCTGGCCAATGCGCAAAGCGCGGCATCGGGCACGCTGGCTGCTCCTCTGCTGGGCCGGGTGCGCCAGCAATTGGCGGCGCAGCTGCCGGCAAGCACTCTCACCGCCAGTCTGACAGCGCGGCTGTTGGGCGGCCAGCTGGGCGTGGTCGTGCCTGAGGCGCGGTTGCGGGGGCGGAGCGGGGAGAGCCTGCTTTTGCTCAGTCGGGCGCAATTGTCGTTCACCCCGGCGGGTGTGCCGCTGTTTACCGGGAACTTTGCCACCGGCGGCGCGGGCCTGCCGCAGATCAGCGGGCGGATGGAGCAGCAGGCGGGAAGCCCGCTCGAACTGCGAATGCGGATGGCCGAATATGCCGCGGACGACGCAAGGCTGGAAGTGCCCGATTTGCGGTTTCAGCAAGCGCGCGATGGCTCACTCACCTTGACTGGCCGGATGCGCGCCAGTGGTCCACTGCCCGGCGGCTTTGCCCAAGGGCTGGAACTGCCGATTATGGGGACGGTGGCGGCCAATGGCGCGGTGTCTCTTTGGCGCGGCTGCACGCCGGTGCGGTTTGAGGCCTTGCGCCTTTCGGGCCTGACTTTGCAGGGACGGACGCTGACCTTGTGCCCACCCACAGGCGCACCGATCTTGCGCTATGATAGCGGTGGTTTGCGGCTGGCGGCAGGCGTTCCTTCATTGCAGCTGTCTGGAAGCTTGGGAGAAACCCCGCTGCGCCTTTCCAGCGGCGCGGTCGGTTTTGCCTGGCCCGGTGCTCTTGCCGCGCGCGAGATCGATGTGGTGCTAGGCGCCCCCGGCAGCGCCATACGCTTCACCATCACCGATCTGGCCGCCAGATTGGGTGAAGATATCGGCGGGACATTTACCGGTGCCGATGTACTGTTCGATGCCGTCCCGCTCGATATCCGGGAGGCGACTGGCGACTGGCAATTTGCCGATGACGCGCTGGCCTTGTCGGGCACCAGTTTCACCGTCGAGGATCGGCAGGAGAGCGATCGCTTCAAGCCGCTGGTGGCACGTGGCGCGGTGCTGACTTTGGCCGATAATGTCATCAACAGCCGCTTCGATCTGCTCCACCCCACCAGCGGCAGACTGGTGACCGGGGTAACACTACTGCACGACCTGTCCGATGCCACCGGCCATGCCGATATCGCGGTCCCGGGCATCACCTTTGGAAGTGGGCTCCAGCCACGTGAACTGAGCGAGCTGGCCTATGGCGTGGTTAGCGTGGTCGAAGGCACGGTTACGGGGCGTGGGCGGGTCGACTGGAACCCGCGCGATGTCACCAGCAGCGGGACGTTCTCGACCGACAATATAAACTTCGCCGCCGCTTTCGGCCCGGTAACAGGAGCACGTGGCACGGTGGTGTTCACCGATCTTCTGGGCCTCACCACCGCGTCAGGCCAACGGATCGAAGTCGATACGATCAATCCCGGAATCGAAATCACTGACGGTGTAATCCACTTCTCGCTCAACGAAGGCACCAGACTGATGCTGGAGAGTGCCGTATGGCCATTCCTTGACGGCAGACTGAGTATGCAGCCGCTGGTGATGAACATCGGCATGGCCGAGCAGCGGCGCTATGTCTTCAGTATCGAAGGGCTTGAAGCGGCGCGCTTTATCGAGCGGATGGAGATGGGTAATCTCGCCGCCTCTGGCACTTTCGATGGCGTGCTGCCGGTCGTGTTCGATGAAATGGGCAATGGCCGGCTGGAAGGCGGAATGCTGTCTGCCCGCCCGCCCGGTGGGCACGTGTCCTATGTCGGCCAGCTGACTTACGAAGACCTGTCCTATGTCGGCAACTTCGCTTTTCAGGCCCTGCGCGATCTTGATTATAACCGGATGGAAGTGTCGCTGGATGGGCCGCTGACAGGCGAGCTGGTCACGCAGGTGCGGCTCGATGGCGTGCGTCAGGGTGCAACTGCGCAGACCAATTTCATCACCCGCCGCATCGCTGAGCTGCCAATCCGGCTGGTGGTCAACCTGCGGGCACCGTTCTACCAGCTGATGTCCTCGATGCGCTCGATCTATGACCCAAGCGCGGTTCTCGATCCGCGCGCTCTGGGGCTGGTAAGCGATGACGGGCAGGTGCTGCAGCGCGCTTTGCGGCAAGATCAAGTGCCACCCGAAGCTGGCCAACAGACCCAAGATGAATCCCCCATTCAGCCCCCGGAAAGAGAGGCCGTGCCATGATCGGATCGAATTTGACCAATGGGCCAGTCCGCGCTCATAAGACCCCGCGAAGGGGTGGAATGATGCGGAATGGTCGACTGCTGGTGTTGTTGGGAGTGATCCCGGTGAGTGGCTGCATCAATCTTGAGGCACCAACCGAACCGATCGTGATCGAACTCAACATCAACATTTCGCAGGAAGTGATTTACCGCCTGGCCGAAGATGCCGGGAATACGATTGAGGAAAATGCCGACATTTTCTGATGCGGTTTTTTTCAGCAGGAGCATGAGATGACCACGATGACCATTCGCCGCCTTGGCCTTGTTTCAGTGCTTACTGCGATGGCGCTGGGCGCAGTTGCCGCCCCGGGCCAGGCGCAGGGCCAGGCGCAGGAACGTGACCCCGCCTATGCCGCCGCCCGCGCCGCCGGTCTGGTTGGTGAGAAGCCGAACGGTTATCTCGGCATTGTCGGCAACCCGACGCCCGAATTGCAGGCGATCGTGGATGACAACTACAACAGCCGCCGCTTGGTCTACACCCAGCGCGCGCTTGAGCTTAGGCGCACGCTGGATGAGTATGCGATCACCGCAGGCTGTCTGGCTATTACCCGCACCGTGCCGGGCGAGAAATATCAGGCGCCCGATGGAACTTGGCACACCCGCACCTCCGCACCGCCGATCCTCGATCCGCGCTGCCCGTAAAACGGCATATCATTCCCCACCCGGTTGACTTGGAATTGACCCCCGCCTAAGGGGTCGGCGCCCATGGCGGGTGGCTTGTTTGCCCATATCAAATCCTTGGCTTAAGGGGCTTGGTATGAGCGACAAGAAACCTGCCCTGGAACCCATCGACGAGGATGCGCGAATCGACGCGCTCGAGGTGCGGCTCAAAGCCGCCCAGGGCCGCGAGGAGGAGCGTAACCGATCGCAAGTCACGGGTGCTGATGCGAACTATCGCAGCGGCAACCGGGTGCTGGCGGATCTGCTCGGAGGGCTTCTTGGGGGGACGGTGATCGGTTATGCCATTGGCTATCTGACCGACACCAACCCTTGGGGTCTGTTGGTTGGCCTGTTCCTCGGGATCGTGGTCGCCTTCAGGAACATCATCCGGATTTCGAGCCGACCTTCGGAATAATCGGGAGCCGGTTTTGTGAGTTTTGAGGGAAGCAAAGACAAGTGGTAGGCGAACCGGCCAAGGTCGATCCGATGCACCAGTTCACGATCGAGCCGTTGTTCGGCTCGGCGGGCTGGGAAGTTGCGGGCTTCAACATTGCCTTCACCAATTCGGCGCTGTGGATGGTGATCACCGCCGTGGTGCTGTGGCTGTTCATGCTGGGCGGAATGAAGCGCCAGCTGGTGCCCGGCCGCTGGCAGATGGCGGTGGAATTTTTCACCGGCTTCATCGACAGTCTGGTGGAAGCCAATGTCGGCGCTGCGGGCAAGAAGTATGTGCCCTATATCTTCAGCCTGTTCATGTTCATCCTGTTTGCCAACGTTCTGGGCCTGATGCCGCTGGGCATTGTCGGCATTCATCCGTTCACTTTTACCAGCCATTTCACCATCACCGGCGTATTGGCGATCATGAGCTTTTCGATCGTGCTGGTGGTGGGCTTCTGGAAGCACAAGCTCCACTTCTTCAGCCTGTTCATCCCCAGCGGAACACCGCTGGCCATGGCCATAATCATCTTCCCGATCGAACTGGTGTCGTTCCTGTTCCGCCCGTTCAGCCTCGGCCTGCGACTGTTCGTGGCGATGATGGCCGGGCACGTGCTGCTGGAGGTGCTGTCCAGCTTCGTGATTGATGGGTGGAATGCCGGGGCTGGCTTCGGCCTGCTCGTGGGCGTTCCCAGCTTCCTGCTGATGGTGGCCATCTGCGCGCTGGAAATTCTGGTGGCAGGCATTCAGGCCTACGTTTTCGCGCTGCTCACGTCGCTCTACATCAACGACGCAGAGCATCTTCACTGATTTTGATTTTCACTAATTTTCAGATTGTTACGAAAGGAATTTAATATGGACGCAGAAGCTGCAAAGCTCATCGGTGCAGGTCTCGCAGCGATTGGTGCCGGTATGGCTGCCATCGGCGTGGGCAACGTTTTCGGCTCATTCCTGGAAAGCGCGCTGCGCAATCCGGGTGCGGCTGATGGCCAGCAGGGCCGCCTGTTCATCGGCTTCGCCGCCGCCGAACTTCTTGGTCTGCTGTCCTTCGTGGTGGCGATGATCCTGATTTTCGTCGCCTAACCTCTTGTCGCCATGCCGGGCCGGGCGGAACACCGTCTGGCCCGCATGACGAACCTGTTTTCCTGAAGACATTCGGAATCCGTCCATGCCTCAGATCGCCCAATTGGCCGAAACCTATTCCAGTCAGATTTTCTGGCTGCTGATCGTGTTCGGTCTGGTGTTTTTCATTATCGGCCGGGGCATGGCCCCCAAGGTGATGGAGACGGTGGGGCAGCGGGATCAGCAGATCGCGGATGACCTTGCCGCCGCCCAAAGCTCACGCGATGCCGCTGACGAGCAGGAGGCCGCATGGCGTGCCCGCGAAAACGCTAACCGGGCTGCCGCGCAGGCGCTGGTGGCTGAGGCGAAGGCAAAGTCCGCCACTGCAACCGAGGCACGGCTCGCCAAGGCGCAAGTTTTGATTGATGCCCTGACCACCGACGCTGAAGCGCGGATCGGCGCTGCCCGCACCGAAGCTGCCGCCGAGATCCAGTCAGTCGCTGCCGAAGCGGCGCAGGATATCGTCGCGCGGCTCGCGGGCATCAAAGTGACCAAGACCGCGGCTGCTGCCGCCGTGAAGAAGGCTATGGCCCATGGCTAATGCTGCCGAAGCAACTGCTGCTCCTGAGATGGATCATTCCGCCCACACCGAAGTGGCGGCGGATCACGGCGCTGCGCCTCAACCCGAGCTGTTGGGGCTGGTGCCCTTCCAGTGGGTCTCGATCTCGATGGCGGTTCTGCTGCTGATCGCGTTCGGCTATGCCAAGGTCCACAAGACCATCGGCGGCGGGCTCGACAAAAAGATCGCTGAAATCCGCCGCAATCTCGATGAAGCCAAGGCCTTGCGGGCCGAGGCTGAGGCGCTGCGGGCCGAATATGCCGCCAAGATCGCCGGGGCCGAAAAGGACGCCGCGGCGATGCTCGACAACGCCCGGACCGAGGCCGAGGCCATCGTCACCCGCGCCGAGGCCGATACTGCCACAATGATCACCCGCCGCCAGCAAATGGCGCAGGACAAGATCGGCGCTGCCGAACGTCAGGCCGTGGCCGAACTGCGGGCCCAAGCCGCCAACGCCTCTGCCGCCGCTGCTGCAACACTGATCGCAGACCGGCATGATGCCGCCGCCGATGCGGTGCTTGCTGATGAGGCGATTGCTGCCATCTGATTGCTTCAATCAATGCTGGCTCGATACGAAACCCCCGCCCTCACCGGCGGGGGTTTTCGTTTGTGCGCAGGTGTCTACAAGGGCGCATCAACAGTCTGGGAGTGGATTCGATGAAGGTTGCGGTATTGGGTGCTGGCGGCAAGGCCGGCAAGGAACTGGTCAAGGAACTTGGCGCGCGCGGCCATCAGGTGATCGCGGTGGGGCGGACGGCCGAAAAGCTGCCCTCGGGCGATGGGGTCGAGCAGCGCGTGTCCGATCTCTCTGATCAGGCGGCGCTGGCGGCTTCGGTCAGCGGGGCCGATGCGGTGATCAGTGCGCTGACCTTTCAGGTTCCAGCTAGCACGATCATTGGTGGATTGAAGCAGGCAGGTGTTGAGCGCCTGATCGTCACCGGCGGCGCGGCTAGCCTTGATAATGGCAAGGGCGTGCGGGTGTTCGATTCGGCTGAATTTCCCGAATTCCTGAAGCCGCTGGTGATCGGCGGGATCCATTTCCTCGACGCCCTGCGCGCGGAAAATGACCTGAACTGGAGCTTCTTCTCCCCCGCCATGACCTTTTTCGAAGGCCCGCGCGTGGGCGCATTCCGCCTGGGTGACGAGGTGATGGTGTTTGACGCGGCCGGCGAGAGCAAGATTTCCTACGCCGACGGGGCAATCGCCATGGTCGACGAACTGGAGCAGGAAAACCACCCGCGCGGCCGCTGGACGGCGGCCTACTAAGACCCGCTCAGAAGCTATCCTTCGCCGCCCGCAAGGCGGCAAAAGTCGCGACCGCATCCCCGGAACCCCAGCGCGCCTGCATGGCCGGATCATCAGCGCGCAGGAACGGATTGGTGGCCAGTTCGCGGCTGAGCAGCGCGGGCACGGTTGGTTGGCCGGCCGCGCGCTTGGCGGCGATTTCGTCGGCATAGGCCGCCAGCGCCGCGTTATCTGGATCGGCATGGAGCGCAAAGCGGGCATTGCTGGCGGTATATTCGTGCGCGCAGTGGAGCAGCGTTGACGGCGGCAGGGCTTTAAGCCGCGAGAGGCTGGCCCAGAATTGCGGCGCCGTGCCCTCAAACATCCGCCCGCAGCCCAGCGCAAACAGGCTGTCGCCCACAAAGGCGATGTCCGCGGTGGGCAAGTGGTAAGCGATATGCCCCAAGGTGTGCCCGCCGACGTTGAGCACCCGCGCCGCAACATCGCCGATCAGCACTGTGTCACCCTGGTCAACTGTGCGGTCCACGCCCTCGATCTTGGCGGCATCGCCAGCAGGCGCGGTGATGGTGCAGCCGGTGGCGGCCTTGATCGCAGCATTTCCGCCCGCGTGATCGGGGTGCCAGTGGGTGTTCCAGATCTGCGTGATCCGCCAGCCCTTCATATCGGCCTCAAGCAGATAGGCCTTGGCATCGGGCGTATCGATGCACGCGGTTTCGTGGCTGTCTGTATCGTGCAGCAGGAAGCCGTAGTTGTCAGACAGACAGGCGAACTGGTGGACTGCGAGCGCCATTAGCTGTCTCTTCCTTGGATATGGTGGGCCATGTCGCCCAACAGATTGACCCATGGGGCCTTGCCTTGTTCATAGACCGAGCGAGTGGGGGCGGGAAGCGCGCGATCGTCGAAGCAGCCGAGCGCAACGCCGATGATTTCCGGAAACCGACTGGCGCGGCCCATCAGCGAGGTTCCGCAGCTTGGGCAAAAGCCAGTGGTGAACGTGTGGCCGCTGTCGGTGGCGCGAGTGAACTCGCACAACTTGCCTGCAAAAGTCACAGCCCCGAGCGGGAAATAGGCCATCGCTCCAAACGGCGATCCGGTGCGCTTGCGGCAATCGCGGCAGTGGCAGGCGACGACATAGGGTTGGGCGTCATCCGGCGCGATGGCGGTGAGTTGTCCGCATTGGCAAGAGGCTTTCATGCAGCCTTCCTAATCCCACTAGCCCCAAAAAGAAAAGGCCCGCCCGCTCTGGTGAGCGGACGGGCCTGATTTCCCTGACTAAGCCGGATGGGCTTATTCGGCACCCTTCTTGAGCGCGGCGCCCAGGATGTCGCCCAGCGAGGCGCCCGAATCGGACGAACCATACTGTTCAACGGCCTGCTTCTCTTCAGAGATTTGGCGGGCCTTGACCGAGAAGTTCGGCTTCTTGGAGCGATCGAAACCGATCACCATGGCATCAAGCTTCTGGCCAACCTGGAAGCGATCGGGACGCTGCTCGTCACGATCACGGCCAAGGTCGCTGCGCTTGATGAAGCCGGTTGCACCATCGTCGCCGACCTGCACTTCCAGCCCGCCGTCGCGCACTTCGAGAACGGTGACGGTGACAGTCTCGTTCTTCTTGATGCCGCCGCCAGTTGCAGCAGCAGCAGCAGCGCCGCCAGCAGCGGGCGCACCCTTTTCGAGCTGCTTCATGCCAAGCGAGATACGCTCCTTCTCGACATCCACATCGAGCACGATGGCATTCACCATCTCACCCTTGCGGTGCAGGGCAAGGGCGTCCTCACCCGAAATGCCCCAGGCGATGTCGGACATGTGAACCATGCCGTCGACGTCGCCAGGCAGGCCGATGAACAGGCCGAATTCGGTGGCGTTCTTGACTTCGCCTTCGACGTTCGAGCCAACCGGATGCGTTTCGGCAAACTCTTCCCACGGATTGCGCTGAGCCTGCTTGAGGCCGAGCGAAATGCGGCGCTTGTCGGAATCGACTTCCAGCACCAGCACTTCGACTTCCTGCGAGGTCGAGACGATCTTGCCGGGGTGGACGTTCTTCTTGGTCCAGCTCATTTCCGAAACGTGGACCAGGCCTTCGATGCCCGCTTCCAGTTCCACGAAGGCGCCATATTCGGTGATGTTGGTCACCACGCCGCTGATCTTCGCGCCGATGGGATACTTGGCGCCAACGCCTTCCCACGGATCGCTCTCGAGCTGCTTCATGCCCAGGCTGATGCGCTGGGTATCGGCGTTGATGCGGATGATCTGGACCTTCACGGTCTGGCCGATCTCGATCACTTCGCTGGGGTGGTTGACGCGCTTGTAGCTCATGTCGGTGACATGCAGCAGGCCGTCGATGCCGCCCAGATCCACGAAAGCACCGTAATCGGTGATGTTCTTGACCACGCCATCGGTGATCATGCCTTCGGTCAGGCCGTCGATCAGTTCGCTGCGCTGTTCGGCGCGGGTTTCTTCCAGCACGGCGCGACGCGAGACGACGATATTGCCGCGGCGGCGATCCATCTTGAGGATCTGGAACGGCTGCGGCATGTCCATCAGCGGGGTGACATCGCGCACGGGGCGGATATCGACCTGCGAACCGGGCAGGAAGGCCACGGCGCCATCGAGATCGACGGTGAAGCCGCCCTTGACGCGGCCAAAGATGCGGCCTTCGACGCGCTTGCCTTCGCCAAATTCGCTTTCCAGCTTGTCCCAAGCGGCTTCGCGGCGGGCGCGGTCGCGGCTGAGCATTGCTTCGCCGTCAGCGTTCTCGACGCGGTCGACAAACACTTCGACTTCGCTGCCGACCGACAGGCCATGCTCGTCTTCACCGCGCGCAAATTCACGCAAGGAGATGCGGCCTTCGCTTTTCAGGCCAACGTCGATGATGGCAAAGCCGTTTTCGATTGAGGTAACTGTGCCCTTGACCACGCGGCCTTCAAAGCCGCCGTCGGCGCCGCCGAGCTGTTCATCAAGGAGAGCCGCGAAATCATCGCGGGTGGGGTTGGCAGAAGATGCCATAGGGTTGGAATTCCTGTATCTGCTATTACCGGCCAGGCGGTTGTATCCGCCGGTCTTTCTCCGCCCTTTGCACCATTGCATCGGCGGGCCAAGAGGCCGAACTGCCACGCGGGCCGAATGCCTTGCGCAGCATCCCGCAAGTTGGCCGGTTAAAGCCAGCCCGAAGGACAGGCGCGCGCCTAGGCGAAAGGGCGGGTAAAGGCAAGGAAAAGCGCTGTGTCCGGTTGACTCGGCCCGCAGTGTGGCCTGTTCTGTGCGCCGAGGGAGGAACTGGTGATGAGCACGCTTGCTGCAAACTTGGCCCGTTATGGCGAATACCACCGCGACCGACGCAATGTCGCCACCCATCTGCTGGGCATTCCGATGATCGTGCTGGCGGTGGAGGTGCTGCTGTCGTGGCCTGTTTGGGTGGTTGCAGGCTTGCCGCTGACCCCGGCGATGGTGGCGAGCGTGGCGGCGGCGGCGTTCTATCTGCGGCTTGATCTGCGGTTCGGGCTGGCGATGGCGGCGCTGCTGGCCTTGTGCGCGTGGATCGGGCTGCAACTGGCGGCGCTTTCCACTGCGCTATGGCTGGGCTGGGGCGTGGGATTGTTTGTTGTGGGTTGGGCCATCCAGTTTGTCGGCCATGCCTATGAAGGGCGCAAACCGGCCTTTCTGGATGACATCAAGAGCTTGCTGATCGGGCCGCTGTTTGTGGTGGCGGAAGTGGCGTTTTTGCTAGGGATGCGGCAGGAGTTACACGGGCAGATTACGCAGCCAACACCGCATTGACGATGGCGATGGCGCGGGCGATTGCCTGCCGCTGGTCGAGTTCTGACGTATCGAGCAGCACCGCATCGTCAGCCGCTACCAAAGGGGCATTGGCGCGGGTGCTGTCACGCGCGTCGCGGCGAAGCAGGTCGGCGGTGATTTCGGCCAGCGTATGCGTCTCACCGCGCGCCTGCATCTCGGTCCAGCGCCTGAGTGCGCGCGCCTCCACGCTGGCGGTGACGAACAGCTTTACGTCCGCCTGCGGGCAAATCACAGTGCCAATATCGCGCCCGTCGAGCACTGCGCCGCTCGGGTGCGCGGCGAACTCTCGCTGGCGTTCAAGCAATGCTGAGCGGACTTGGGGATGGACCGAAACCCGGCTCGCCAACCCGCCCACCGCCTCGCTGCGCAAAGCCGGATGGCCGAGCAGTTCCTCGGGAAAATCGCACGCTTTCCGTGAGTCGGTGGCGTTGTT
>CAMDSM010000091.1 GCA_945906905.1 Altererythrobacter xiamenensis | reverse complement strand
GACGTCGATCACCGCGTGGCGCTGATCGTGGCGGCGCAGGAAGTTGCCATTCCGCCCGAGGAAATGGAGCGGCTGCGCTTGCAGGTGCTGCGCAATCTGATCGACGAGACGTTGCAGGTGCAAGAAGCATCGGCGCTGGAAATGGAAGTCTCGGCGGAGGAGGTGGAAGAAGCCTATACCCGTTTCGCGACCGAACGGTTTGAAACCGGGCCCGAAGCGATGGACGCCTATCTCGCCTCCATCGGCTCTTCGCCGCGCACGCTCAAGCGGCAGATCCAGGGCGAAATGGCCTGGGATCGGCTGCTGCGGCGAAATGTTGCCCCCTTCGTCAACGTTTCGAGCGAAGAAGTGACCGAAGTGCTCGCCCGGATGACGGCGGATCGCGGGCAGTTCGAATACCGGATCGGCGAAATCTATCTTTCGGCCAATGCCACCAATCGCGAGGCGGTGCTCGGCAACGCCAACCAGATCGTTGCCCAGTTGCGGCAGGGCGGCAGCTTTGTGGCCTACGCCCGGCAGTTCTCCGAGGCCTCCACCCGCTCGGTCGGCGGCGATCTCGGCTGGATCCGTATCGAGCAGTTGCAGAACCCGCTGCTGGAAAATGCCGCGCGCGAAATGGTTCCCGGCCAACTGGCTGGGCCGCTGGAAATTCCCGGCGGTTACTCACTGCTGCTGCTGATCGACCGACGCCAGATCGGCATGGCCGACCCGCGCGACGCGGTGCTCAGCCTCAAGCAGATTTCGCTCAATTTCGCGCCCGGCACGCCCGAAAGCGAAGCGCAGTTTCGCGCCGACCAGTTCGCCGCTGCGGTTGCACAGATGAACGGCTGCGGTGACGTTGATGTGCGGGCCGCGGCGCTTGGGGCCGAAGTGCTGGCGAACGATCAGATCGCCGTCCGCGCGCTGCCCGAAGCCTTGCAATCGGTGATGCTCGAACTCAATGTCGGCCAGGCGACCCCGGCTTTCGGCGATCTGACGCAAGGTGTGCGCGTGCTGATGCTGTGCGGGCGGGATGATCCCACGCAAGTGGCCGGCCCGTCGTTTGACGAGATCATGAGCACGATCGAGGACGAGCGGATTGGCCGCCGTGCCCAGCGCTATCTGGGTGATCTGCGCCGCGATGCGGTGATCGATTACGATTGATCGGGATATGACAGCGGCGCGCGCCCTTTCGCCCCTCGCCATTTCCTTGGGCGATCCGGCGGGCGTTGGTCCCGAACTGATTGCCGAGGCCTGGGTTCAGCGCGAGGCGCTCGGTATACCGCCGTTGATGGTGGCGGGTGGCGCGCAGGTGTTGCGGGCTGCGGCTGCCTCACGCGGGCTGGATATGCCTGTCAACCTGATCGACGATCCGCGTGACGCCGCAGCCGCCTTTTCCACCGGACTGCCAGTGCTGACCAAGGGCGGCGATGGGCCATATCGCCCCGGCCAGCCCGACAGCTCCGGGGCCGCCCTGGCGCTCCATTCGCTCGAACTTGCTACCGCGCTGGCCATTAGCGGCGCGGCCTCGGGCGTGGTCACCGGCCCGGTTTCCAAGGCCGCGCTGGCGCAGATTGGCTTTGCCTTCCCCGGCCAGACCGAATTCCTCGCCCATGCCTGCGGCGTGGCGGAGGAGGACGCGGTGATGCTGTTGGCCGGACCCAGCCTCAAGACCGTGCCGCTGACGGTGCATTGCGCGCTGGGGCAAGTCTCATCGCTGCTGACAATCGAGCTGATCTTGCGCCGCTGCCGGGTTATCGCTGCCGCCATGGCGCGCGATTTCGCCCTGCCGCGTCCGCATCTGGCCTTGGCCGGGCTCAACCCCCACGCGGGCGAGAAAGGCCGCATGGGAGACGAGGAGGAGACGGTGATTGCGCCTGCCATCGCGCAATTGCAGGCCGAAGGCATCAACGCCAGCGGCCCACACCCCGCCGATACGCTGTTCGCCCCGCACAAGCGCGGCACATATGATGTGGCGGTGGCGATGTATCACGATCAGGCGCTGGTTCCGTTGAAAACGCTCGATTTCGATTCGGGCGTGAACATGACGCTGGGCCTGCCGATCGTGCGCACCTCGCCCGATCACGGTACGGCTTTCGATATTGCCGGCAAGGGCGTGGCCAGCCCGACCTCGCTGTTCGCCGCCATTCGCATGGCCGCCGAGGCTGCGGCAAACCGGGCAAACGCTGCGTGAGCCTGCCGCCCCAATTGCCTCCTCTACGTGAAATCATCGCCGCCCACGGCCTCAGCGCGAGCAAGGCGCTGGGTCAAAACTTCCTGTTCGACGAGCATTTGCTCGACCGGATCGCCCGCATTCCCGGCGATCTGGCGGGCACCAAAGTGCTTGAGATTGGGCCCGGCCCCGGCGGCCTGACCCGTGCCCTGCTGCGCGCCGGTGCCCAGGTGACCGCCATCGAAATGGACCGCCGCTGCCTGCCCGCCCTCGCGGACCTGGCCGAGGCCTTCCCCGGCCAATTGCGCGTGCTGGAGGGCGATGCGCTCAAGATCGATCATGGCGAAGCGATGGGCGGGGAACCCTTCGCCGTGGTCGCCAACCTTCCCTATAACGTCGGCACCGCCTTGTTCGTGCGCTGGCTGAGCGGCGAGCAATGGCCGCCGCAATGGACTTCGCTGACTCTTATGTTTCAGCAGGAAGTGGCGCAACGGATCGTCGCGGCACCGGGCAGCTCGGCCTTCGGGCGGCTGGCGGTGTTGGCGCAGTGGCGATCGCAAGCGCGGCTGGCGATGAAAGTCCACCGCAGCGCCTTCACGCCCCCGCCCAAGGTGATGAGCGCGATCGTCCATCTGACGCCCGCTGCCGCGCCCGAAGGCGTGCGCGCCGCGCGCCTATCCCAACTCACAGAAGCCGCCTTTGGCCAACGCCGCAAGATGCTGCGCCAGAGCCTGAAGGGCGTGGCCGGCGCGGTTGAGGCATTGGAGGCGCTCGGGATTGATACGGCAAGGCGGGCCGAAACGCTGGAAGTGGCCGATTTCGTGGCACTGGCGCGAGCATTGGGTTGAGCGTTAGCGCGCCAGCACTGCCTCTCGCATCGGGGCAAAGCTGTTGGTGACAAGTTCGGTCAGCAGGAATCCGGCCACCAGCATCGCCAGCGACAGCAGAGCCAACTGCCCGATCCGCCCCATCATCTGCGGCATATCGCGCAGCGCCGCCCAGTGGCTTTGTCGCCGCCGCGCTGTTCCTACGGACGAGGCCAGCGCCACGGCCCCCGCGCCGCCCTCGACCATCGCGGCAATGCTCACCCGTTCGCGCAAGGACAGGCCAAAGCGGCGCTCGCCGGCCCATTTGACCTGCGCGGTCAGGCTGTTGCGGCCCACGGTGATCTCGACAAATTCGCCGCGCATTGGCGGCCGGGCAGTTGTTGCGAGCAGGCCGCGGGTTGAGACATCGACGATGCACATGTCACGCTCGCCCAGGTCATCGCGCAGCCGCGCACGGACCATCGCCCGCACACGCGGCTCGGCCCTCGGCTTGTCAGCGTGTTGCCCGCGCGACTGTGGCTGTGCCATCGGAAAACCCCCAATTCGCGTAGCCATACCGCGCAATCCCTTAGCCGCACGTTAAGGCGGGAATTGACAGCGCAAGCGCATTCATTACACCCGGTTGCACATGAAACAACTATCCCCATCCGAAGCAACGCTGCTTGAAGCGATCGACCAGCGCGCCATGCTCGACCAGGTGCTGCGCTGGGCGACGATCAACAGCGGCACCGCCAATCTCGCCGGGCTGGGCCTGCTGGCGGGCGATCTGGCCGACAGCTTTTCCGCGCTTCCGGGCAAGGTCTCGCTGCTCGCCCCCGCTGCCGTCACCGCCGTGGATGCGGGCGGCAATGCGGTTGACCTCGCCCATGGCCACCACCTCGTGCTGTCTGTGCGACCACAGGCCCAGCGGCGCTTTTTGCTGACCGGGCATATGGATACGGTGTTCGCCGCCGATCATCCGTTCCAGCAGGTCAGCTGGCTGGACGATGCCACGCTCAACGGCCCCGGCACCGCCGATATGAAAGGCGGCATCGCCGTGCTGCTGGCCGCCCTGCAGGCGCTCGAAACATCAGCCCAGGCCGCGTCCATCGGCTATGATGTGCTGATCAATTCGGATGAGGAAACCGGATCGCTCTCCTCTGCCGCGCTGATTGCCGAGCTGGCGCGCGGAAAATTCGCCGCGCTGACCTATGAGCCGAGCGCCCTGCCCGATGGCACCCTGGCCCATTCCCGTGGGGGCAGCGGCAACTATGCCGTCACCTTCCGTGGTCGCGCTGCCCACGCCGGACGCAATCCGCAGGACGGCCGCAACGCGCTGGTCGCCGCCGCCGATTGTGCGGTGCGGCTCAAGCAGATGAGCCACGACGATCTGCCGATCAATCCGGCGCGTATCGACGGTGGTTCGGCCAACAATGTGGTGCCCGATATGGCCGTGCTGCGCTTCAATATCCGCCCGCGGACCAATCGCGCAGGCACCGATTTTGCCTCTGACTTGCGCGATTTACTGCAGCTTCTTGAACGTCAGCATGATGTCTCCACCCATTGCCACGGCGGCTTGTCACGCCCACCCAAGCCGGTCGATGCGCAGGCGCAGAAGCTGTTCGATCTGGTGCGCGATACGGGTGCGGCTCTGGGCCAGACGATTGGCTGGCAAAGCTCTGGCGGAGTGTGTGATGGCAACAATATCGCGGCTTGCGGGGTGCCCGTGGTCGACACAATGGGCGTGCGCGGGGGGTCGATTCATTCTCCGCAAGAGTTCATGATCGTGCCTTCGCTGGCCGAGCGGGCGGCGCTGAGCGCTGTGGTGCTGCACCGGCTGGCAAGTGGAGAGGCCTTGTGAGTTTCGTAATCCGCGCCGCCACGCCCGACGATCTGCAGGCGCTGTATGAAATGGCCAAGCTGACCGGCGGCGGCTTCACCAATCTTCCGCCCGATCGCAAATCGCTGCAAGCCAAGCTCGACCGCGCCGCCATCGCCTTTGCCCGCGACGGGCAGGACTTGCCGCTGATGGACGAGCAATTCGTGATGGTGCTGGAAAACACCGAAACTGGAGAAGTTCGCGGCACCGCGCAACTGTTCACCCAGGTCGGTCAGCACTGGCCGTTCTACTCCTATCGCATCACCACCCTGACACAGCATTCCGAGGAGCTGGAGCGCACCGTCACCGCCGAAATGCTCACCCTCACCAATGATCTTGGCGGGTGCAGCGAGGTGGGCGGGCTGTTCCTCCACCCCGGCCAGCGCGCTGGAGGGCTCGGCATGTTGCTGGCCCGCAGCCGCTATCTGTTCATCGCCGCCCACCGTGCGCGGTTTGGAGACCGGGTGCTGGCCGAACTGCGCGGGATCATCGACGAGCGCGGCGGATCGCCGTTCTGGGATGCTATCGGCGGGCGCTTTTTCGGAATGAATTTCCAGACGGCCGACCAGTTCAACGGCGTCCACGGCAACCAGTTCATCGCCGATCTGATGCCCAAGCACCCGGTCTATATCGCCATGCTGAGCGACGATGCCCGGCAGGTGATCGGCCTGCCCCACCCCAATGGCCGCGCCGCGATGCGAATGCTGGAGAACGAGGGGTTCGCCTTTGAAGGCTATGTCGACATTTTTGACGGCGGACCAACCATGCTGGCGCGGACCGACAAGGTTCATTCGATCCGCGATGCCGCCCATCTGCCGGTGATCGCAACCGATCTCGAACTCGGCGAAAAAGCGCTGATCGCCGCCGGGCAACTGGGCGATTTCCGCTGCTGCTTCGGCGAACGGGAATTGCGCGATGGCGGCATAGCGATTGACGGCCGCGCGGCGGATATTCTGCGCGTGGGCACGGGCGATCTGGTGTGGAGCATCGGGCGCTGATGCTTGCAGAAATCAATTTTGACGGGATTGTTGGCCCCAGTCACAATTACGCTGGCCTCAGCCTTGGTAATCTTGCCGCGACCAAGAACGCTGGCGGAACCTCCTACCCGCGCGCCGCCGCCTTGCAGGGCGTGGCCAAGATGCGCGGCAATCTGGCGCTGGGGCTGGCGCAGGGTTTCTTCGTCCCACTGCCGCGCCCCAATGCGGGCTGGCTGACCGCCATCGCCGCCGACTCTGGCACCGATACCGCCTTGCTGGCAGGCGCGTGGTCGGCCAGTTCGATGTGGACCGCCAATGCCGCCACCGTCAGCCCCGCGCCAGATACGGCCGACGGGCGCTGTCATCTGTCAGTCGCTAACCTCGTCACCATGCCGCACCGCAGCCATGAGTGGCCCGATACTCTGGCGCAGCTCAAGCTGGCGTTTGCCGACAGCGCCCATTTCGCCGTCCATGGCCCGGTGCCGCCGTGTTTCGGCGATGAAGGCGCAGCCAACCATATGCGGATGGCTGCGAACCACGGCGCGCCGGGGCTGGAGCTGTTCGTCTATGGCAAGGTCGGCGGCCCCTTCCCCGCGCGCCAGCACGAACAGGCCAGCCGCGTGGTCGCCCGCCGCCATGGCCTCGATCCGGCGCGGGTGCTGTATATCGAGCAATCGGCTGAGGCGATTGCGGCGGGCGCGTTCCACAATGATGTGGTGGCGGTGGCGAACGAGCAGGTGCTGTTCACCCATGAATGCGCCTTTGCCGATCCCGCAGCCACCTATGCCGCGATCACGGCCATGTGCCCCGGTGCCTTGGTGGTGGAGGTTCCCACCAGCGCGGTCAGCTTGGCCGAGGCGATCCGATCCTATCTTTTCAACGCCCAATTGCTGACCCCGCCCGATGGCGCGATGACGCTGGTGGTTCCGTCCGAGTGCCAGGAAAACGCCAGCGTGTGGGGCTGGTTGCAGGCGATGCTGGCCGGAAATGGCCCGATCGCCCGCGTGGCTGTGGTCGACGTGCGCCAATCGATGGCCAATGGCGGCGGCCCGGCGTGCCTGCGGCTGCGGGTAGTGGCCGATCCCGCCCATGTCGACCAGCGCTTCATGCTAAGCGAGGCCAAGGCCGAGGCGATGGAGCGGGTGATCGGCCAAAACTGGCCCGAACAGATTGACCCGGCTGACCTGGGGCAGGAAAGTCTGGCCCAAACGGTCCGCAAGGCGCGCGCGGCCTTGCTCGATGTGCTGGACCTTGCCGAATTGGCCTGAGCGGTCCGCTGTCGGCCAGATGTCGGCCAGATGTCGGATTGCCTTACACATCGCTTGCGGTTAACCTTCAACATCGGCACAAAACCGTCACTGGCACGGGCTTTGCTATGATAGGTCTTAACAAGATTGGGGAAGCAATGCTGCGCAAGGTATCCAGGCTGTTCATGATCAAGACGCGCATCGAAGCCTTCATGATCATCTATGCGCTGGCACTGGGTGCCACGTCGCGCGGGGTGCATTATCTCGATCAGTTTCCCGGCTACGGCGGCTGGCTGCTGTTCCTCGCCTGCACCGGCGCGGTGTTCATGGCCGGGGCCAAGATCCTCGACTGCCTGAAGTTTGAACGGGCCGCGCAAGATGCACTGGAAGCGGCCTCGGCGGTGCCAACAGGGGGGTGACACATGTTACACAGTGTAACCCACCATTTTCCGAAATAAAATACTGATTTATAGTGTTATTATCACCAAAATGCATGGGTGACACTTTGGCGGATTGGCCGCGAAAAACGCGCGCGAAACCGGACATGTGAAAGAGCAGGCCAGCGGGCATAGCGTGCAAAATCACTGTAGGAAAATGGTCTGAAGCTGTCGAAAATCACGAAGCCCTTGTCCCAAATCCCTCACTAAAGGGAATTAGGTGGGACGCTTCTGTTGCCCGGTGCGCCCCAAACCGCTGGAATCCGTTCTGTTGCCCGGTCGGTCCAACCGCGCTTTAGCTTTGTAAGATCAGGCCGTTAGGCCGTCAGGTTACGCAGCGATTGCGAGTGCTTCGTTATCGTTGGCACTTGTGTGTTGTGAGCCTTGAATCAGGTTACTCAGCCCGGGCAAAAATAGTGCTTTTCACACACGTCGATCCTAGTTCGGCCCCGTCATTACCCGCCCCGAAGCGCGGGTGGTGGTGGAGCCGCCGGGTACTGCCCCCGGGTCCGCTGCGCTTATTGCACACTACCATTTATCACCATATCCGGTCGAAACCGGCGAGGCTGATATAGCGATCAATTGGTGAATGTGAAGTGGACAAGCTATCAAAGCCCACCCCTAGCCCCTCCCGCAAGCGGGAGGGGGACTTGGTTGCACCCTTCTCCTCTCCCGCTTGCGGGAGGGGCCGGGGGTGGGTCTGCTGCGCCCTACTTCTTCAACGCATCCCTGATTTCAGTCAGCAGATCGACTTCACTCGGGCCAGCGGGCGCGGCTTCCTTCTTAGGCAACAGCTTGCCTGCCTGGCGCACCAGCATGAAGATCACGAAGGCCAGGATCACAAAGTTGATCACCACGCTGATGAAGTTGCCATAGGCCAGCACATTGGCCCCGCTCTCACGCGCGGCGGCCAGCGAAGTGCCCGGCACGACATCGCCGCTGAGCACCAGATAGAGGTTGGAGAAATCGGCGCTGCCGATCACCCGCCCGATCAGCGGCATGATCACATCGCCAGTCAACGAGGTGACGATGGTGCCGAAAGCGGCGCCGATCAGCACTGCCACGGCCAGATCGAGCACATTGCCCCGGGCAAGAAATTCCTTGAATTCGTTTAGCATTGTTGTCCTCTCCTTCGTCAAATCGGAGCGAGACTGCCACTACGAGTGGTTAACCGCAAGTCACTTGCAGCTCCTTGAAACCGGGCCACGGCGTGCTATATGCGCAATACACCTGCCTGCGATTGCGCAGGGTTTGAGGAGGATTGAGCCCATGTTTTCGCAGCCCATGTTTTCGCAGCCCATGTTTTCGCGCGTAACCCGCCTTGCCACCATCGCCATCGGCAGCCTTGCGCTGGCTAGCTGCGGCATCAATTCGGTGCCCACGGCGGAAGAGGCGGCCAAGGCACAATGGGCCAATGTCGAAAACGCGCTCCAGCGCCGTTCGGACCTGATCCCCAATCTGGTGTCCGTGGTGCAAGCAGCAGCGATTTCCGAGGGCGATATTCTCACCCAGGTGACCGAGGCCCGCGCCAGCGCGACCAGCATCAACATCACCACCGATGATCTGTCCAACCCCGAAGAATTCCGCCGTTTTCAGGAATCGCAGAACCAGCTGACCCAGGCGATGGGCCAGCTGCGCACCGTGGTCGAAGCCTATCCTCAACTGGCCAGCCAGCCGCGCTTTGCCGATCTGATGGTGGCGCTGGACGAGGCGAACAATCTGGTAGGCACCGAACGCGGTCGCTACAACGATCTGGCGCGCGCCTATAACACCGAAATCCGCACCTTCCCCTCCACCATCGCGGCCAATGTGATCTATGGTTCGGAACCGCTGGAATATTTCGAGGCGGCGGAAGGCGCGAGCGAGAATCCCGAGGTCGATTTCGGGAACATCACGGGTGAGGATGGCGCGGGCGAGTAACGCAGCGGTGATATTCCGCCCGCTTCGGCTACCGCGACTGCTGCTGCTTGCGCCGCTTTTGTTGGCGGGATGTGGCAACGCGGCAGCGGAGGCTGAACCCGTACGCACCCTGCTGGCCGATACCAGCCCGGATGGTCCGGTGGTGGACGAGGCCGGGCTGATCCCAGCTGATGCAGAGGCCGAACTCGATACAGGTCTGCGCGAATTCTTTAACCAGAGCGGCGCGGCGCTGGTGGTGGTGACGGTGAACAGCCTGCAAGGTCAATCCATCGAACAGGCCGCCCACGACACATTCGGCACGCTGGGCATCGGAGACAGGCAGACCCATCGCGGGCTGCTGATCTTCGTGGCGCCCGCTGACCACTCGGCCCGCATCGAAGTAGGCTGCGGGCTGGAAGCAACCATCACCGATGACGTGGCCAACACGATCATGCAGGATAACATCATGCCGCGCTTCCGGGAGGCCGATTTTGTCGGTGGGATCAACTCGGGCGCGGATGAGCTGATGGCGGCGGTGAACGCTGGCGGCACAGCGCAACCCGTGTCCGCAAGCTGTCGCCAGATCATGGGAGTAGCTGGGTGATTTCCGCAATACGAAAGTTTTGGCTTTGCCTGCTCGCGTTGGCGCTGCTGGCACCCGCCCTGCCCGCCGCCGCGCAAGGTTTGCCCGCGCGACCGGTCGGCCCGGTCTATGACGGGGCCAACATCCTCTCGCCCGCCACTGAGGCACAGCTCGATCAGCAATTGCGGGCCTATAATGCGCAGACCGGGCGCGCGCTGATTGTTGCCACTATTCCCACCACCGGCGGCGAAAATATCGAACCATATGCCACCCGGCTGTTTGCCGATTGGGGCATTGGCGGGGCAGCGCGCGATCAGGGGCTGCTGCTGCTGATCGCCAGCGAAGATCGCAAGATGCGGATCGAGGTCGGCTATGGCCTGCATCCCTATTTCGGCGGGATCATGGCCGGGCGGGTAATCCGCGACACCATCACCCCGCGCTTTCGTGACGGCGACTTTGATGGCGGGGTGACCGCCGGGGTCGATGCGATCATCACCCATCTGGCGCGCAGCCCGGCCGATGCTGTGGCGGTGGAGGAAGCCGCGCAAGCCGCCGAGGCCGCGCGCGAGGACGAGGGCGGGTTCCCGATCGGCACGCTGATCTGGTTCGGGTTCATATTCTTCTTCTTCATCCTGCCCGCGATGCGCGGCGGCGGACGGCGGCGTTTTGGCGGCGGCGTGGGTGATGCGGTGGGCAATATTGTGTTGTGGGAGGCGGGCAAGGCGATCTCGCGCGGCATGTCTGATGGCGGTGGTCATGGCGGCGGCTTCGGTGGCTTTGGCGGAGGCGGCGGAGGTGGCGGCGGTTTTGGCGGGTTCGGCGGCGGCATGTCCGGCGGCGGCGGCGCTTCGGGGGGCTGGTAGGATGGCGATGCTCAACACCGAACAGCACCAAATTGTTTCG
>CAMDSM010000090.1 GCA_945906905.1 Altererythrobacter xiamenensis | reverse complement strand
GCGGCGTGGAACAACAGCTCGGTAAACGGCAGGTCGAACAGCGCAGCGATTTCGTCGCGGGTCCAGTTGGTGCGGATCATGGTCATCGACGGGTGCCTAGCCCAAACCGCAAGCCGCCACCAGTTCGCCAATCGTGCCGATCACCAGATGCGGGGTTTTTTCCGGCGGCTGAGCGGCCCATTGCTCGGCACTGGTTGCGCCGCTGGTGACGGCAATGCCGATAGCGCCGCCTTGTCGGGCCATCAGAATTTCGGCGGTGGCATCATCTCCCACCACGCCAACGTCCTCTTGCGCCAACCCCAGCTGCTCGGCCACGAATGTCATCGCGTGGGATGATGGCTTGCCCGTGGGTTCTGGCTCCACCCCGGTCACGCGAGCAATCGCGCCGTTGATGGCACAGCTGTAGCCGAAGCTGCGGCCTTCCTTGGTGGCGAAGTAGGGCACGTCTGATGCGGACAGCAGCGCTGCGCCATCGAGCACACGCTCGCAGGCAAGGTGGATGTGGTCCATCACGCAATCGGGGTGCCAGGCGACATAGACGGCATTGGCGTGGCTGGCCGCCGCGTCGCCGGGCATGGAACAGGTGACGCCAAGCTCGGTCAGTGCTTCGGCCACGCCAACTGTGCCCAGCACCAGCACGTTGGAGAGGCCACGCGCCAGCATCACACCTGCCGCGACGGAGTTGGGGGTGAACAGCTTTTCGTCCGGCACCGGCACGCCCGCCGCTCGCAAGCGCGGAGCCTGCACGCTGGCGGGATAGGCGCTGCCATTGGTGAGGGCGAGCCACGGAATGCCGAGCCGGTCCAGCTCACCCAAAGCCTCCGCCGCGCCCGCGATCGGCGTATATCCGCCCAGCTTGCGGTCTGACAGGATCAGCGTTCCGTCGAGATCGAACATGAAGCCTTTTGGGCGGCGGGTGAGGGTCATGCGTGAATGTCCAACCTGAAATCCTCTTTCTCGATCTCGAAGGCGGTAACATCGCGCCGCCCCAGCACCTCGCGCAGCAGCGCCATCACCGCCACCGTATCGGGGTCATAGGTGCGCGGCGCTGGCCCGGCGGCCTGCATGGCATCGACCAGATCGGCGGGCATAGTGGCGCGCAGCAGAAACTCCTCGTCCGACAGGTGCGCGCCGATGCGGCGGCGCAGATCGGGCAGGTCGCCCATGCCGGTTTCGACCTCCAGCTCGCGGGTGCGCGGGTTGGCCATGATGCGGTCCATTACTTCGGGATCGACCGGAGCATTGGGCCGCCCGAACTTGCCAATGGCAAAGCGGATGATCTCGTCCGGGATGATTCCCCAGCGTTCTTTTCCGGTCACATTCATCACCGCCTGCGTTTGCAGCATCTGGGCAAACGGCGTCATCACGATCGGCCAGCCCAGTTCCTCGCGCACGCGGCCGATTTCCTCGATCACCGCGCCTTCGAGATGCGGGACGCGCTGATCGGCCAGATGGCGACGCATGGTGCCGACCATTCCGCCGGGCAGGTTGTGCCGGAAATAGGCGGCATCAAAGGCCATCGGCGCGCCGGTGGGCAGGCCCTCGGCCTCGGCCATGGCGGTCCAGAAGTCGGCGACTTCCTGTGCCGCTTCATCGTCGATCAGCACTTCGTGGCCCATCGCGCGCAGATTGGCGATCATCCGGGTGATCGGCGGGTTGCTGGTGCCGTCCGCCGCGCCGCCGCTGGCGCATTGCACGGCGCTTACGCCAAGATCGGCTGCTTCCAGACAGGCGGGCTCAGCTTGCCCGATGGTGCAATGGTTGTGCAGTTCCAGCTCTTTGCCGCCGATCTCAGCCATGATCGCCGGGATCAGCGTGCCTGCGCGTTTGGGGGTGAGCAGGCCGCCGGGGTCTTTGATATACAGCGCATCAATATCCGGGCTGGCGGCCATCAGCTTGGCAGCAGCAGCATAATGCGCGTCGTCGTGGATCGGGCTGATCGAGAACACCAGCGCGCCCACCACCTGTTCGCCGCCCGCCCGCTTGACCAGCTTGGCGACGTCGACATTGGCGCTGGCGTCGTTCATTGGATCGGCCAGCGCAAAGCGGCGGATGCCGTTTGTGGCCAGCGTGCGGAAGGCCAGTTCCATGAAATCGGGGCTGGCGGTTTCCCAGGCGATGAAGCGGAAGCCGGTGGAGAGGAATTGCAGCGGTGTGGTCTTGCAGATCGCGGCCATGGCGCGGATGCGCTCCCACGGATCCTCCTGCTTGAAGCGCACCGCCACGCCCATGTGGGTAGAAGTGGTGAAATCGATCGCCTTGTATCCCGCGCGCTCCATCGCCGGGGCCACGGTCAATGTCTTGGCGGTGTTGACCCCCAAGGCGCCCCACAGGCACTGGTTGCCATCGCGCAGACTGGTTTCGACGATGCGGATCGCGGCCATCAGCCTTGCACCTTCACACGCAGCAGCGGTTGGCCTTCTTCCACTGCCTTGCCGTTTTCTGCCAGTTGCGCAGTGACCACGCCGGAAACGCCCGCGCGGATCGGGTTCATCAGCTTCATCACCTCGATAATGCCGATGGTGGTATCGGGTGTGACGCGGTCTCCGGCATTCACGAACGGTGGTTCGCCGGGGCGCGGGGCGGAATAGTAATTACCGAGCAAGGGCGCGACTATGTCTACCTCGTCGGTGGCGGGGTCGCTTGCTGATGCTGGCGCAGGCGGGCGTGTGGCGCGCGCAACAGGGGCTTCGTCAGCAGCATCATCTTCCGCCCCCGACCATGCACCATCGCGGCGAATGCGCAGGCGGAATTCACCCATCTGCAGGTCGAGCGAGGTAAACTGGCTCTCGTCCAGCAGCTTGGCAATCTCGGCAATATCCTTGCCCGAAAGGCGGCTCATTTGCGGCCGCCGAAAATGTTCATCACATGGGCCAGCGGATTGGCGACCTTTTCGGCCACGGGCTTTGCGGCGGCATCCTTCACCGACCACACGGTTTCAGGGCGTGATTGGAGCAGCAAGATGTTGCCCTGCTTGTCGAGCGCCCATTCGATATCCTGTGGCTTGCCATAATGGCGTTCGACCTTGCGCCCGACATCGCGCAGGCCCATCAGCTGGTCATCGGTGAGGCAGGCGGTGGTGCGATCATCGCCTTCCAGCTCCACCTCGATGATTCCGCCCCCCACAGCAGGCACTTGCTTGGCGTGTTTGTCAGACACATCGCGCACGGTAATGTCGCCGGTGATCTTGCCCACGACCCAGCGATCGGGCGTCACTTCGCCGCTGACAACCGCGCTGCCAAGTCCCCAAGCGCCTTCGATCACAATCACCGATTTGTCGCCCGTGGTGGGGCTGCGGGTGAACATCACGCCAGCACAGGCGGCATCGACCATCCGCTGCACCACCACCGCCATGGCCACGCCAAGCTCGGGAAAGTGCTGTTTGCGGCGGTAGATCATGCTTTCAACCGAATACATGCTACCCCAGCATTCGCGCACCTTGAGCGCCATGTCTTGCGGAGTCAGCACCCATAAGAAGGTGTCCTGCAGCCCGGCAAAGCTGGCATCCTCGGCATCCTCGGTGGTGGCGGACGAGCGCACGGCGACCGGCTGGCCATCGGCGCAAAGCTCGCGCATGGCCTGCATGATCGCGGTTTCGACTTCGGGTGGCATCGCCTCACCCATCACGCGGGCGCGCAGGTGCTGTGACAGGCGGGTGGCCGCATCCAGATCATCGGGATCGAGCGCTTCCACCTTGTCGCGCACGCTTTCACGCGCTTCGAGTGCTCCGAGGAACTGCTCGAAAGCGCTGGTGGTGACCACGAATCCGGGCGGCACGGCGATTCCGGCTTGGGTCAGCTCACCCAGCGATCCGCCCTTGCCGCCCACGGTGGGGCGATCAGCGATGCCGACATCGGCGAACCAGGATACTACGCCAGTCTTCTTTTTACGGCTCGCCATCGGATCACGCATCCTCCAGGATCGTCACAATCCCGCGCCCGCCATCCACGCGGATGCGCTGGCCGTCCTTGATCATTGTCGTAGCCTTGCCGGTTCCGACCACGGCGGGCAGGCCGTATTCGCGCGCGACAATGGCCATATGGCTCATTGATCCGCCGATATCGGATACTGCGGCGGCGATTTTCTGGAAGATCGGCGACCAAGTGGGATTGGTCACCTGACACACCAGAATATCGCCCTGCTGCAAACGGCCGATTTCCTGCACCGATTTGACGATCCGGGCGGTGCCTTCAACCACGCCCGAACAGGCGGCAAAGCCCTTCAGCTCCTTGTCGTTTTCGGACCCGTCATCGAGCCAGCGGTCGAGGTTTTCGCGGGTGATGCCCCACAGCATGTTGATCGCCGGATCGTCGATGGCATCGGGCACATTGCCCAGCGCGGGCGCGGTGGGATGCTTGCCCCATTCCGCGATCGCCGCCTTGCGCTGCGCCACGATGGGGGGCCAATAGGTGGGCCCGCGCGGATCGCCGCCGATGCCCCAGGCTAGCATCAGATCAACGATGGCGCTCTCCAGTTCATACTGGGTGAGGTGGAACACGTCCTCCTCCACACCGTCCGGACCGAAGAAGCCGTATCCCAGCAGCAAGCGCCCAAATTCGCGGATCTTGTTGAAGAACAAGGTGGTATACCAATGTTCGCAATAGAACTTGTGCCCCTCGACATATGGAAACACGCGGTGCGCCAGTTCGATCAGCTGATCGAAGGTTGCGCGGTCCTCGTCGGTGTCGAGCAGCTCGCGATAGTCGACAACCAGCTGTTCGCGTTCTTCGATCAATTGCGCGGTCGGGCGGGTGATATTGGTGCCGGCTTTGATCTTCTCGATATAGCCCGGCAGCGCGGCAAACGGCATCGACAGATCATCGTTCCAGCTGCGGTGGTAGTGGTAGAAGCCATCGCCGCTGGAAACCTCGAACCACGGGTTGCGGCTGGTCTCCAGTTCGGCCAGCCAATCCTTGCCAGCCGCACCCACGGCATCAAGGCCCGCCAGAACTGCGGCGATATCGGCATTGTCGGTGAAATGCCCATCGACCCCCAGCTCAACCGCGCGGCGGGCGAGGCGCTTGACCTCTTCATCGGGGCGGAAGATTTCTGAATCCATCCCCGCCACCATGCGGCTGATCGCCTGATCGGTAATCTCCGGGAAGGCCTTTTTGCAAAAATCGAACAGCGTCATATAGGCACCGTATCCCAGCAGCAGGAATTCGAAGTGGTGGTGCCACATCCGGTGGTAACCTTCGACCTGCTGCTGGTAGATCTTGAGCAGATCATGATTTGCCGCGACGCCCTTGCCGGTATGGGTGGTTTCCAGCGGCTCATACTTGGGCAGCGATGGGGTGGGCAGGGCCTGCGCATCGGCGATCAGCACCTTCATCTTGACCTTCCACTGACCGTAGAGGCGGTCCCAGTTTTCGTAATAATAGAAGGCGCGTTGCTGGAACTCGCCCACCCGCTCGGCGATTTCGTCGGGATCGGTCACGGCAATGCCACCGATATAGACGCGGCCATTGATGATCCGGTGATCGACGCCTTTGGCTGTGGGCAGCACATGCACGCGGGTGTTGAACGCGCCCATGGCGACATAGGCAGCCTCGGCCGTGATCATGTCAAAATGATGCATCGGTTCGGGAAAATGCATCGAATTATAGAACCAGAACTTGGCATCGTCCTCGGGCACGAACTGGGTGTAATAAGGATAGGCCGCCTGCGCCGCTTCGGTGCCGGGCACAACCTTTAGGGAGCTGGGGAGGGGGAAACCCTTTGGCGTATCGCTCATTCCTGCATACCTTTCATCGGGGTTTGCGGCCCCTTGTGGCGAATGTTTGGCGCGCTGCCCCATCGCTTGTGGACGGTAGCAGCGCGCACAGGTCTCCTCTCCAGAAGCCCGATATTGTCAGGCCAGCAGGATTACCGCATGACAGCCCAACACCAAAGGATTCTTGCGCACGCCAATCAGGACAAAAGCGCAGGATAATTTGTCTTTATCCAGGCGGATCGAAACCAGACCCATGCCCACCACCACCGAAACCTTCCTGCTGGCGCTGCTGATCATCCTGACGCTGCCCTATCTGGTGTGGCGACTGTGCCGCACCGACTACGTCGCGCCGCTGGTGGTGGTGCAGATCGTGGGCGGGATCGTGCTTGGCCCCGGCGTGTTGGGGGCGGCCTATCCGGCCTATTATCAGGCGATCTTCACGCCCGAGGTGATCGGCGCGCTGAACGGCATTGCCTGGTGGGCGGTGATGCTGTTCGTCTTCGTCGCGGGGATCGAGCTGAATCTGGCCGCCGCGTGGAAGGATCGGCGCGAGACTGTGGTTACCGCCGGGCTGGCGCTGGCCGTGCCCTTGGTATTCGGTGCCCTTGCCGGAGCGATAATCCTGCGTTTCCCCGGCTGGTTGGGGGCCGAAGGGAACTATTATCAGGGCGTGCTGGGCATCGGCATGGCCTGCGCGGTTACGGCGCTGCCGATATTGGTGCTGCTGATGGAGAAACTGGGCATTTTCCGCGAGGTGCTGGGCCAGCGGCTGCTGCGCTATGCCAGCCTTGACGACGTGGCTATCTGGGCAGTGCTGGCGCTGATCCTGCTCGATCTGGAACGGATCGCGCGGCAGGCGGCCTTCATGATCGGCTTTGCCGTGGCCGCCTGGGCGATCCGCAAGGCGATGGCGCGCATGGCCGAGAATGACCGCTGGTATGTCGGACTGATCTGGCTGGCGCTGTGCGGGCTGGTGTCCGATTGGGCCGGGCTGCACTTCATGGTCGGGGCGTTTCTGGCGGGTTGTGTGCTCGATCGCCAGTGGTTCACCACAGCCAAGCTGGATGCCTTCCGCGAGGTAGTATTGCTGACGATTATGCCGGTGTTCTTCCTCAGCACCGGCCTGCGCACCAGCTGGACCAGCGGGGGCATTGTGGTGTTCGCAGTGGCGGCGCTGCTGCTGGCGGCATCGGTTGGCGGCAAGCTGGCAGGCGTCCACCTGGCCGGGCGCATTCTGGGCTGGCGCAAGGGAGAGGCAGGCGTGATCGGCTGGCTGTTGCAAACCAAGGCGCTGATCATGATCATCTTTGCCAATGTCCTGCTCGACAAGGCGATTATCACCGCACAAACCTTCACTGCGCTGCTGTTGATGGCCTTGGCCAGCACCATGCTGACGGTGCCGATTGTGACGCCGCGATTGAAGAAGCTGACTTAGCCGAACTGGAAGCTGGACGCGGCTATCCCGCCAAAGAAGTCATCCTCGTGATAGGTCAGCCGCCCCGCTTCGCCTTCGGCCGCGCCCACGGCCACGTGCAGCGGCATCAGGTGGTCCTCGCGCGGTTGCACAAGGCGGGCGGCGGGGGCCTGTTCCCAGTGTAGCAGCCGCTCGGTTCGCTTAGGGCCACTCTTGGCCACCAGACTGTCCTGCAACCAGGCGTCAAACTCGTGGCTCGGCGCGTGCGAGGCGGGTGAGCCCATGGCCCGCAGGTTGTGGTATGACAGACCGCTGCCGATGATCAGCACGCCCTCATCGCGCAAACTCGCCAGCAGGCGCCCAGCCGCGATATGGGCGGCAGGATCGAAATCGCTGCGGATCGACATCTGGACCACCGGCAACTTTGCCTCAGGGTAAAGCGCCTGCAGCAGGCTGAAAGTGCCGTGGTCAAAACCGCGCGCCGGATCGGTGGCGCTGGCCATTCCGCCTGCCGCCAGCAATTCCGCTGCCCGCTCGCCCAGCTCGGGCAGGCCCGGCGCTTCATAGGTGATCTGGTAGGTTTCGGGCGGGAAGTTGTAATAGTCATACAGCATCCCCGGCCGGACGGCGGTCGAGAAAGTAAACACCGGCTCCTCCCAATGCGCGCTGACCACAAGGATTGCCTTTGGCGCATCCCCCAGCTCGCGGTTCATCTGCTTGAGCGAGGCGTCGAGCACACGGTAGAGGTGCCCGCTGGTCGCCATCATCCACGGCCACGGCCCGCCGCCATGGGAGAGGAAATAGGTGGGGAGGGGGACTGTCATGGGATCGTTCTTTCAACTTTGCGGCGCATGGCCGCTGCGCCATTCGCGCGGCGTGATGCCGAAGCGTTTGCGGAAGAGGCGGGTGAAATAGCCCGGATCAAGGAATCCGGTGCGGAAGGCCACATCGGCCACGGGCAGGCCTAAGTTGCGCGGATTGGACAGAAGCTCAGCTGCCCGGTCAAGCCGGGTGGCGTTCAATTCGGCGACGAAGCTGGTGCCGCTGGCCGCCAGCAGCGTTTGCAGATAACGCTTGGATATACCGATCTGGGCCGCGACCATTTCGGGCGTCAAGTCGGGATCGGCGTGGTCGCTCTCGATCCGGCGCAGGATGCGGCTGGCCAGCTGGCCTTTATGCCGGCCGGAATTGCCCAGCGCTTCCTCAGCCTCCGGCGTGCCCATGGCGAGCGCGAGCAGACTGCCGATTTGCTCGGCGATCAAGGGGCGGGGCAGCGTCGCCTTGTCCAGCCCGCCAGCGATGATTGTGTCGAGCAGAGCGCCAAGTGGAGCGCCCCAGCCATCGGCCGTGTCGACTGGCCGTGCAAGGCAGGCCTGCGGATTAGGCAGGTATCGCTCCAGCCACACCTGCGGCATCATCAGATCGATCACCTCGTGTTCGGTGGCCATTTCCATCTGATAGAAGCGGGTATTGTCGAGCAGAACAAACTGGCCTGCTGCCAGCGCGAAATGCCGACCGCCCATCCGGGTCTCGGAAACTCCGCGAATGTTATAGACCAGCTGGATCGATGGCGCCGCGCGCATAGTTGATCCGTCGGCACCCGTATGCGTCACCCGCTGCGCCGGAGCATAGAGGTGCAGCAGACGCAGCTGGCCGATCCCATGGCTCACCCAGCGCGCGGCGAAGGCTTGCGGATCAAACACCTCGACCTCGATCGGGCCGATGGTGCTGGCGGCCCAATCGCGCCAGGCGCTGATCGCCTCTGGCCGGGCAAGCCCTTTCGAGCTCCAGCTTTGGTCCGGTGATGGGGGAAGGGCCGCCATGGTGGCAAAGCTAGGCTGCCCCAAGGCTGGGGACAAGGCATGACGCGATAATGGGCGAATGCAGTTGTCCTTGACCGGCAGCGCGTTAGGGTGCCGCCGGAGGGGGAGTGGGTGATGCAAAGGATCAGTTTCCACCTGTGGATGGTGCTGGCGATGGCCGCATTCGTGTTCACCGGTTTCGGTCTGACCTATCTTGGCCCGATAACCATGGGCACGCGCCCGCCGGATTCGCCGATTGTCCACCTCCACGGCCTCGCCTTTTTCAACTGGATGGTGCTGCTTGTGGTGCAGGCGCTGCTGGTGAATGTGAAAAACGTGAAGCTGCACCGTTCGCTTGGGCTTTTCGGGATTGCGGTGGGAACCTTTGTAGTGGTGATGGGCGTGTTCATCACCATCGCCGGTGCCTCGATCACCACGCTGTCGGGCGACGGGGCCTCGGTGTTCTACCTCTCGGTGGTCGCCCCACCCAGCTTTGCCGTGCTGTTCATCATGGCGATCCGCGCGGTCAATCGGTCCGCAGCGCACCGCAGTCTGATCCTGATCGCCACGATTGCCATCCTGATGCCGGGGATCAACCGGGTCTATATGGCAGGCCTTGGCGCGCAGCACGTGCCATTTGTCGCAACCTATCTGACGATGGACGTGATGCTGGCATTGGTGCTGTGGAAGGAGTGGAAGACTCTTGGCACAATCAGCCGCACAAGCTGGATCGGCGCGGCGATTGTGGTGGTGCCACAGCTGCTGATCTTCCAGGTTTCATCGCAGCCGTGGTGGAGCAAATTCATCTATTGGCTTGGCTCACTGGCCGAGTATCATTGATTATGAGAGCATTCACCGGAGAGGAATATCATGGGAAGCAAATGCCGCCTGATCGCCTGCGAGGAAGCCTGGTCGATCCCCGAAGTCGCCGAGGAATTGCGCAAGGTCGCGCGCGGGCCCTCGCAAAGTTCGGACAAGCTGCTGGTCGGCGGCATTTACGACGCGGACAATGATTCGACCGGCTACGGGAAGATGAACTTCCTCGAAGGGCTGAAGGATGTCGAAGGCCAGCGGCTGTCGCAGATGGACGAGTTTGGTGTCGACATGCACCTGCTCACGCTCACCGCTCCGGGCGTGCAGATGTTCGATGCGGACACGGCGACCGAGCTGGCGGCGCTGGCGAATGACCGGATGGCGGCCATCTGCGCCAAGTATCCCAAGCGTTTTGCCGGCCTTGCCAGCTTCGCCCCGCACAGCCCCAAGCGCGCGGCCAAGGAAATCCAGCGGGTGATGACTGATCTCAAGCTCAACGGGCTGGTGGTCAATGGGCACACCAATGGCGAATATTTCGACGATCCCAAGTTCTGGCCGATCTTTGAGGCTGCCGAAGCCTTGGACGCCACGATCTATATCCACCCGCGCGGGCCGTCGGACACACTCAAGGGTCCGCTGATGGACTATGCGATGGACAGCGCGATGTGGGCTTATGGCGTGGAAGTGGGCACCAACATGCTGCGGATGATGGCCGGCGGGGTGTTCGACCGTTTCCCCAAACTGCGCATCTGCGTGGGCCATATGGGCGAGATGGTGCCGTTCTTCATCTGGCGGATCAATTTCATGAACAGCCGCGCGCAAGCAGTGGGCCGCGCGCCCAAGACCGAGCGCAACATGGAAGAGTATTTCCGCGACAATTTCGTCTTTACCACCAGCGGCGTGGAAGACCCGCTGGCGCTGCGCTATGCGATTGACCGGATGGGGATCGACAACGTCATCTGGGCGATCGACTATCCGTATCAGCCGATGCAACCGGCGGTGGATTTCATCAACGAGTTTGCCTGCACCGATGCCGAACGCCATGCTTTGTGCCATGGCAATGCGGAACGGGTGTTCCGCATTGCGGCGGAGTGAAAAGTTGAGCGCAGGCCCTCCCCTCCACGGCATCAAGGTCGTCGAACTCGCCCGCATCT
>CAMDSM010000089.1 GCA_945906905.1 Altererythrobacter xiamenensis | reverse complement strand
CGACCGCGATCCGGTGATAGTGGCGATTGGCACTGGCGGGGCGAGCGCGGGGCTGGCCAAGCAATTGCGGCTGCGGCTTGAGGCCTTGCTGCCGGCCGATCTGGGCGAACTGGCCGCGCAGCTTGGCGGCTTGCGCGGGCGGCTGCGCGACAAGTGGCCCGGCGTGGTGGATCGGCGCCACGCGCTCGACCGGGCGCTGGGTGCGGAGGGTCCGCTCGATCCCTTGCGTGAAGGTGCAGCGGGCAGGATTGAGGCATGGCTGGCCCATGATGCCGACGTCGGTCTATCGGGAATGGTCGAAATCGCGCTTGCCAGTGACGACCCCGACGATCTGACATTGCGGCAGGCGCGGCTATTGGGCAGCGCCGATGCTGTGCTGCACGATCCGGCGATTGCGCCCGCGGTGCTCGATCGGGCGCGGGCCGATGCAATCCGTCATGCTTTGCCTTTCAACGGGTCAAAATTGTCCGGACTGGTCCTGGTGTTGCGTCATAAATAATTGAAAACAGGAACATTACAGTCATTTAATTTCTATCCTCAGTGCGTAACCGGCAAGGTCGTGGGTGACGGGCACTCGGCCTCGTCGCCATGAGGAAACTGACTTATGAACCTGCCCAAATTTGATCTGGCCATGCTGCCCGATCTGACCACCTTGACCGGCCTGTTCGGTTCCATTCGCACCGCCAACCCGGGGCACAACGACACCATCGTGGTGCTCGCGACCATCGTCTATGAAACCCAACCTCCGGGCGGCGGCATTATCTGACGGGGCTGCTGCGATGCGAATCCACCCCGCAATCGCGGCGCTGCGGAGCGATCGTGCTCCGCAGCGCCAGGCCCAGGCCGCGATGAAGGCGGCGCTGGAAAACTGGTGCGACCACGCCGGTTTGGCCGCCATGCAGGCCGAATTCGAGCTGTTCGGTAACGGTGCCGCGCTGGAGGATTGCCCTGCGCTAGAGGCGATGTTCACTGGGCAAGGCCAGGCAGAGGCGCTGGTCGGCGCGCTTGTCAGCCATTTCTGCGCTGCCATTGCAGCCAATCCGCTGGGCCATCCGCCGTTCCGCAACGGTTATGACGGCTGCGCTTCAACGCTGCTGTTGGCCCGATCGGGGCGGGCACAACTGATGTTGCAGGCGCGCGAACCGGGGCAGGTCAAACTCACCTGCGCCACCTTCAGCGATGCCTTGCGCTATGATGCGACATTGGCTGGAAGCGCGGATGCGACGATCCTGCGCGTGCATGGTCCGCACGAGCAGGTGCGCTTTGCCCCCGAAGCAATCGCGCTGAGGCCCGGCGTGCGGCTGTCATTTGATTGCAATTCCGAAGCCCTGTTGACGACTGCGGTTGAGACCCGGCTGGTCACCTTGCGTCTGGTGCAATTGGCCGATACGCCGCAACCGGGTCGCGAATACTGCCGCCAGACCGGGCGCCTGCTGCATCAATCGTCCGGGACGCTGGCCGCCAGCAGGCGCGAGATGATGGCGGCGCTGCTCGGGCGGATGGAGCGAACCGAGGCCGCGCCAGTGCTGGCGGGAATGGCCCTGACTGAAAACGATCAGTCGCTGCGCTGGCAGGCGCTGCGCAATTGCCTGACGCTGGATACGGCCGAGGGTTTCCGCGCGCTGTCGGCCATTGCCGCCGATCCCGCCGATGACCTGTCCGACACCGCCTCGGCGCTGCGCACGCAGATGCTCGAAGCCCACCCGCAACTAAGCGTTCTGGAGTCTGCCTGATGCCGCGAATCCTTGATTATGTTGACAAAAGCGCCTGCTCGCTGGGCGATTGCATTGAAGCGCTCAACCAGTCAGGCTTTCACCCGGATGAGGAGGAGAGCCTGCTGGACGCGGCGCAATGGCTGCGGCGCTTGGGCAATAACCGCGATTTCCTCGCCGAGACGATGATCGACGAGTTGAAGGATGCAGCGGCGGGCGGGGGCGAGGAGGCCAGCGCTTATGGCGCGCAAGTGGTGATGCTTTCGCCCTTGGGCCGCGAGTTTTTCCTGCGGGCCAATTTCTGGCCGGGCCGCGACGATCACGTGTTCCGCGCCTCGGGCCAGTCAGCGTTCAGCTATGAACTGCCGCATGACCACAATTTCCACTTCCTCACAGTGGGCTATTTCGGACCCGGCTATGCCAGCGACTATTATGAGTATGATTATGAGGCGGTCGAAGGCGTGATCGGCGAGAAGGCAGGGTTGCGCTTTATTGAGCGCTCCACGCTCGATCCGGGAAAGTTGATGCACTACCGCGCGCATCTCGATGTGCATTCGCAATTGCCGCCGGAATCACTCTCGGTCTCGCTCAACATCATGCATTCGGGCGGGGCACAGGGCTGGCTCGACCAATATCGCTTTGATGTCGAGAAAGACGAGATCGCCGGCGTCATCAGTCCGGGCGGGAGCGAGATATTCCTGCGTGTGGCCGTGGGGCTGGGCCATCCAGATGCGCTCGATCTGGCCGAGAACTTCGCCAAGGGCCACATCAGCGAGCGGATGCGGCTGGTGGCGCTGGAAGCGCAAGCCGGCGTGCTGGGCTTGACTGAGCGCGATGCGCTGTGGCGGCGGGCCGAGGGCAATGGCAGCAGGCTGGTGGCGGGCGAGGCGACACGGCGGCGGCGGGAGTTGGAGGCGGTTTAGAAAATCCCCCCGGTCAGCCGGTCTATCGCGCCTTGCAGGATGATCGCGGCGGCGTGGCTGTCGATGCGGGTGGCGCGTTTGGCGCGGCTGAAGTCTTGCGCGATCATCTCACGTTCGGCGGCGGCGGTTGACCAGCGTTCGTCCCACAGCAGGATCGGCAGTTCGAGCACGCCAAGGTTGCGGGCAAAGGCGCGGGCGGCTTGCGCGCGGGCGCCGGAGCTGCCGTCCATGTTGAGCGGCAGGCCGATCACCACGCCTTGCACATTGCGCGCTTTGATCAGCGCCTCAAGCGCCGCCTTGTCTTGGCTGAATTTGGTGCGCGGCAGGGTTTTTCCGGCGGTGGCGAAGCTCCAGTCGGGGTCGCACAGGGCGGTGCCGATGGTCTTGGTGCCCGGATCCAGCCCCAGCAGCACCCCGCCCGAAGGCAGCGCGTCACGGAAGTCTATCGCATTCTCGGAAATCACCGTTGCGGCGTCCAGCTGAACACCCGGCGCACCACATCGGCCTGCAAATTCGCCCAGAACAGCGGGATATCATAGACGTGGTAATTGCCCTGCGGCAGCACGAAGCGGCCCATGTCCGGCGGATCGCCGATCAGCAGCAGGCCAGCGGCAGTGCACCGCGCTGGCACGGCGCCGGGAACCAGATCACCGGTGGAAAGATCGGCGCTGGGAACAAGCGTGCCCAGATTGGCCTCAATCCCGGCAGAACCATTGACCGAGCCGGTCAGCGGATTGACGCACAGGATCGGGCTGGTGCCGCGCATTTCGCCGTCAAAACCGGGCGAGGCGGCATATTGCGCCAGCATCATGCCGGGGTCGCCGTCATCGGCAAAACTGGCCCAGCTGACGAGGCACGCCGATTGGTCGGGAGCGGCGCAGGCGGGCAGTGGCAGGCCGGGCAGATCGTGCGCAACCGAGATCGGCCAGCCAATCGGGTAGGCAGCAGCTATGCGGGCGGCGAGCGGTGTTCCGGCCACCTTTTCACGCAACAGCCGCAGCGTGTGCAGCGAGCCCTGGCTGTGTCCGGCCAGCACGATCGGCATATCTGGATCGGTATTGGCGATAAAATAGTCAAACGCCTGCGCTACATCGGCATAGGCAGCATCAACCGCCTGCCCCGCCTCGGGCGATCCAGACAAGAAGCTGCCGAAAGTTGCCTGGCGATAACGTGGCGCCCAGATCTCGCTCGCCCGATTGAAGGCGCTGGCCTGGCCTTTGACCATGATGCGGGCGAAGTCTTGCGAAGTCTGGTCATCCAGCGAGGCGTTCCACTGGCTGTTGTCCCAGAAGCTGGTCGGGTGGATGTAGAATACGGCAAAGCGCGGCGGCCCGATGTCGGGCGTCGGCTGCGGCAACGGCAGGCCCTCACGAACCTGCGGCTGCCAGCGTGCCGGATCAGCCGGAGCGCCCATGCCGGGGCGCGAATACCACATGTCGGGATCGGCATAGGCGTTATCGGCCAAGGCGGATTGTGCGGTGAATTCGCTCGAAGGCACCAGCGCAATCCGCGTCAGCTCAGTGCCATAAAGCCTGAGCGCAAACAGCACGGCGATGACCAGCACCACCAGCGCAGCGATCGTATAAAGGAACCTACGCATCGGCTGTGGGGGTAACGGGTGCAGCGTTCTGCTCCGAGCGCCGCTCCAGCGCCACCTTGATCATCGCCAGCAGCGGATCGGCCAGGAACAGCCCGGCGATGCCGAACAAGATGCCCATGATCAGCTGCATTGCCAGCACCAGTGCCGGGGCCAGATCGACGGTTTTCTTGGCGATCAGCGGGATCACCACATAGCCATCGAAAGTCTGCACCACGAAATAGACCAGGATGGTGTAAAGCCCCATCTCATAGCCGCCCGAAAAGCCCACCAGCACCATCAGTACGCCCGAAACGAAGGCGCCGAGATTGGGGATGAAAGCCAGCAGACCGGTGAGAATGGAGAGCAGCGCCGCCATCGGCACACCGTAGACCGCCAGCATGATGTAGGTCACGATGCCTTCAAACACCATTCCCACCAACCGCCCGAACATCAGCCGCCGCATCGAATAGGCCATGCGGGTGACGAGGATGTGAAAGTCGTGCCGCCGCCCGTCGGGCAGCATCCAGGCGACCCCGCGTTCATACAGCCGCGGCTCCATCGCCACATAGAGGCCGATGATCAGCACCAGCAGCAGCGTGGTCAGCGCACCCAAGATGCCGCCAAGCGCGCGGGTGACGGTGCCTACGCCGCTGACAGCCTGACCTATCAGCCCCTGCACATCGCCAAGATCAATCTCGAAGCCCTTGGTGTCGAGCCAGGCGAACAGCTGCAAGGCCTGCGCCTCGAGCAGGGCGGGGAACTGCGCCGCCTCACGGCTGATCTGCGATCCGGCGAACTGCACCAGCCAAAGGAAGAACCCCAGCCCCGCCAGCAGCACAATGGCGATGCGCCAGCCGCGCCCGATCTTGAGCACCCGGCCGAGCAATCGCGCGCCGCCGTCGATCATCGCGGCAAACACCATCGCGCCAAACAGCACCAGCAGGCTTTGCGCCAGATAGATCGCCAGCAAGCTGATCCCAACCATAGCGATCCACACGGCCGCGCGGCGGATCTCGCGGCGCATTTCGGCGCTGGAGATGTGCGTGGGGCTGGCGCTTATCGGGTCATCGCTCATTGCTCGACTTCTCCTGCCGTACCAGAATCGTTGCCAGAAACGTTGAGGGCCGGACGCAGACTGGTCCAGGCGCGATCAGGCCTCAAGGCGGGCCACCATGTCAAGGGATTGAGGCTGGCGCGTCCATCCAAGGAGAAGGTGATGAACTCTGCCCGCCCGCTTATATCGGCGATCGGCACCGGCCCGCCCAGCCCGTTGCCGCCATCTAATGCGGCAGGCGCGCGGCTGTCTGCGGAATGGTCGCGGTTGTCACCCATCAGGAATACATGGCCATCAGGAACAGTGATCTCGGCATAGTTGTCGAGATATTGCTGCAGGTGATCGATGATGCGGTAGCTGGCGCCATTGGGCAGGGTTTCGCGATAGGTTGGCGGCTCATAAAAGGCGCGGCCATCCTCTTGCCGCACCAGATAGTTGGCGAAAGCATCGAGGCAGGGCGATCCTTCGCAGATGTTCTGATTGTCCGCCGCCAGCCGCATGGGGGGTTCCACCGCTTGGGGCACGGGCACGCCGTTGAGCACGATCTGGCCATCGACCACCGCGATCCTGTCTCCCGGCAGGCCGACGACGCGCTTGATATAGTCGGTCTGCGATGGCGTCCCCTCGGGCGGCATGACCACCACGATATCGCCATATTCGAGCGTGGCAGGCGCGATCCGCCAGCTCGCCCGGCCCAGTGGGTGGAACGATAGCGAGGACCAGTTCCAGCCATAAGGATATTTGCTCACCACCAGCCGATCCCCCACCAGCAGGTTGGGCACCATGCTGGCCGAGGGGATATAGAACGGCTTGGCGAGGAAGGAATGGAATGCCAGCACCCCCAGCAACATGAAGGCTAGGCCGCGCAGTTCGGCCAGCCAGTTGATGCGGGGGGCAGACTTGTTCTCGTCACTCACAGCTTGTGCGCCTCGATAATGACAAAGGCCTGCGCCCAGGGATGGTCGTCGGTCAAGGTCAGATGGATCGTCACGCCATGTCCTGCTGGAGTCAGCTCCACCAGCCGCGCCGCAGCGCCGCCGGTGAGGTGCAGCGTGGGCGCGCCCGAGGGAGCGTTGACCACGCCGATATCCTTCATGAACACCCCGCGCTTGAACCCGGTTCCCACCGCCTTGGAGAAAGCCTCCTTGGCGGCAAAGCGCTTGGCATAGGTTCCGGCGATGGAGTGTGGACGGCGGGCGGCCTTGGCGCGTTCGATATCGGTAAAAACCCGTTGCTCGAACCGCTCACCATAGCGGGCAAGCGAATTGGCAATCCGCTCGATATTGCACAGGTCAGAGCCGAGGCCGATTATCATCCGATCACCCTGAGCTTGTCGAAGGGCGCGCCGCATCCATCAGCTCACGCATGTGCCGCACCGCGTGTTCCAGCCCCACAAACACCGCCTCGCCCACCAGATAGTGCCCGATGTTGAGCTCGGCCAGTTGCGGGATGGCGGCGATGGGTTGGACGTTGTCATATGTCAGGCCGTGGCCCGCGTGGGGCTCAATCCCGTTTTTCACTGCGAGCGCGGCCATATCCGACACACGCTTCAGTTCGCGGGCAATCTTCTCGGCGTCCCCATCTGCCCACGCGTGGGCATATTCGCCGGTGTGGAATTCCACCACCGGAGCGCGCAATCGGATCGCGGCCTCCAGTTGCCGCTCGCTCGCCTCAATAAACAGACTGACGCGGATGCCGGCATCGCTCAGGCGTGAGCAGATCGGCGCCAACTGGTTGTGCAGCCCGGCAGCATCCAGCCCACCCTCGGTCGTGCGCTCCTCGCGCTTTTCGGGCACGATGCAGGCGGCGTGGGGCTTATGGGCCAGCGCGATGGCGAGCATTTCCTCAGTCGCGGCCATTTCCAGATTGAGCGGAAGATCGGTGGCGGCCTGAATGCGCCGCAGATCCTCGTCGCGAATATGGCGGCGATCCTCGCGCAGATGCGCAGTAATGCCATCGCCGCCGACTTCGGCGACAATCTGCGCCGCGCGCACCGGATCGGGATGGTCCCCGCCACGCGCATTGCGGATAGTGGCGACGTGGTCGATGTTCACGCCCAGTCGGAGTCGCGCGATTTGCATCACGCCTTCTCTGATCGGCTGCCCGGCTTGGTAACTGGCACAGCGGCCAGTTCCGGCGGCAGTTCGTCTTCGGCGTAAGTGGGGAAATTTATCTCGACAAGCGGGAAGAACGGCACGCCCAGATCGACCGTTCCGGCAGAGCGATCGACCAGTGATGCCTCGGCCACGATCTCGCCGCCCTCGGCCCGCACGCAGTCCATCGCCTCGCGGCTGGAGAGGCCAGTTGTCACCACATCTTCCACCATCAGCACGCGTGCGCCCGGCGGAATCGCAAAGCCGCGGCGCAGTTCAAACTTGCCGCTGGGGCGTTCGACAAAGATAGCGTCCTTGCCCAATGCGCGGCCCATCTCGTGTCCGATGATCAGGCCGCCCATCGCCGGGGAGACCACCAGATCAATCTTCGCGCGCACTTCGCGGGGGATCTGCTGGGTCAACGCCAGCGCCAGCCTCCCGGCACGGTCGGCGTTCATCAGCACGCGGGCGCATTGCAGATAATGTGCCGAATGGCGGCCCGAAGAGAGCTTGAAATGCCCTTCCAGCAGCGCTTGACAGCTGCGGAACTCTGCCAGCACCTCGTCTTGCGTCATGGATTTATCGTGCCTTTCGGTGGGAATTGGAGCGATCTGGCAAATGCCCGTATCGCCTTCTGTGAAAAATCTCCCTAGAAGCGCTTGAGGCATGGGGCAAGCGGGCGTATAGGCCCGCCCGAGACGCCCACGCTGGGGGTGCAACGGGCCATGGGTGCCCGCAACAGAACGGAAAGCGTAGACCTGATGAATTTCGGCGAAATCGCCCGCAAGCGGCTGCAATTTTTGGCAAAATTGGCTTTGGGCCTGGCTGCTGCTGTAACTTTCTCCACAGTTTCTGTGGCCAGTTACGCGCAAGAGGCGGAATCGGCTGCGCCTGTGGTCGCTGCTACGGTTGAGGAGGCGGCACCGGCTGTGCAAGCCGATGCCGCTACTTCTGCGGTGCCTGCGTTTGAACATTTCGGCCCTGATATGATCAAGGGCCAGCCGACTGACGGCGCCTATGGCTTTCAGGATCAGCACACAGCCACTGGCGAAGAAGCGCTGTGGATGCACAATGCAATCCTGATGCCGATCATCACCGTGATCAGCCTGTTTGTGCTGGCGCTGCTGCTGTGGGTGATCGCTCGTTATAACAAGCGCGCCAATCCGGTCGCTTCGCGCACCAGCCACAACACGCTGATCGAAGTGGTGTGGACGGTGATCCCGGTGATCATCCTGCTGGTGATCGCAGTGCCGTCGATCCGCCTGCTGGCCAATCAATACGAAAGCCCGCCGGAAGACGCCATCACCATCAAGGCCAATGGCTATCAATGGTATTGGGGCTTTGAATATCTCGACAATGGCGGCTTCGAAGTGATCTCGAACATGATGTCCGAGGAAGACGCTGCGGCAGGTGGCTATCCGCATCAGCTGGAAGCCGACAACCGCATGGTTGTGCCCGTGGGCGTGCCGATCCGTATGCAGACCTTTGGCGCCGATGTGATCCATTCGTTCGGCGTGCCGTCGCTGTGGTTTAAGCTCGATGCCGTTCCGGGCCGGATCAACGAAAAGGTGCTGATCATCGATGAGCCGGGCATCTATTACGGCCAGTGCATGGAGTTATGCGGCGCGCGCCACGGCTATATGCCGATCGCGATCGAGGCGCGCACGCTGGAAGATTACAACGCCTGGGTGCTGACGCAGGCGGGCGGCGTGATTGCCGGGGCTGAAGTGGCTCCTGCTGTTGAGGCGGCACCTGCTGCCACTGAAGATGCCGCTCCTGCTGCCGAAGCGGCACCTGCTGCCTGAACCCGCATAACGATCATTTGAATTTTACAGACCGAGGTCCGAGACAACAATGGCCCACACCGCTGACCACCATGATGCACACGACGCTCACAATCATGGGCATGCCGATCACAAGCCCGGCTTCTTCGCGCGCTGGTTCATGTCCACCAACCACAAGGACATCGGCACGCTCTATCTGATCTTCGCGATCATTGCGGGTATTGTCGGTGGCGGCGTTTCTGGCCTGATGCGCTGGGAACTGGCCGAGCCAGGCCTGCAGATTCTCGGCAATATCGTGGAATTCCTCGGCGGTGAGGGCACATTTGATCAGCAGGGCCACATGTGGAACGTGCTGATTACGGCGCACGGCCTGATCATGGTGTTCTTCATGGTCATGCCGGCGATGATCGGCGGCTTTGGCAACTGGTTCGTTCCGCTGATGATCGGCGCGCCCGATATGGCCTTCCCGCGGATGAACAATATCTCGTTCTGGCTGACGGTGGCGGGCTTCCTGTCGTTGATGTTCTCGGCCTTTGTGCCGGGCGGAACGTGGAATGGTGCGGGCGTTGGCTGGACGGTCTATGCCCCGCTGTCGACCACCGGATCGGTTGGCCCGGCGGTCGATTTCGCGATCTTCTCGCTGCATCTGGCGGGCGCTGGCTCGATTTTGGGCGCGACCAATTTCATCACCACCATCTTCAACATGCGTGCACCCGGCATGACGCTCCACAAGATGCCGCTGTTCGTGTGGTCGGTGCTGGTCACGGCCTTCCTGCTGCTGCTGGCGATGCCGGTGCTGGCCGCTGCCATCACCATGCTGCTGACCGACCGCAATTTCGGAACCACGTTCTATGATCCCGCAGGCGGCGGCGATCCGATCTTGTATCAACATCTGTTCTGGTTCTTCGGCCATCCCGAAGTCTACATCATGATCCTGCCGGGCTTCGGCATGATCAGCCAGATCGTCTCCACCTTCAGCCGCAAGCCGGTGTTCGGCTATCTCGGCATGGCCTATGCCATGGTCGCGATTGGCGTGGTCGGCTTTATCGTGTGGGCGCACCACATGTATACCGTGGGCCTCGACGTAAACACCAAGATGTATTTCACCGCCGCGACGATGGTGATCGCAGTGCCAACGGGCATCAAGATCTTCAGCTGGATCGCGACCATGTGGGGCGGCTCGATCTCGTTCAAGAGCCCGATGGTGTGGGCGATGGGCATGATCTTCCTGTTCACCGTGGGCGGCGTCACTGGCGTTGTTCTGGCCAGTGGCGGCATCGACGACAACGTGCATGACAGCTATTATGTGGTGGCGCATTTCCACTATGTGCTGTCGATGGGCGCGGTGTTCTCGCTGTTTGCGGGCTGGTATTACTGGTTCCCCAAGATGTTCGGCCGGATGCACAGCGAATTGCTGGCGCACCTGCATTTCTGGGTGTTCTTCGTGGGCGTGAACGTGGTGTTCTTCCCGATGCACTTCCTGGGCCTGCAGGGCATGGCGCGGCGCTATCCCGATTATACCCCGGCCTTCGCCTATTGGAATGAGATCGTCAGCTATGGCTATCTGATCATCCTGGCGTCGACGGCGATCTTCTTCATCAACCTGTTCTGGTCGCTGATCGCGGGCAAGAAGGCCGAGGGTAATTATTGGGGCGAGGGGGCGACCACGCTCGAATGGAGCCTGTCGAGCCCGCCACCGTTCCACCAGTTCGAAACGCTGCCGATTATTGAGGCGCACCATTCGGCTGACGATCACATCAG
>CAMDSM010000088.1 GCA_945906905.1 Altererythrobacter xiamenensis | reverse complement strand
AACGTCGTCATCGCCTCAGGAAGCCCGCTGGCTAGGAGCGGCGCGCAGCGCGGGCCTTCGGCCCCGTGCCAGCGACGCGACGACGCCAGCGGGCTTCCTGAGGCGACCCTGCGGGCGGGTCTATTTTGACCCATTGCTACGTTGCTTGTCAGTCACGATGCTATGGCATCGCTCCCTCCTCACGCCTTGCACTGGGTCAAAATAGACTCCGTGCCGACGCTTCCACCCAACTGAAACAGGGTCTAGATATTACAGCGCGCTTGCAGCGCCATGGGGCCTTTGCTAAGGGCGCGCTCCTACCCGATGGGCCACTGGCCTTTCCTCGTGTCGATGTGCGGCCATGGCGGAACTGGTAGACGCGCAACGTTGAGGTCGTTGTGGGCGAAAGCCCGTGGAAGTTCGAGTCTTCTTGGCCGCACCAAACAGTTCTGAAGTGGACTGCGACAACCGTAAGTCGAGGCGGAGGACGCTTCAACTGGCGGAGTTCTGCGGGCCAAAGCCTGCCAGCGTTTTGCAAATGCAGCCAGAAAGCGCGGGTGAGAGTTCGGTAGAAGTGCCATGCGTCTCCTGCATGTTTCCCATAACTAAACCATTGACTGCACCTATGCGCCGAATGGGCAGCGTCTTTGCTGACTGGACTTCGCGTCCCCATCTCGCGCCCGCCCAAGCGATAGGTGTGGGTACGCAGGCCGGTGGTGGTCAGGTATTGATCGGCCAACTCCCTCATCTGCACCAGCTGGCCGCTGATGTCGGTCGAATAGAACACGTCCCCAAAAATTCTGGCCCAAAATTCTGGCCCAAAATTCTGGCTCGGCACAAAGCCCGATTGCCCTGAGTCTGTCGAAGGGGGCGCTGCGGTATCGTCGGACGAGCCATAGACCGGGACATAGCTGGATGAGCGCATGGTCCAGACCGTGGTCTGGGTGAAATAGAACTGGGTGCCGGTGGGTGACACTGGGTGACAGGGTGTCACCCACCTAAATCAGATAATATCGTTTAATTTACAACAAATTACGCGGCGATGATGGACGGGTGACAGTTTTTACCGGGCGGCGAAAAACTGCGGGTGTTCGCTCCTTGGTGCAGGCTAATAGCGCTGGCGAGAAGGTGTAGGAAAGGGGGGAGTTTTGACAGGAGTTTGGGGAATGTTTTCAGATGTTTGGGGGAAGGATAAGGGGTTAAGTAAAGTGACACTGTAAATTCGACACCGTAACCGCCGTAACCGCCGTAACCGCATCACCTGGTGCCCGTGAGGCCGGCAGCACCTCAGACCATGCCACCGCGGCCTAGCGAAATGCTCGCAGCTTGCGCTCTGGCGGTATAGGATAGAATGGTATGCGGATGGGTTTCGATTCGCGCTTTGGCGGGTTCGAGGCGGCCGGAAGCACGATTTGGTTCCGGTTTTGGGGTTTGTCCGTTAGGCATGGTTGCATACGCGAAAGCGGGGCGATCATGCTGGATTGATCGATTTGCGCTTCTTGAACCAAGGGCAAGTGACTGCCGCCAGAAGCCAGGCGCAAACTTGGCCGATGCCGGAGTTGCCTGCCCAATAGATATATAGATGGACTCGGGAGATACTTTTGGTTGAATTGTCGAACGAGCTCAAAACCAAACTTGGCTATAATTTGCGACGAAGTTCTGTCCTGATGATGAACGATCTGAGCCGCGAGTTGGGAGAGTTTGGGCTCAAGGTCACCGATGCGACTTCGCTGATGGTGATTGGAGAGAATGAAGGATGCTCGCAAACTGAAGTCGGGGTCGCCTTGGCGACCAAGCGGGCGAATATGGTTCCGATTGTCCAGCGCCTCAGGGAACGGGGGCTGATTGATCGCGTCAGAACCGATGGCAGGGCTCAAGCGCTTCATCTGAGCGAGGATGGTCGCGTTATGGTCAGCCAGCTAAAACAGATGCTTTTGGAACACGAACGGCGCTTTACCGACAGGCTGAGCAAGCGCGAGTTTCAGACATTGATGCAATTGCTGCAGAAGGTCCGCGGCATCTAATGTACGAAATCTCGTGGCATCCCGGCATTGCTGCCGGCCTCGGATTGTTCATTCTGCCGGAACGTCATGTTCCCAGCATTCCCAAGCAACCTTGCCGGAACGATCCTCCCCCTTTCTGGCATTCAGGTTTGAAGTGTCCTGCTGCCCGATATGCAAAGCTTTGACCGCAAAGCGGTCCGCTGTTTCGACAAACCGCACTTGTGCGCGGCGATAATCAGTTATACAGCATAACGATAAATCTGCCTGCTGGATGCGGGCCGAGCCTAAGATTCAGATATGAGGGCAAGACTGGGAGAGCCTATGAAAATTCACCGATTGGTTGCGCCGCGCTGCCTGGTTGGCGAGGGCCCCGTTTGGGATGTTGCGCAGCAGGCGCTCTATTATGTCGATATCATCGGCAAGAAAGTGCATCGGCACGATCCCGCCACTGGCAAATCCACCAGCTGGGAAGTTCCCGGCGTGATCGGTTCGATGGCAGTGCGCGAAAGCGGCGGCTTGTTGGTGGCATTGGCGGATGGGCTGTATGCGCTGGATACTGACACCGGCCAAGTGGACCCTCTGTGCATCCTGGAAGGGCGCAATCCGCAAGTCCAGTTCAACGATGGCAAGGTGGACAGGCGCGGCCGATTTGTGGTTGGCACAACCGATTCAAAGGTATCTGCGCCGCTGGGCTCAATCTACACCTTCACACCGGATCACCAGTTGGTCGAGATTAATGATGATATCATCATCAGCAATGGGCCATGCTGGTCCCCTGACAACAAGACCTTCTACTTCTCCGATACCGGCATCAATCAAATCTATGCCTATGATTACGACATTGAAACAGGCGTTGCATTCAATCGCAGGAATTTCGCCAATACTGTGGAATTGGGCCTAGGCGGCATTCCCGATGGCGCAACTGTCGACAGTGACGGCCTGATGTGGATGGCGATCTGTGAAGGTTCGAAAGTTGTCTCCTTCCGTCCCGACGGTAAGATCGAACGCATTATCGATATGCCAATCAGCCTGACCGCCAGCGTCATGTTCGGCGGGCCTGACCTCGATCTGCTTTATGTCACGACGATTGATCCGCTAGCCTTGAAGGCCTTGGGCATGGACAAGCCGGCCGAGGATGGCGGGGGCTATACCTGGGTTATCGAGGGTCTTGGCGCAAAGGGTCTGCCAGAGCCGCGTTTCGCGGGCTGAGACCCATGGTTATCGACAGCAAGCTATTTGGAAACAGGACAAGTTTATGGCGCGGCCAGAAATAGACCAGGCAGCACTTGCACAGGCGCTGAGAGCGTTTGCCAGCGTAGTAGGTGCAGGCAATGTGTTCTCGGAAGAGCAGGACAGGGTCGAATATTCCGATCATTTCGCGCCCGAGGAGCAGGCGGAAGCGCATCAGCCGTCTGCGGCTGTGGCGCCTGAAACGGCCGAAGAAGTGCGTGCGATCGTAAGGATCGCCAATCAGTACAAGATCCCGCTGTGGCCGATCAGTCGCGGCAAGAATTTCGGTTATGGTGGCGCAGCACCCGTGCTCAAAGGGTCGGTCATTCTTGACCTTAGCCGGATGAAGAGGATTGAAGTCGACGAAAAGAGCGGCACTGTCCTGGTCGAGCCCGGCGTCGGATTTTTCGACCTCTATGACTATTTGCAGGAACACAATATCCCGCTGTGGATGTCAGTTCCGGGCAACAGCTGGGGCTCCGTCGCGGGCAACGCCCTCGACCGGGGTGTGGGTTATACGCCCTATGGCGATCACGCATCGCGCATTTGCGGGCTGGAAGTGGTTCTGCCCGACGGCGATCTGGTGCGCACCGGCATGGGCGCCATAGGCGAGGGGGCCACCTGGCAGCTGTACAAGCCAGGTTTCGGACCAAGCTGGGACACGATGTTCTGCCAGTCCAATTTTGGTATCGTCACCAAGTTGGGCCTGTGGCTGATGCCAGAACCGGAATCGGTGCTGGGCTTGAATGTAGATGTCGATAATCCAGAAGATATTGCCTGGCTGGTTGATACATTGGGGCCGATGCGGCGCGAGGGTATTCTCCAGCAATCTCCATCGATCGGTAACTGGCTGCGTGCGGCCGCAACCATGACCACGCGCGAAGAATGGGCACGACCGGGCGAACGGATTTCAGATGCTGCAATCGCCGCGATCCGAGCGCAATTCGACATCGGCTGGTGGGGCGTGACGCTGCGTTTCTATGGCCCGCTGGAGATAACCGAAGCGACCTTGAGAGTTGCACAGAAGGCCTTTGACGACAAGCCGGTGTTCAAGATGGGTCAAACCCGCTGGGTCAAGGGAGATGCTCCCGAAGGTTCACCAGTCACTGGTGTGCCCGTTACATTCCCACTTTCCAATGCCAACTGGTTTGGTGGCCGCGGCGGGCACCTTGGCTTCTCACCGGTGCTCCCGGTTGATGGCGATATCGCACTCAGATATTTCAATCGCAATTACGAGCTGCATAATGAGTTTGGTTTTGATTACCATCCGAGCTTCGCGATTCAGGAACGCAGCATGAATAATATCAATCAATTGCTGTTTGACCGAGACAATCCGACCATGGTTGCAAATCTGGACACGATGTTCCGCACGCTTGTGCGAGAGGCAGCATCCGAGGGCTACGCCGAATATCGGACCCATATTTCCTACATGGATGTGGTCGCCGATACATTCGACTTCAATGACCATGCGCTTCGCCGGTTGAATGAAAAGGTGAAGACCGCGCTTGACCCCAATGGCATCGTGGCGCCGGGCAAGAGCGGCATCTGGTCTGCTGGCACGAACGAGACCGCGGCATGATCCGGCGTAGCAAGAGCGTGGCATTTGCCAGCGGCATCGTTGCGACGCTGCTGCTAACCGCTTGTTCCGAAGACCCTGCGCCAACTGAAGGTGGCGGTGGCGGCAATCAAAGGGGCAATGCGGGCATGAGCGCGGTTCAGGACCGCAGCTTTTCAACCGAGCCGGAACACCTTTTTGTCGAGAAATGTTCCATGTGCCATCGGCAGGTCGGCATGGGCACGGTCTTGCTAGGTCGGCGCGTGGAGGAGGGCATGGAAATGCTTGAGGATCGCGATGATCTGACGCCGGATTACGTCATCGCTGCGGCGCGCCAGGGGATCGGCAATATGCCGCGCATTCCCCGCGGCGAGGTCTCTGACGCACAATTGCAGTTGATCGCCGACTATCTCGCAAAGGGTCGGGAATAATGTTTGTGCTTACGCGGCGTAGGGCCTTGGCCGGCATCGGAGTCACTGGTGTTGCTATGGGCGCAGCAGGGGCCTTCACAGCAGTGCAGAACATGCCGGACGCTGGCACAACTGTGCTGCTTGATGCCCGCCTTAGCGAGACAGAGCAAAACGGGTTGCAAGCCGTGATTGGCGACCGGCAAACCCTGATGCTTGATCGCGAGGTGGTGAGGCAGTGGCGCAGCCAATTGGCTGGAATGCTGCGATCTAACGGGCAACTCGACATCATCGCCCGTTGGGACAATCGCACTATCTTCGCCGGTTTGGCGCGGGAAGTTGGCGCAAAATTTTCGCAAATTCGGATCGGCCGGGGCATTTTTTACATGAAACTGATCCAGCCTCGCTGAAACATTCCCCGTCCCGCTTCAGCCAACCACTCCGGTTACGGGGCGCCGGTTACAGGGTGCCTGAAGTGCAGTTGCGGGATGAATGTATCGGGGTAGATCGTGTAGCTGGTTGAAGGCTGGCGATCAGGCGGAAGGGTCGGTTCAGGCCTAGTCAGTGCCATTGCATGATTCGCCCAGCCCTGATCATCGAAACTATACATGCGGAAATAGGCATGCAGTTTGGCAATTTTCCAGATGCCGCCTTGCTTCACATATTCATTCTCGTAAATACCCATGCCGAGATAGGATACGCTATCGGCCGGGACGCCCACTGAATCCGTTTCCCGCTGGGCAATGCTGCGCCGGTCGCCGCCTTCGGCAACAAAGCGCATTCGGCCAAGGGCCCGCTGGCCATCCGGCGAAATGGTGAAGATGGGCTGCAATTGCAGGTGGTTGATGAGCCGCCCGGCCAGTGGACCTTCCGGCCCTAGAAAGCGGAAATACTCATAGACCCGGTCGCGGCCGACAAATACGCCGCGACCGCCGATTTCCAGCGTGCCATCTTCGGCAAACAGGTCCGCCGTGTCGCGCCACAGGGCCTTGTCGACCAGATAGCCATAGGTGCGTTGCAACACGGCTAACGCTTGCAGATCAGCCAATTGTTCCTGATCTTCAACGGCTGCATCACCGCTTTGCCAATCGGGCAAGGAACCGGTTGTATAGGAATGGGTGATCTGGGCCATGGGCGCGCCGGTTACCGGATGGGGGTAATGGAACGGTGGCATGAATGCGGCCAGCGGGTCATCGCCGGTCATCACCGGCGGGGTGTCTGGCGGCAAATCATCGCTGGTTCCAGGCATCGGCAGGATGCCCTGGATGATGCCTTGGTTGGCGTCCGACATGAAAGTTGGCCAGATTGCCAGCGAATCTATCTCCCAGCCAGATTCGGCTCGGGACAGGCGAAATTCGTTGATGGAATCTCCAAACAGCGACATTTCGCCCGCGCTGATCTGCATGATCGAACGCGTGCGCGCGATGGCTGTGCGGCCATCCTGCGAAACATGGATCACTGGCTGGGCCTGCATCCGGTTGGCTATCTGGTCTTTCGGCAAGCCGGGCGGTCCGAACAGGCCAAACATCTGGCGGATCCTTGCCTGACCGCGATAGCCTCCACGCGGGCCGTAATCGACAAATGCGTCAGCGGCAAAAAGAGCGGTGAGCTCGCCCCACGCCTTGATATCGGTGAGATAACCAAAATGGCCAATCAGATTTTCGACGTCGACAGCGGCGGCCAACCGGCTGACGAGCTGGGAGGGCGAATTGTCGGCTGCGTCCAGCATGGGGGCCAACATGGGGGCGGGCAGCGCCGGTGGCCGCGAAACCGGCGGCGCGGCGTTATCTGGCGGGAATGCAGGATCAAGGCTGGTGGCCAGCGTATCCAGCGGATTACTGCCCCACCCGCCGCGATAGGGCACTGACAGACGTTCTTCGATCCATTGGCGAGCGATTTTCCAGACCCCATCGGAGTGCACATAGTCGGCGTGAATCGTGCCCTCGAACCAGGACGCGGATTGACCGAAATCACCCCTCAATCCCAAAATGCGCCAACGCCCCTGCGCGCTGTTTCCATCAGTGGAAAGTGCGATCACCGGTTGCAGCACGATGGTTTCATTGAGTTGGCCCTGCCGCAGCCCATCAATCCCGCGATTGAGATGGCGAAGATAGGCCGCAATTCGCCGCGGTCCCACAAAGGTTCCACCAGAACCGACCGCGAATTGACCGTCATCAGCGAACAGGGCGGCTACGGCGGCCCAATCCCCTCGATCGCTGTAATAGCCATAACTGCGCTGCAGTCGGCTGATTTCCGCTATGTCATTCAAGCGGCTTGTGGCGCCTTGGGCCGGGAATTCCTGACCAAATGCGCGCCCAGACCCACGCCCAAAACTGCTACAGCCAGCCAGCATGGCCATGGCCAGAGGCGGCAGGCCAATTGCCCCGGCGACGAGTTTGCGGCGGTTCAGCATGGTGGCCGGTCCTTGTTCCTGATTGTGATCGTATCGGCGTCGAGATTGCGTTCGCTTTTGGTCCTGCCCTTGGGGGGTGTTAAGCAGTAGTCAAAGCGGCGGCAACCGTTGCCGGAAGCCGCCGCCATGGAAAAACAGGACTAAGACTCAAAACCTATTCTGGCACTTTCCAGGCGCCGGCTGCTTTGAGGAACTCCTTCACCTGCCCGCCTTCGCCATTCATCTGGGCGACCATGTGATCGGTCATGAAGCCGCGACCCGCGCTGCCGAAATAGAACATTTCGTAAAGCTCGACCCGGCTGCCGAGCGCCGATCCGGCGAAGTCCCAGGCCGTGCGCATCAGGATTGCCCGTTCTTCGGCTGACATTCCGTTTGCTCCTGGCAGATATTTGCGCAGGACATCGCCCATCGCCGGGTTCTTGAACGCGGCGTGGGTTGGCGTTGCCAGCAGATTGTGGGCGCCGATATGCTTGATGATGTCATTCACCCGCATCATCCAGCCCGGCATCACGCAGCGCAGCGCTGAAAGATCGGGGTGCGGGAAGAAGGCTGGCTCATCACCCGTGCTATGGTTGGATGCGCGTGCCTCTGCGGCGATGACCATAGCGCGGGTGAGCACCATATAGGTGTGAATCTCGCCGAGCATGACCGCGACTTCAGGGCGCTTGTCAGAATTGCTGACCTTGGCAATCTGGCTGCATAAATCATATGCGAATTCGAGCTTCACCATCGCCCGGATGGTAATCTGCTGGGCGGTGTTGGAAGGGGATACGGCGGGTGAGATTTTGTTGTAGACCGCCAGATTGCCATCACAGAACACGCGTTCCCAAGGGATCAGCACATCTTCAAAGATTACGAAGGCATCCTGTTCGTCAAATCGTGACGAGAATGGTCGGTCGGCAATGTCTTCCGGCAAGCCGTAATGGTCGCGGCAAACCGTGATCACGCCCTTTGTCTTGACCGGCACGGAGAAGCACAATGCATATTCCTCTGCTCCGGCAGGGACAGGCGCAGAGGGGTAGACGAAGATTTCGTCGGCGAACGGACCGAGCGTTGCGAGGATCTTGGCGCCGCGCACCACGATGCCTTCGTCGTTGCGCTCGACCACGCGCAGGGTGAGGTCGCTGTTCATCCCCTGCAATTCGGGAACGCCTTTGTCGATCGCCGCATGGATGATCGTATGCGTCATCGAAAGATCGCCCTCGATCACCTCGCGCTGGAATTTGCGCAAACGTTCGTGGAACACCGGATCGCCGCCAGCATCGTAAATGTCCCGCCGGGCGACATGACCGGCCAGCACGACATTCACATAATCGGGTGTGCGGCCCAACATGCCATAGGAATAGCGTGAAAGCTGCTCCAGCCCCTTGTGGCGAATGGCCAGGTCTTCAGCAGTCCGTGGCACGACGTGGCTCACGTTCATTTTCTCGCCGGGGCGTTCAGGATCATCGACCAGGCAGATATCCGCATGGGTATGCTGCCAGTCGAAATATCCAGCCATGCCGTTGATCGAACCCTGAAAACGCGGGTCATCGGCAACAGCGATCTTATCTTCGCCAAGCCAAACCTCGCGCGCATCATTCATATCGGCACGATATTGCTCACCGGTCCTTGCAGCCACCATCATTCTCCCATTACACTGGATACATCTGTATTCTCGGATACGTATGTATCCACCCGATTCGATTCTTGCAACAAGAAAGGTATGCACCATAACATTTGTTCGGCAACCCAAACCCGCCGCCCCAGATGCCGGGCGTTTGCGCTTTCTGGCCGCAGCTGACCGGGTCTATATCCAGGAAGGCTATGATGGCGCGACGATCCGCGCGATTACTGCGGAGGCGGGGACCAGTCTGGCCCGGCTGAATCGGCACTGGACGGGCAAGCAGAACCTGTTTGCCGAGGTCTTCGCCCGCCATTTCACACCGATACACAATGCCCAGAATGCCAGTTTTGATGCGCTGGAGGCCCGCGATGGCGATATCAGCCGGGTTGGGGACATACTGGATTCGTTCTTCAGCCCGGCCTTGCATGGAGTTACCGGAGAAGAAAAGCAGCGCTTCAGCTATCAGATCTATTGCCTTGCGCTGACCGACCCTTCGCCGGAAGCAAGAGAACTGGTTGCGCCGTTGGTGAAGGATGTGCGGGCGCGCCTGATCGCCAAACTGCGCCTGGCTTTGCCCCAATTGGATGAAGAGGCATTTTTCTTTGCTTGCAGCACCGTGCTGGGTGCCTACGTCTATCCGCAGATCAACGGTCGCAGGCTGGCCGAGGCAATGGGCATCTCCTACGACGCAATAAATTGGGCAGGGGCGGGCAAACGCATCGCCATGGTCCTGGAAGCGGGGCTGGTAGGCCCAGGCTGATATGAATTCGGCAAACCTCAGTTGGCGCGAAGAATTTGGCGCACCAACACTACCACCACCAACCAGCTTACCGTAATCATCCCGGCAAAAACCAGCCAGTTTGAGCCCGTGGCAAGAAGCTTCCAGATCACCGGTGCCCCGAAACTCGCCAATGCCGAGGCTTGATTGACCACACCAATGGCCAGTCCGCGCTGGCCCGGAGGGGTGGCAATAGGGAGCAGCACAGTCATTAGAACCTTGCCGCCTCCGATCCCGGCGAACCACCCGCCGAGAAGCGGGGCCAGCAATGAAAGGTGAATGTTCGGCAGGAAAGTTGCCACACCGAGGGCCGCCCCAATTCCGCCGAGGACCAGCGCCAGCAACATCAATCCAATGCCGCGCGCAACGGCCAGACCGGCCAGGAAGGTCCCGATCAGCATCATCAGATTGGCTCCTGCCATCAGGCCGGACGCCTGATTGATCGACAGGCCGTGTTCGCTGGCAATATAGGCCGGCAGGACGGTCGTGGATCCAACACCCAGCGAGGCTATGGCAAAGAAGATGATAGCCAGACGGATGGGACCAGGCTGGCGCAATGCGGCGAATGTCTCGACCATGCTTTTGCGCGGCCCTGTCTGGCCCTTCTCCCGCAGATCGACATGGGGCAGGGAAAACCAGGTCAAGCCTACAGCCACCGCCAGCAATGCAATGTGGTAGGCATAGGCCATTGTCCACCACAGCCCGCCGGCGACCACGCCGCCCACCGCCAATGCAATAAAATTGCCAACCGGCGTGTAACTCGACCAGAGGCTCAGGGCTGTCTTCTGGCTCTTTTCGGAACTCATGGCGATGAGAATGGCTGGTCCGGCATTCAGTGTTGTAATGATCACCAGCCCCTCAAGAAAGCGCAGCGCAAACAGCGCATAGAGATTGGGGGCAACAAGATAGCCCAGGTCCAGCAGAATGGCCGCTCCCGCCGCTGACACCAGAGCGAAGCGTGGTCCAAAACGGTCAACCATCAAGCCAGATGCAGTGGCCAGAATA
>CAMDSM010000087.1 GCA_945906905.1 Altererythrobacter xiamenensis | reverse complement strand
AGCTGGGCGGCTATGGCATGATCCGGTTCAGCCTGCCGATGTTCCCTGAGGCCTCCGCGCAGTTCGCCTGGTTGATCTTCAGCCTCAGCATGGTGGCCGTGGTCGTCACCAGCCTGATTGCGCTGGTGCAGCACGATATGAAGAAGCTGATCGCCTATAGCTCGGTCGCGCATATGGCCATCGTGACTGTGGGGCTGTTTGCCTTCAATGTGCAAGGGCTCGAAGGCGCGATGGTGGTTATGCTAAGTCACGGTCTGGTTTCGGCCGCGCTGTTCCTGTGCGTGGGCGTGATCTACGATCGGCTGCACACCCGCGAGATTGACCGTTACGGCGGCCTTTCGATCAATATGCCGCAATACGCCATGCTGTTCCTGCTGTTCACCATGGCCAGCATTGGCCTGCCGGGCACCAGCGGCTTCGTGGGTGAGTTCCTGAGCCTTGCGGGTATCTATCAACAATCGAGCGTGGTCGCCTTCGTCTGCACCACCGGGATCATTCTGGGCGCGGCCTACATGCTCTATCTCTACGCCCGCGTGGCCTTTGGTGTGCAGACCAATGCCGATGCTGCGGCCATGCCTGACCTGAGCCTGCGCGAGTGGCTGATGCTCGGCCCGATTGCTGCCGCAGTGCTGTGGATGGGGGTTTACCCGGAGAACTTCATGGCCCCGATGCGCGCCGATATCGCCGCGCTCGATGCCCGCCTGTCACGCGCCGCGCCTGTCGGGGATGCGCATCTGGAAGTGGGTGCGCCTGCTGAAACTGCCGAACATGGGGGAGCACACTGATGGAACTCACCATGTCGCTTGGTCTGGTTATCCCAGAGCTGGTGCTGTCGATGTCGGGCCTGATCATGCTGCTGTTCGCCGCATGGGGTGGGCCCGAGGCGAGCAAGCCCGTTTCCATCGCCTGCGCTGTGGCGTTGGGCGGGGCCTTCTTCCTTGTGGCGCCGACGGTATGTTCTGGCGCGTCCGGTCTGGATACAATTGCCTTCTACGGCCAGTTCCACGCCGATGCCTATGCTGGCCTTGCCAAGCTGATGATCTATGCCGCCGCTGGTGCCGCGCTGGTGGTGGCCCCGGCCTATTTTGACCGGCTGAAGGCGATGCGGCCCGAATTTGCCATTCTGGTGCTGTTCGCAGCCCTTGGCATGAGCATCATGGTCTCCGCCGCCGATCTGCTCACGCTGTATATCGGCCTGGAGCTGAACAGTCTGGCCGCCTATGTGCTGGCCGCCTACTTGCGCGATGATGACAAGTCGGCCGAGGCGGGCCTGAAGTATTTCGTGCTCGGCGCTCTGGCCAGCGGGATCCTGCTGTTCGGGATGAGCCTGATCTATGGCTTCACCGGCACCACCAACTTTGCCGGGATCAATGTCGCCATGTCGGTTGGGCTATCGAACGGCATGCTGTTCGGCCTGATCTTCGTGATGGCCGGCATGGCCTTCAAGATCAGCGCGGTGCCGTTCCACATGTGGACGCCGGACGTGTATGAAGGCGCGCCAACGCCCGTCACCATGTTCTTCGCTAGCGCGCCCAAGGTGGCCGCCGTGGCGCTGCTTGGGCGCTTGTCGATGGAGGCGTTCGGCAGCCAGACCGCCGCGTGGCAGCAGATCGTCACTTTCGCCGCCATTGCCTCGATCGTGGTCGGGGCATTGGGAGCGATCGGGCAAAACAATATCAAGCGCCTGCTGGCCTTCTCCTCGATCAACAATGTTGGCTTCATCCTGATTGGTCTGGCCACTGCCAGCGCCGCCGGGGTGAGTGCGATGCTGGTTTACCTCGCCTTTTATGTCGCGATGACCGTGGGCAGCTTTGTCGCCGTGCTGATGCTGAAGGATGCCGAGGGCAATCCGCTGGAGACGCTGACCGAAATTAAGGGCTTGTCCACCAAGCAGCCCGCGCTCGCCTGGTGCCTGATGCTGATCATGTTCAGCCTGGCGGGTATTCCGCCGCTGATGGGCTTTTACGGCAAGTTGGTGATCTTTCAGGCGGCGGTGGAAGCTGATCTGATCGCGCTGGCCGCCATTGGCATTGCTGCAAGCGTGATCGGGGCGTTCTATTACCTCAAGGTCATCAAAGTAATGTTCTTCGATGCGCCGTCCGACGACAAGGCGGTGGGCACCAGCGATTGGGCACACTGGGCCTTGCTGGCGATTGCCACGTTGGCCGTGTCACCGCTGGCATGGCTGGCGACAGGCTGGCTGACCGCACTGGCCGACAAGGCCGCCGCCGCGCTGTTGTTCGCGGCCTGATTTGGCCATCCGCTTCGACATCATCGCCGAGACAGGCTCGACCAATTCAGACCTGTTGGCGCGGATCGCGGGTGGTGAAGCGGTGGCCGAGGGTGATTGGCTGATCGCCGACCGCCAGAGCGCCGGACGCGGGCGGCAAGGGAGGCAGTGGCTAGATGCTCCGGGCAATTTCATGGGCTCGACCATGGTCCGCCTCACCCCAAACGATCCGCCGCCTGCCAGTCTCTCGTTCGTGGCGGCGCTGGCGGTCTATGGCGCCACGGCGGGACGGATCGCGCGGCCGGCCAGTCTGCAACTCAAGTGGCCCAATGATATCATGCTCGGTGGGGCCAAGTTTTGCGGCATCCTGCTGGAGTGCGAGGGCGAACATGCGGTGATCGGCATCGGGGTCAATCTCGCCGCCGCGCCGCGTCTGCCGGATCGCGAAACGCTGGCCTTGTCCGATATCGGCGTGGTGCCCGATCGAGACCTGTTCGCCGCCGATCTCGCCGCCAGCTTCGCCACCGAACTGGAGCGCTGGCGTTTCTATGGCACTGGCCCGCTGTTCATCCGCTGGCAGACCGCCGCGCACCAGCCCGGAACGCGGCTTGCGGTGCATGGGGACAAGGGCGTGCGCATTTCCGGCACCTATATGGGTCTGCAGGAAGACGGGGCCTTGTGCTTGGCGTTGGATGACGGCACCACGCGCGTGATCCATGCTGGTGATGTAATGCTGGAGGCAGGCTGATGCTGCTCGCGGTCGATGTCGGCAATACCAATATCGTTTTCGCCATGTTCGATGGCGATACCATGCGCACGCGCTGGCGCATCGCCACCGATCCCCACCGCACGGGTGACGAATATGCCGTGTGGCTGATCCAGTTGATGCAGATCGAAGGGATTGCCCGCGCGGAAGTGACTGGCATGATCGTGTCCAGCGTGGTCCCGCGTGCGCGGCACAATCTAGAGGTGCTGGCGCGCAAATATTTCGCTGTCGAACCACTGTTTGCGGGCGAGGGCAAGGCCGCCTGGCAAATCGAGATCGACGTCGAGGAGCCGCGCTCGCTGGGGGCCGACCGGGCGGTTAATGCCATTGCCGCCCATGCCAAATATCCCGGCGATCTGATCCTGATCGATTTCGGCACTGCCACCACCATTGACCATGTCGACGCCAAGGGCGCCTATAAAGGCGGGATCATCGCGCCGGGGATCAACCTTTCGCTCGATGCCCTGGTCAACAACACCGCCAAGCTCCCGCGCATCGCCATCGAGGCGCCGCGTGATGACAGCGTGATCGGGCGCAATACCGAGGATCAAATGCTGATCGGCGTCTATTGGGGCTATGTTGCGATGCTGGAAGGGCTTATCGGACGGATGAAGGCCCAGATCGGCCGGCCTGCAAGCGTTGTCGCAACGGGTGGTCTGGCGGTTGTTTTCGACAAACACACAAGCATTTTCAATGCGGTGGACGCTGACCTGACGTTGCAGGGCCTGGCCATGATCGCGCACACCGCAGGAGCAAAATGAAGAAGGATTTCACACCCGAGGACGAATTGCTGTTCCTCGCGCTCGGCGGTTCGGGCGAGATTGGCATGAACGTCAACCTCTATGGCTGTCAGGGCCAGTGGTTGATGGTCGATCTTGGGATGAGCTTCGGGGCGCAGGAATATCCCGGCACCGAACTGATGTTTGCCGATCTGCAATTCATCGAGGAGCGGACCAAGCATCTGATCGCCATTGTCCTGACCCATGCCCACGAGGACCACATCGGCGCGATCCCCTATTTCGCCAAGGATCTGGGCGTGCCGATGTATGCCACTCCGTTCACGGCTGACCTGATCATGCGCAAGCTGGAGGAAGCGGGCATATCCAAGGGGGTGGAGCTGAACATCATCGAAGAGGATCACGGCATGATCCAGCTCGGCCCGTTCGAGATCACCTATCTGCCGCTCGCCCACTCCATCGCAGAGGGCAATGCGCTGCTGATCGATACTCCGCACGGGCGGATATTCCACACCGGCGACTGGAAGCTCGACGAAGAACCGATCATTGGCGAGCCGACCACCGAGGAAGAGCTGCGCGAAATTGGCGACGAGGGCGTGCTCGCGCTGGTGTGCGATTCCACCAATGCCTTCAACATGGAAGCGTCGGGTTCGGAAGGCGGGGTATTTCGCGGGTTGCTCGATGAAGTGCGCAAGCACAAGGGCCGCCGGGTGCTGGTGACAACCTTTGCCTCCAACGTCGCACGGTTGCAAACGCTGGCCGAAGTGGCCGAGGAGACTGGGCGGCGCCTGTGCGTGGCGGGCCGCTCGCTTGACCGGATCATCGAAGTCGCGCGGGATAATGGCTACCTCGGCCGCTTCCCCGAAGCGGTCGATTTTGACACCGCGATGAAGCTGCCGCGCGGTGAAGTGATGATCGTGGCCACCGGCGGGCAGGGCGAGCCACGTGCGGCGCTGGCGCGGATTGCCGATGACAGCCACCAGCTCAGCCTGGTCGAAGGCGATGTGGTGCTGTTTTCCAGCCGCGTCATTCCCGGCAACGACCTGGCGATTGCGCGGATCCAGAACCAGCTGGCGCATCGCGGCGTGGTGATGGTGACCGATCGGCAGAGCCATATCCACGTCTCCGGCCATCCCGGAAGGCCAGAGCTGGAGGCGCTCTACGGCTGGCTGCGGCCAGACATCCTCGTGCCCGTCCACGGCGAGGTGCGGCACATGATGGAGCAGGGCAGGCTGGGCAAGGCTTGCGGGATTCCCGGCATCGTCAACCAGAAGAACGGCGATATCGTCCGCCTTGCTCCCGGAAAGCCGGGCAAGCTGGCCGAGGTTCCTAATGGCCGCCTCGTGCTCGACGGCGATATCATTGTCCCCGCCAATGGCGAGGCGATCACCATGCGTCGCCGTCTGGCCCGCGATGGCCTGCTGCTGGTGGTGCTGGAACAGGGCGGCGGCGTGCAGGTCGAAGGAGTAGGCCTGCCGCTGGAAGAGGACTATGACGATTTCGTGGCCGAGGCCGTGGCGGATGTGAAGCGCGCGCTTTCGGCTTTGCGTGGGGCGCAGGCACGCGATCGGACAGCGATCACTGAGGCCGCCCGCCTCGCCGCGCGGCGGGCAGCGCAACGTTGGTCGGGCAAGAAGCCGCAGACCCGCGTGATCCTGCCGCTGGAGGCTTCGTCCAAATGAAAGTGACCTCGATCATCGCCATCTATGCGCTGATGTGGGTGATGAGCGCCTTTATCCTGCTGCCCTTCGGGGTGCAGACGCATGACGAGGCGGGGATCGCCAAAGTGCCGGGCCAAGCCGACAGCGCTCCGGCCAACTTCCGCCCCGGCAGGCTGGCCCTGCGCGCCACGGCCATCGCCGCGCTTCTGACCGGGCTGTATATCGCCAATTATTCAGCTGGCTGGATCACGGTTGATGATATCGATTTGTTCGGCAATCCACCGCGGCAGCACCGCACCGAAGGCTAGTCCCGCAGCCGCTCAATCGCCTGCGCCAACGCCACATACAGCTTGCCGATATCGGACGACAGCATCGTCACCGCCAGCGCATTGCCGTCGCGGGTGGACAGGACGGTGCGCAGCAGAGCCTCGAAATCGTGGATGTAGCGGTTGATCGCCTCGCGCACTTCGGGGTCAGTTTCATAGACATCGGCCACCGCCCGGGCCTCACCATTGTCGAGCAGGCGGACCGCGCGGCGGGTGAAAATACCGCGGTCTCCGCGCAGATAGCTCGCCCACGCAGTATCGGACACTTCGGCATCGAAGGCCTTGGCGATGTCAATCGAGGACGAATTGAGGCTTTCGGTTATCAGCGCCATCCGGCGGGTGAAATCGCTGTCGACCTGTTCCTCTGCACGGGCACGGGCCTGCGCCACGCGGTTTTCGAGATTGCCGGCCAGTTGGTTGACCTTGGATAGCTGATCACGCAGCTGGGAGGCGACGTTGCGGCCCTGCTCAGCGGCCTGGTGGGCGGCTTGCTCCAGCTCGGCAATCGCCGCGCGCGAATGATCGCGCAATGCACTTTCGATTGCCTCGCTGCTTTTTGCGCCGATCCGGGCCGCGATATCGCGCACCGCCTGCGACTGTTCATCGCGCAACTGGCTCAACGCTTCGCCAGAAGCTGCCTCCAGCGCGGCAATGGCGGCCTGCAGATCGCCTTGTGCTTGCACCGACATTGTTGTGGCTTGGGCGGCAATCGCAGCCAGCCGGGTTTCCATTTGAGCGAGCAGGTCGAGCGAGGTGGCGGACTGGGCTGAGGTGTTGGTCACATGATCGAGCAGCGCGCTGCCCCGGCTTTCGGCCTCGGTCATGGTGTCACGCAGGGCAAGCGCGTGGGTTTCGAATTGCGACAGGCGCTGTTCGGCAACGCCGATGGAATCGGACAGCGCCCCTTCGGAATAGTCGGCGCTGGCGCGGATGATTTCGAGCAGGCGCACGCTGTCATCGGTCAGACGGCTGACGAATGTGCCACTCTCTTCCAGAATGGCGCGGCTTTGCGAGAGCTTTTCAGCGAACATTTCGGACGTTTCGCCAAGCCGGGTGGCTTCGTCGCTGCCCTGCGCCGCCAGCCGCGCCACTTCGCGGTCAAATTCGGTGAGGCGCGAGGCCAGCGCCTCACCGCGCATGGCCAGGCTGGCCATATGCGCGATCTGCGCCTGCTGGCGCTCGCTCGTCTGGCTGTCAAAGTTGGCGAGGCGATGTTGCAAGGCTTCCAGCGCGTCGGTTTCGGCGGTGGCGGAGGCCGCGCGGCGGCGGGCGAATTCTGCCTCGAAAACAGTGGCGCTGGCGATGATCGACTGATCGACTTCCCGCCCAGCCGCCGCCAACGCGTCCATCCGCGTGCGGGCATTGCCGATTGCTGCCTCGTCAAGTTGGCTGATGCGGGTAATGACATCGGCCATGCGGGCATGCAGTTGCTCGGCCGCTTCGTTCCACCGATGGCGGGCAGTCTCCTGTCCGGCAAGCAGTTGGCTGGTAACCTCTGCGCCCATTTCGCGCAGGTCTGTCAGACGTTGGGCCAACTGGCCTAGCGCATCGTCTTCGCGCTGCCGCAGAGCATCGAGCTGGCGTCCGCTGGCCTCACCAAATTCGTTGAGCCGAAGAAAGGCGGCGACCATTTCATCGAGCTGGCCTTGGGCGGTGTGCCCGGCATGGCCGATCTGGTTGGCCAGATCGCGCGTGGCGTTTGAAAGCACCGGCAACTGATCGCGCAAACGGTCCATATTGGCCAGCGCGCTGTCGCTGACCTGACCGATTGCGCTCACCTGATCGCCATTGTTGCGGATCAGATCCTGCAATTGGGCGGCATTGGCGGAAAGGCGCTCAACCGCAATGCGGCCCAGCGATTCCAGATCGCGCGATTGGCTGGCGATAAAGTCGCGCGCCAGGCTCAACTCGCGGTTGATCGCGCTCAAACGCTGTTCAAGCGCGCTCGATTCGTTGGACAAAGTCTGCGCGGCGGCACCGAACCGGGTTGCCTCGCGGGTGGAATGGCGCATCGCCAGCAGCCACAGGCCGATCACCAGAACCACGGGCAGCGACCAGTCACCGATCCAGCCGATCCACTGCTGTGGCGTGGAGCTGGCGAGCATCGCGTGGCTATTGCTCCAGCCGAAAAAGCCCGTCCAGCCAGCCACAGTCAACAGCGCCAGGGTGGGCAGCAGCCAGGTGAAACTGCGGCCTGCGGGGGCTTCATCCTCGGCCCATTCATCGGCGGCCCATTCCTCGGCGAAGGCCTGCTCGGCCCCTTCGGGCGCAGGCGCGGTTGCACCAGCCTCAGCAGCTTCAACAGCCTCAGAAACGGGGGTTTCCCCAGCTTGGGGCGTGTCGAGCGCCACCAGATTTTTGCGTCGGTCCATCGCAGCAGGATATCAGGCACCGCGATGGATTTAAACCCGCCTTAACTCGCAGTGTGCCAAAGTATTCAAATCATGCATGACCAAGGTGAATTCGAGGCCAATCTGGCAGCTGCGTCGGGCGACGATCTTGTCCTGCGGGCGGAGCTGCTTGCCTGCTTTCAGGCCAGCCTCGATGCGCAGCGCGATCTGCTGTCGCGGGCGCGCTGCGATGGCAATTGGGAGGTTTCGGCCTTGCGATTGCGCGGGCTGGGGGCCAGTTTCCATTCGCAACAGCTGGTGCTCCTGGCGCAAGAGGCGCTCGATACCGCGCCGGGCGACCCGGTGGTGCTGCGCAAACTGGCCAATTTCAGTCAAAGCGTGGTTGAAAGGGCCTGAACGCTCTTGGCAGTGGGCCGCGCGCAACCTAGCGTGGCCGGGTGAGTGCAAACGATCCCGCCACTATACCCGCCAGCTGCGTGCTGATTTCGCTGTCGCCAAGCGCATCTGGGGCCGACGCCCCGCGATTTCTCGGACGGAGCACTGCTGAACGGCAGGTCGAATTTGCGGCCGCCTGCGGTTGCCGCGAGGTGATCACGCTGGGCGAGGGTGGCACGGCAGCGGCCACTGCCACGCGCCACCTGGCTGAAAGCCTGGGCCTTGCCTATCGCGAACTCTCCGGCCCGCACGCGCTGGCTAGGGGCGGCTTGGCTGGTGAGCGGCTGCTGGTGCTGCAAGCCGAACTTCTGCCCGATCCAGCTGCATGGCCAGCGGATGCCAACGTCGGCGCAAGCGTGATTCTCACCCTGGCCGCAGGGCTGGGGGTGGAGGCAGGCTATCAGCGGATTGATCTTGCCCGCGCCTGGGCCGGCGCATTGGTGTTGCCCGGAGCGCTGCTGCCGCGCCTGCTCGACCTGCCCGATGATACCGAGGCGGCATCGGCGCTGTTGCGGATCGCACTACAGGCCGGCTTGCCCGAACGCCCACTGGCTCTGCCGCACCTGTCCGATGGCAGCTGGTGCCTGGCGACCAGCCCCGAGGATGGCCGTCTGGCTGAGGAGAAATGGCTGACCCGGCAAATGGCCCCCTCCAGCGCCGATCCGCTCTCGCGCCAGCTCGCCAATGGCCTGCTGCGGCGCACGGGCGGTGCCATGCTCGAGAGGTCATGGCTGCATCCGCTGGCGCTGGGCACGGCGCTGCTGCTGCCACTGGCGGGCATTGCGCTGTGCAACCTGGGGCAGGCCGCCGGAGGATTCCTCGTTCTGGCATTGGCCGCACCTGTGCTCGAAGTGGCGCTCGGGTTGGGGCGGTTGAAGCGGGCGCGGGCGGGGTATTTTGGAGCGGCTGACAAGCTGGGGCATGTGCGCAAGGCACTCGATCTGGCGCTGGTGATCGCTGGCGTGCTGGCGGTTTCGGGCACCTGGCTCGAGCGCGGCTTTGCCCCGCTGGTGCTGGTGGCGGTGTTCTATGCAGTGCCACCACAGGGCTCGTCCCGTTTGACACGTTGGCGTGACCGGGGGCTGGCGGCGGCACTGGTCGCGGCAGGTGCGCTGGCGCTGTCAGCACAGGCAGGGCTGATGCTGGCGGTACTGGCAATTCTGTCGCTCAATCTGGCACAAATTCGTAACCCCAGCGGATAACGCGGGTTTAACCACATTTGGCTATGGCAATCCGATGAGCGATGAAATCCAGACCACCGTTCCGCTGGAATCGGTTGAACAGCTATTGGCCGAGCGATTGCGCGGGGGCGACGCCGTGCTGGCCAGCACGCGTCCGATCCTGCGCCATCTGTTGGCCAATCGTGACCAATCGCTGTTCAGCGACGAGGTGATTGCGCGGTTGCGCGGGATGATCGGCCATGTCGCCCGCCAGCTGCTGTTCGCTCGTGCCGGGGCCGATGATATGGCCGATCCCGCGCCGTTTTCTGCGCGTTATCAGGATGGGCTGGCGGCGCTTCTGTTCGATGACGTGGCGTTCCTCGCCCATGCCCATGCGCTGACGCTGGAGGCGCAATTGGCCGAATCGGTGCAGCGTCGCAGCGCCATCGACGCCGTGCTCTCGCCGCTGCTGCAGGAACTCACAGCATCACCTGATGAGCCGACAGCGGCAGCGGCGATGCGCATCATCGCTTCGCAGGCAAGGTTTATGCAGACCTATCGGCGGATGGAACTGCCGCTCGGTGAGCTGCCGGGCGATCTTTTCCACAAGGCGCTGCTGCTGATGCGCAATCACGCCGGTGATGATGAAAGCGCCGCCCGTGCCGAGTCCCAGCTGCGGGCGCAGTTCGATGAAGGACAAGGGCGGATCGGGCAATTGACCCGTCTGGTCATGGCAATGGGTCGCAAGGCCAACCGAGCGCTGGCGATCGATCATGCGGGCCTTGCGATACACTCAACGGCGCTGGCGATGGCTTCGGGGCAGGACCGTAATCTGACGATTTTGTCGTTCGGTGAGAACCAACTGGCGCGTCTGGCGCTGTCCTTGCGGGCCGCTGGGCTGCGGCAGGATGCACTGGAAGGGCAGTTCCTCATGCTCCATCCCAATGCCCAGCTTCCCGACGGATTTGACCGGATCACGCCGGGCCGGGCGGCAGTACTTCTCGAAGAGACGGCGCAAAAGGTGGCAGGCTGAACCATGTCTCACAGCGGACCCTTCAGCGCCACCGCCCGCACTGATGGGCGCGATTGGCTGGTCGAGGCGGAGGAGCCGATTGCCGGCTTGCAACTGCGCAACGGTGGCGAATTGCCCGGCGCCATCGTCACCCCGGCGCTACTCGAAATGGTCCGCAAGGCGCGCGCCTATCGCTTCAAGCTGGCCCGTGCGATCGAGGCGCGTGACGAGGTCGAGCGGATCACGGCCTGGGTCGAGGTGGAACCCGATGCCGATGGCGCAGGCTGCCGGATCGCGATGACCGACT
>CAMDSM010000086.1 GCA_945906905.1 Altererythrobacter xiamenensis | reverse complement strand
GACACCCAGCTTATCGATATTCTGCACGAAATTGGGATGCGCGCGGCGGATCGGGTCGGCATCGAGAATGGTCGATTCGCCGTCGATTGATGCCGCCACCATCAGCATCGCGATGGCCACGCGGATGATATAGGGGCTGGTCACGGTGGCGGGCACCAGGCGGTCACCGCCAAAGGTAATCAGCCGGTGCGGATCGCACAGCAAGGTATGCGCGCCGAACAGCGCCAGCTCGGTATGCCAGGTCAGGCCGCCCTCATAGACCTTGTTCCAAAACATCGTCTGGCCCTTGGCCTTGACGCCCAGCGCAATGAAGATCGGCAGCAGATCGGCTGGGATATAAGGCCACGGCGCTGCTTCCACCTTGGTGATGAGGTGGCTGGTGAAGTTTGACTGCACCACCAGTTCGGCCGGGGCATTCAGCCGGGACCAGCCGTCCTTATGCTCCACATGCGCGCCGAATTTCTCGAACGTCCGGTCGATCAGCATGAAGTTTTCCGGCTGCGAATTGCGCACCGAAATATCGCCGCCGGTCACCGCCGCCAGCGCCAGGAAGGTCGCCACCTCGTGGAAATCCTCCACGAAAGTGTAATCCGCCCCGTGCAGCTCGACCCCGCCATCGACCGAGACCATCGAGGTGCCCTTGCCGCGAATCCGCGCGCCCATTGCTTCGAGGAAAGCGCACATTTCCTGCACATGCGGCTCGCACGCAGCGTTGACGATCTGGCTGGTTCCGCTGGCGGTAAGCGCGCTGATGATGAAGTTTTCGGTGGTGGTGACGCTGGCATATTCCAGCCACATCCGCGTCCCCTCGCCTTTGCCATGTTTGCGAAAGACGATGTTCTTGCCCTCGGTCGAGACCTTGGCCCCAAAGGCCTTGAACACTGCCACGTGCGGATCAATCTCGCGCGCGCCCAGCGTGCAGCCCTTGACCTCATTCTCCAGCCGCGCCTCTCCCAGACGGGCGAGCAGGCCGGGGATCATCATGATGCTGGCGCGCATCGCCTGCGGCAAAGTGGCCCGCGCCCCGGCGGAAATCGTGCTGTGATCGATTTCGAGCGTCTTGGCCGCTTTGTCCCAATGCACAGTGCTGCCAAGCTCGGAAAAGAAGCCGTGGATGCGGGTGACATCGGTAATTTCGGGCACATTGCGCAGGGTGATCTGCCCATCGGTGAGCAAAGTGGCACACAGCACCGGCAGCACTGCATTCTTGTTGGCAGAAGGATCAATCCGGCCCTGGAGCCGCTGGCCCCCGCGCACGTAAAGCGCTGTCATTGTAAACCTTTCAGTCGTCGTTGTGCCGACAGCACCATCAATAGCCCATCAACTTGAGCACTTCCTGGCGGCTCTTCTCATCGCTGCGGAACGTGCCCATCACCCGGCTCGTCACCATATTGACGCCGGGCGTGCGCACGCCGCGCGCGGTCATGCAGGCATGGCTGGCCTCGATCACCACTGCCACGCCTTTGGGCGCGAGGTGTTCCCAGATGCACTGCGCCACTTCGGCGGTCAGCCGCTCCTGAATTTGCAAGCGCCGGGCATAGCCGTGCAGCACGCGGGCGAGCTTGGATATGCCCACCACACGATCCGTTGGAAGATAGGCGATTGCCGCCTTGCCGATGATCGGGGCCATGTGGTGTTCGCAATGGCTCTGGAACGGAATGTCCTTCAGCAGCACAATCTCGTCATAGCCACCCACTTCCTCGAACACGCGGGCAAGGTGCCGAGACGGATCCTCGCCATAGCCCTGGCAATATTCGCGCCAGGCCCGGGCCACACGCGACGGCGTATCCAGCAGGCCTTCGCGCGTGGGATCATCGCCCGCCCAGCGGATGAGCGTGCGGATCGCATCCTGCACATCTTGCGGGACGGGCGGCTTTTCTGGCACGGTATTGCTTTGGCCACTCATCAAAAAAGGTGCTTTCCTCTCAGCTTCTACGCGGCTCTAGCCGATAGGTGGCGCGGAAGCAAAAGGCCACGCCCGCGCAATGAAAATGGTCCAAAACACAAAAGCCCGCCTCCTTATCGGAGACAGGCCTTTGAAAAAATGGTGCGCCCGGAACGATTCGAACGTCCGACCCTCAGATTCGTAGTCTGATGCTCTATCCAGCTGAGCTACGGGCGCCTATTGGAGGGCGCCACATAAGGGGGCAGGTGCAGCTTGGCAAGCGACTAATCGCCCATTCTGGCCAGCAAATCGGCATCCATCGGCGGCTTGGGCAGGGCGGCCGCCTCGGCGCGGGTGAACCAGCCCCATTCCTGCCCTTCATGCGCGATGATCTGGCCCTGCCAATGCTGGCAGGTGTAAAGAAACAGGACAACCGAGCCTTTGTCCCCGCCATCGGCCAGCAATGCCGGGCGGAGCGCGCTGGTTTCGATTTCGATACCCAGCTCCTCCGCTATCTCCCGAACTAGCGCAAGTCGCGGAGTTTCGCCATTTTCCACCTTGCCGCCGGGGAATTCCCACAGGCCGCCGTGTTGCTTGTGAAGGGGGCGCCTTTGCAGCAGCATCTGCCCGGCCCCATCGACCAGTGCCAGTGCCACAACCGCCATCCATGTCGGATCGTTTTCCAACTTTGCTGCCCGTTTAAACCTTTCGTTAGGAATTGAGTGCGAAAATCTTAAGCATTGGATCGTTTGAGAAGGGGTCAACCCTATGTGTGCAATTGCCATCAGCTTCAGAAAACTGCTGCGCGACCAGCAGGGTGCAACCGCAATCGAATATGGCCTGATCGCCGGAATGCTGGTGATTGGTATTGTCGGCGGGATGTCCGGCTTTGCCAATGAGGCAAACGAAATGTGGGGCAAAGTCCAGACCAGCCTTGAAGAAGCGCGCTAACAAATCCTCGCCGGCCTTTAGGATTTTATCAACACATCGCACCTAAACACAAATTTATCCAGACACGGGAAACCAGCCGGATCGGGTACCGAAGACTGAAACCAGGAGACTAACCATGACCTTTTTCAAGAACATGCTGCGCGACGAAGCTGGCGCGACTGCCATCGAGTATGGCCTGATTGCTTCCCTGATTGCTGTTGCCATCATCACTGCCCTGCAGGGCGTTGGTAACGAGCTGAACACCACGTTCGGCAAGGTTGAGAGCGATCTCGATACCGCCAACAACTAAGAAACGCTCAGGCCTTCACAGGTCTGACAAATAGATCGGGCGGCAGGGAAACCTGCCGCCCTTTCTTTTTGTCGGCAAAAAAGAGCAAAAAGGTCAATTGGCGCGGACGACGATCTTGTATTGCTGCCCAGCCACTACCGTATCGGTGCTGGCCATACCGTTGAGCACCCGGAAACGGGCTTCCTGGGCATCGGTGAAGGCCATCCGGCGGGACAGTGTCTGGACTGTGTCGGTGCGGCTGGCAGTCACCACATCAAGCGCGCGCGGCACAACCTGGCTGGCTTCCTGCGCGGTAATGCGGCGCATCGAATTGAACAGCGGGTCAAACGTCGCCGACTGCCCCGCAGGCGTGATGGCCTGGAAGTGATAGGCTTGGCGATTGCCGAAGTCATAGGCGATCACTCGAAGGTCCACTTCCTGCTGGCCGCTGGGAACCCGCGCCGTGCCGATCATCGCCGGGATGCCATTCACAGTCGTGCGCTGCACCGACTGCGGGGCGAGCTGCTGATTTTGGCCTGCCAGTGACTGGAAAACGGCGCGGACATAGGTTTCCAGATTGCCGTCAAACGGCCCCGATGACATCGCCGCCTGCCCAGCCTGACCATTGATCGAAACGGCGCGCGTGCCATTGGTTAGGTAGAAGCCCTGCGGCGCGGTAAAGCGCAAGCGCAAGGTGGGATGAATGAAATCGCTTCCCTCGATCACGCCTTGCTGCGGATCATCGCCATACATCAGCCCGTCAATCCGGCGCAGGAATATGTCGCGGTTGATCGTGCCGGTTCTGGTGCCCGCCTGAGTCTGCGCATTGCGCACCCGGCCCGCGGGATCGGGGTGGGTCGAAGCCCAGGCCGGGATCGATGCATCCCCACGCCCCTGCAATTGCGCATCGAGCGTGTTCTGCGCGGCCAGACTGGTGAGCAAGGTGGACATCGCGCGCGGATCATATCCGGCACCGGTCAGATAGGTGATCCCCAGATTATCGGCTTCAATCTCCTGCCGGCGCGAGAAGCGCAGCGTCAGCAGTTGCGAACCCTGCAAAGCCCCTTGCGAGATCTGTTGGCCCAGAGGATTATTGCCGCCCAGCAAGATGCTGGAAAGGATAGCAATTCCTACACCGCCAAGCTGGTTGCGGGTGGCTGCCCGCTGACGCCGTGCGGAATGGCGGGCGGCAACGTGGCCCACTTCGTGCCCCAGAACGGCGGCCAGTTCGGCCTCATTGTTCATCAGCCCGACCAGCTGTCGGGTGACGTATACATAACCACCGGGCACCGCGAAGGCATTGTTGATCGAGGAATTGAGCAGCGTCACCCGAAAGGCATCGGGCCTGGTGGCAAGGCCGCTTCGCACCGCGATGCCCTGACCCACGCCGACAACATAGTCACTGGCCGGCCCACTCATCGCGCCGCCAAATTCGGCCAGAAAAGCCTCATGATTCTCCGCCCCGACCTGCGCTTCTGCAGGCGTGATCGGTTGCCCGGGCCGGGCGCGTTGGGCTGTGGCGGGCGTGGCACTGATTGCCATGACGAAGGTGGCAACGCCGGTCAGGGCGAGTTTGGCATAACGCGAATTACGGCTGGTGGTGGACATGGCAGGCTCCTGGAGACGAACATTTTTTGGCCAATGCGGCCTTTTCTGGCGGCGAATTTGCCAGATTGGTCACTCAATGCAACCTGCCGAATGCCTGTTGGTTCCGGAGAGCGGGTTTACAGCCCCTCACCAATCGCCAAAAAGCGTTCCTCGCGCATCCGCCGCAGCGTGGCCGAATCGCGGCGTGACAGGGCATCAAGCTCCTCGCCAATGGCCTTGGCCAAGGCAGCTGCTGCCGCCGCCGGATCGCGATGCGCGCCGCCCACGGGTTCGGGCACAATCCGGTCAATCACGCCGATCTTGGCCAGATCCTGCGCGGTCATCTTCATCGCTTCGGCCGCCTGCGGGGCCTTTTCCGCCGTGCGCCACAGGATCGAGGCGCAGCCTTCCGGCGAAATCACCGAATAGACCGCATGTTCAAACATCAGCACCCGCTCGGCACTGGCCAGCGCCACTGCGCCGCCCGATCCGCCCTCGCCCACAATCGCGGCCACCATCGGCACGCCCAGAGCCAAGCAGGCTTCGGTCGAGCGGGCAATCGCCTCAGCCTGACCGCGCTCTTCCGCCTCGATGCCAGGAAACGCGCCCGACGTGTCGACCAAAGTCACCACCGGCAGGCCAAACCGATCGGCCAGTTCCATCAGGCGGATAGCCTTGCGATAGCCTTCGGGCTTGCCCATGCCGAAATTGTGGCGGATGCGGCTGGCGGTATCATTGCCCTTTTCGTGCCCGATCAGCACCAGCTTGCGGCCATCCAGCGTGGCCAGACCTCCCATGATCGCCTCATCATCGCCATACAAGCGATCACCGCCCAAAGGCATGAATTCGCTGAACATATGTTCCACATAGTCACGGAAATGCGGGCGCGCGGGATGGCGTGCAACCAGCGTTTTCTGCCACGGTGACAGCCCGGAATAGGTGCTGGAGAGCAAGTCAAAGCTCTTCTTTTCCAGCCGCTTCAGTTCGCGCGAAATATCAACCTCGCCACCCTCACCTGCGGCAGCGCGCAGTTCGGCAATCTGGGCTTCGATGGCGGCGACGGGCTTTTCGAATTCGAGATAGGAAATCATGACACCAGCGCTAACCGCCCCGTGCCCGCCCTGCAAGGGGATGCCGCTCATTTACCAGCGCCACCAGCCTGGCGGAATCGACGTGGGTATAGATTTGGGTGGTGGCGATATCGGCATGGCCGAGCAGCGTTTGCAGCACGCGCAGGTCTGCCCCGCCCTCCAGCAAATGCGTGGCAAAGGCGTGGCGCAGCACGTGCGGGCTGATCCGCGCGGGATCGATATCGGCGCGCGCGGCCATGTCCTTGACCAGCTGATAGAGGCGGATGCGGCTGATATGTTTTGTGCGCGAGGGGAACAGGAAGGGCGAATCGCCTGCCCGCACTTCGAGCCATTGCGAAAGCGCTTGGCGCGCCCGGCGGGATATCGGCACCATGCGCTGGGCCGATCCCTTGCCCGTCACCGTCAGCAGCGGCGCATCGCGCGGAACGGCAGCCAGCGGCAGCGATACCAGCTCGGTCGCGCGCAGGCCTGAGCCATAGAGCAGTTCGAGCAGCACAAGGTTGCGTAACCCCTCCACCCGGCCGCTCGATGCCTCCAGCTCGGCCTGCTCGAACAGGGCCTTCACTTGGGCATGGCTGAGGATCCTGGGCAGGGTCCGGCGGGCAGATGGGCGTGGCAAAGCGGCGGAGGGATCGTCCTTGCGCAGGCCCTCATCGACCAGAAAGCCGAAGAACTGGCGCAAGGCGGAGCTTTTGCGCGCCACGCTGGACGGGGCCAGATCGGCCCAATGGCCCGCCAGTGTGGCCAGCTGCGTCCTATCGGCCCCCACCAGATTGCCCAGCAGCGTGTCGGCACCTTCCAGATCACGGCGATAGGCCGCCAAGGTATTGGCCGCCGCCCCGCGCTCGGCTGCGAGCATCGCGAGGAACAGTTCGATGGCGGCCGAAATAACCGCTATCCTCGCGCCACCGCCTCTGCGGCGATCATGCGCGCTTCGGCCCCCAGTCCTACGGTGTTGAGCGCGCTGACGATGTGGAACAATTGCCGCGCCGTCATCCGATCCCAGCCGGTGCCCTGCATCCCCACACCCGCCAGCAAGGCCACCAGCGTGGGATTGCCCGCGCGTGCGGCCTGCCCGATGCGCTCGCTCCAGGCCGACTGGCGGGCGAAATCGAGCTCCAGATCGGCGGATTGATCGGCGATGGTTGCCGCATCGAGCCGCCCAAGGCCAGCAAGGCCAGCCAGCAGGAAGCCCGATTTGCGGGCCTCATCACTGGCATCGTCGCTGGCAAAGCTACTAAAATCGCCGCCATCGACCTGGCCCCCGCGCGGATCGGCCAGCGTCAGCAGGGCCCAGGCCTGGCTGCCAGCATCGACGCTGTCAGCCCAGCGCATGGCATTGCCATCAAGCCCGGCGGCCAGCATCGAGGCGATCAGATCGCCGGCATCGTCCGACAGATCGGCGCTGGCAGGCAAGCGTGCGGCGGCAAAGGCGGTGAGGACCAGGCGGCCATAGCTGCCATCCTCCCCCCACAGGCCGCGCATCGCCTCTACCCGGGCCGATGGTTCAGCCGCGACATAGGCCAGCCGCAAGTTGGTCGCATCCTGCCGCACGGTGCCGGTAATCGCCTCGTTGGCATAGCTTTGGGCATAGAGATCAACCATGGCGCGCGCCGAGATGGTCCCGCGCGTGGCCGCCAGATCGGCCGCGCGCACGCGTTCGGCCAGCGGCACGGCGGGGATCATCACGTCGGCCAGATCGAACCGCGCCGGGGCCGCTGTGCGCAGATTTTCGGGCAGGTCCACACCCAGTGCGCGGGCGAGCGAGAGCCGCCACAGCGTCAGCTCGTCAACCCCGTCCCATTCGATCGTGACCGCCCGCCCGGCGTCTCCGGCGGCCCCTGCAAACCGCTGTGCCAGCCGCACATCAATCTCGGGGGCAGCGCCAGTGCCCAGAGCGCGGTCAAGATCGCGTTCTGCGCTGCGCGTTTCGCCAAGATAAGCATCGCATACCGCCTGCGTCAGCGTCCATTCGCCATCCTCGCGCAAATCGGGATGCAGCCGCGCCAGCGGGCACACGCCCAGCAGATCGCCCGTCGCCAGATAGGAATCAAACGCGGCATCGAGCAGCGCACGGTCATAATTGTTGCCGTCGACATCCTGCACCAGCGCCACAGCCACTTTGCCCTCCCCCATGCGGTTGAGCAGCGCGGCGCGCAGGGCAGCAAATTCCACCGGGTTCATCCCCGCAGGCGCATCCAGCCTGCTGGCCAGGGCCCGGCGCAGCAGGATATGGCCCCAGCGCGACACCAACGGCCCGCGCGTCCCCTCCAGCGCCGCCCGCACCAGAGCGGCAGGCTGGCGGGCAAGCGAGGCATAGGGAAAGCCACCTTCGCTGCTGGCAATCACGCCCACCCGCTCCATCGAACGGCGGGCACCAGCGGGCACGTCAAACTTGGGTCGCAGGCCCAGCAGCTCGTTGATTTCGTCGTCCTCCATCTCCGCCAGTTCGGCGAGGGAGGGGAAATCAGCAGGCAGGCCGATGGGTGCAGGTGCTCTGCTGGAGGCTGCATTGGGACCAGAAGGTAACGCCTGCACCACCGGCGCGGGGGCCGATCCGCGGGCCGGAGCTGCCGAAGAGGTTGCCCGCGGCGTGGCTTGCGGGCGCGGTGTCGCGCGCGGTGTGGGGCGCTGCTCGGGCGGTGGATCGTTGAACACGTCGGGCAACAGGTCTTCCGGCTGCGCCATCACCAGCGAGGATGAGAGCACCAGCGCCGCCCCGGCCAGCAGGAATGCGCGCCTCATCGTGCGGCCTCGGGGGCAATCAGCGGGGCGATCACGGGTGCCACAATCAGGCGCTGCTCCTCACGCCCGGCATCGAGCCAGGCCAGGGCGATAACACAGAGGCCAAGCACAGCCACACCAATCAGGATACTCATCGAGCGCTTTGCCACCTATTCCTCGGATGTATGTTTGCGCAGCCGGGTTAGCGCAATTATAGGCCCAACGGCAATGAACAACACGCATCCCCCCAGCGCTCCTGAAACGGAGGCATCGCCAGAGGCGGCGCAAAGCAGCGCACGAATCGCCTCGTTGGTAAAAAGACTGGATCGCCCGCTGGTGCTGGTGGGGATGATGGGGGTTGGCAAATCGACCATCGGCCGCAAGCTGGCGAGCACTCTGGGCCTGCCCTTTACCGATGCCGATGATGCGATTGTCGAAGCCGCCAAGATGCCGATCGCCGATATGTTCGACCAGTTCGGCGAAGCGTCTTTCCGCGATGGCGAGCGCAGGGTGATTGCGCGCCTTCTGGAGCGCGGCCTATGCGTGATTGCCACCGGCGGCGGGGCATTCGTCCAGCCCGATACCGCCGAGCTGATACTGGCCAAAGGCCTGCCGATCTGGCTCGACAGCGATCTGGAAACGCTGGTCGAGCGCGTCGGCCGCAATTCCAAGCGGCCCTTGCTGCGCGGCGGCAATGTGCGCGATATCGTCACCCGCATGAAAGCAGAGCGCGAACCGTTCTATGCCAAGGCGCGGTTCAAGGTGATGAGCGATACGGGGCCGCACAATGCCACCGTGACCCGGATTCTGGAGGGGCTTGAGCAATGTCTGTAACCCGCGTGGAACTGGCCGGACGGGCCTATGAGGTGCGCGTGGGCGGCGGTCTGCTGGCCGATGTGGCGGGCCAATGCGGCGCATTGCTGCGCAAACAAATCGTGCCGATCATCACCGACAGCAATGTCGCGCGCCACTGGCAGGAAGCGGTGAGCACATCGCTGCGCTCTGCCGGGCATGAACCACATTTCCTCGTGCTCGATCCGGGCGAGGCGGCCAAGAGCTGGGCCGTCCTCGAACAGGTGACCAGCTGGCTGCTGGCGCAGGAAGTGGAGCGCGGCGATCACATTCTGGCGCTGGGCGGCGGGGTAATCGGCGATCTCACAGGCTTTGCCGCAGCGATCCTGAAGCGCGGCTGCGGCTTTGTGCAATTGCCCACCACGCTGCTGGCGCAAGTCGATTCGTCAGTCGGCGGCAAGACTGCGATCAATACCGGTGCGGGCAAGAACCTGATCGGTGCCTTCCACCAGCCCGCCCTCGTGCTGGCCGATCTCGATACGCTCGCCACCCTGCCGCCACGCGAACTGGCCGCTGGCTATGCCGAGGTGATCAAATACGGCATTCTGGGCGATCCGGCCTTCTTCAACTGGTGCGAAACCAACGGTGCCAAGGTTATGGCGGGCGAGCGGGCGGCGCAGGAATATGCCGTTGACCAATCGGTCGCCGCCAAGGCCCGGATCGTGGCCGAGGACGAGCGTGAGACCACGGGTGCGCGTGCGCTGCTCAATTTGGGGCACACTTTCGGCCATGCGCTGGAAGCCGAAACGGGCTTTTCCAACCGCCTGCTGCATGGCGAAGGGGTGGCGCTGGGCATGGTCCTGGCGGCGCGCTATTCGGCCAGAAAAACCTATATTTCCCAAACAGATGCCGCACGCATTTCTGCAGCAATCGCCAGCTCGGGATTGCCAACCGACGTGGCCGCGCTGGGCCTTTCTTGCACCGGACAGGCGCTGGCCGCACACATGCTGCACGACAAGAAGATGGACGCGGGCACCCTGCCCTTCGTGCTGCTGCGCGGCATCGGCGAGGCGTTTCTCGACAAGGCCGTAGCGCTGGATGATGTGGCGGCGTTTCTCGACGAGGAACTGGCGGCGGGCTAACTCCACAAAAGCGAACAGTTATTGTCACTTGATCTGGCGCGTTGCTGGATAGACAACCACCCCGCGCGTTTGCCTGCGCGACACCTTGGGGGGACTGTATGCGCCGTTTGCTTTTCCACACCACCGCCGTTGCCGCCTTGTGTGCGGGCCTGTGCGCGGCTGGCGCGACGCCTGCGCTGGCGCAGGACAGCATCAACACCAATGGCAGATTGCAGCGCGGTGATGCCACCTTGTCCAGCGGGGAGTTTCAGGACAGTTACACGCTGGATGTGCGGGCGGGACAAGCGCTCGACATTCGCGCCTCGTCGACTGAATTCGATCCCTATCTGATCGTCCGCGGGCCGGGCGATGTCCGGTGGGAGAATGATGACGAGGGCGATGGATCAATCCAGGCCCGCATCCGCGAAACCGCCCCGGCCAGCGGGCAATACCAGGTGCTCATCACCAGCTTTCAACCGGGCGAAAGCGGCAATTATGCGCTCACCGCCAGTGCTGACAGTAGTTCCGCCAGCAATTCTGGCAGTAGGGCCAACAGCGCCCGGCAAGGCAGCGCGCAAGGTCCAACCGGGCAAGCACCGCAACAGCGAACAAACAGCGATTCCGAACAGCGCGGCGAACTGGC
>CAMDSM010000085.1 GCA_945906905.1 Altererythrobacter xiamenensis | reverse complement strand
GGCAGGCCGATGTGGCTGGTGCCGCCCTTACCGGGGGTGACGCCTGCGACCATCTGCGTGCCATAGGCGAGGGCTTGTTCGGTGTGGAAAGTGCCGGTTTCGCCGGTCATGCCTTGGGTGATGACTTTGGTTTGTGCGTTTACGAGGATGGACATGTGATTCTCTCTTGTTAGCCCTCAAGGGGGCTGGCGAGCCGGGCCGAAACTGCGAGGCATTAGGAGAGCCCCGACTGAGGCCAGGACTCATGGATTTGACGGGGTTAGTTGAGACTCGGATCAATCGCCCGGCAAGCCACCAGCAGTTCCTTCACCGCATCGACGCTCACCTGCAAACCAGCCTTGTCGGCATCGTCCAGTGCGATCTCGATGATCTTTTCCACGCCGCCCGCGCCGATCATCACCGGCACGCCGACATACAGGCCATCAAGGCCATACTGCCCGCTGACGTGGGCGGCACACGGCAGAATGCGCTTCTGGTCACCCAGATAGGCCTCTGCCATCGCGATGCCGCTGGCGGCGGGGGCGTAGAAGGCCGAGCCGGTGCCGAGCAGGGCCACGATCTCGCCGCCGCCGCTGCGGGTGCGCTGGACGATGGCGTCGATCTTGTCCTGACTCGACAGGCCCATCTTGACCAGATCGGGCACGGGAATGCCGTTGACGGTGGAATAGCGCACCACTGGCACCATGGTATCACCGTGGCCGCCGAGCACGAAAGTGTTCACATCGCGCACTGAAACGGCGAATTCATCGGCGATGAAGTGGCTGAAACGCGCAGAGTCCAGCACGCCTGCCATGCCCACCACCATGTGATGCGGCAGGCCGGAGAACTCGCGCAAGGCCCAGACCATCGCGTCGAGCGGGTTGGTGATGCAGATCACAAATGCGCCGGGGGCGTTGTTCTTGATGCCTTCACCCACGGCCTTCATCACCTTGAGGTTGATGCCCAGCAGATCATCCCGGCTCATCCCCGGCTTGCGCGCGACACCGGCGGTGACGATGATGACATCGGCCCCGGCAATATCGGCATAGTCGTTGGAACCAGTGATCTTTGCGTCAAAACCCTCAACCGGGCCGCACTGCGACAGATCGAGCGCCTTGCCCTGTGGAACACCTTCAACCACATCGAACAGGACGATATCGCCCAGTTCCTTTTGTGCCGCGAGGTGGGCGAGCGTGCCGCCGATATTGCCGGCGCCGATAAGGGCGATCTTTTTGCGCCCGGTTTCTTTGGCCATAGGAGAGTTCCAGTCTTTCAAGCTGTGCGGGCGCGAAAACCGAAAGGAACCTAAAGGCCCGCCCCGCGCACCGCATGGGGGATCAGGCCGTCAATTGCCCGCCCGCCCTACGCCTGCACAATTGGCTTTGCAACCGCCAATAGTGCGTATTATCGGGTTAATTATGATAACAGTTCGCATTAGCGATATTGCGGATCAGCTGGCCAGTTTAGCCATCTTGAGCGCGCCGCGCTCATCCTCCAGCAGCCGCAGCGCCAGATGTTCGGGCACGGCGCGGCTGAAGTGATAGCCCTGGCCCAGTGTGCAACCAGCGCGGCGCACGGCATCCACTTGCTCTGCGGTTTCCAGCCCCTCGGCGACGATCTCCATCCCCAGCGTGGCACCCATCTCGGCCACCGCGCGGATGATCGCCTCGCTGCGCTTGCCGGTATTGGGGCCGGATACGAAACTGCGGTCGACCTTGATCGTGCTGAACGGATACTTGTTGATATAGTGCAGCGAGGAATAGCCGGTGCCAAAGTCATCGAGCGCAAAGTGCACGCCCACGGCCTGCAACTGCTCGATGAACAGCGCGGTTTCGGGCTTGTCCTCGATAAACAGGCTTTCGGTCACTTCCAGTTCCAGCCGCGACGGATCGAGCCGGGCTTCCCTCAACGCCGCCAGAATGCCCAACGCCGCCCCCGGAGCGCTGATCTGCACGGGCGAGAGATTGACCGCCAGCGTCACCTCCTCAGGCCAGTTGGCGCAGGCCCGCGCGGCGGTGCGGGTGATCCAGTTGCCCAGCGTGATGATCAGCCCGGTCTCCTCGGCCACCGGGATGAATTCGGCCGGCGAGAGCTCGCCCTTGGTCGGATGGAACCAGCGCACCAGCGCCTCGAACTTGCGGATGCGGCCTGTGGAGAGATCGAGGATCGGCTGGAAATAGATCGACAGCTCGTCGCGCTGGATCGCGCCGCGCAGTTCGGTTTCGATCTCCTTGCGGCGGGCAAGGTTGCGGGTCATCGTCACGTTGAAGAAGCAGGCCTGATTCCGCCCGGCAACCTTGGCGTGATACAGCGCCAGGCCGGCGTGCTGCATCAGCCGGTCAAGATCGGGCGCGTCGGGGCCCATTGTGGCAATTCCGATCGAGGCCCCACCTTCGATCCGCAGGCCATCAATCCGCAGCGGCATGGCCAGATCGGCGCAAAGCTGGCTGGCGAGCTGTTCCATATCGCGTTGCGATGGCAGGCTGGCCAGCAGCAGGAATTCGTCGCTGCCGAAGCGGGCGCACAGCGAGCCGTCGGGCTGGCGGGCACGCAGGCGGCGGGCCACTTCGGCCAGCACCAGATCACCGGTGTGATGGCCCAGCATGTCGTTCACTTCCTTGAAGCGCCGCAAATCGAGCCAGAACAGGGCGAACTGCCGGTCCGGCGCGGCCCCGTCGATAAGCTCTTGCGCGGCAGCTTCGAAGCCCGGCCGGTTGAGCAGATTGGTAACCGGATCGGTCCGCGCCTGTTCGCGCATCTGCCGCGCCAGTTCGGCGCTTTCGCTGGCCGCCCGCACTTGCCGCGACAAAGTGGCGAAAGCGTTGAAGGTGATAAAGGCCAGGCCGGCAGCCAGGCTCGGCAGGATCAGGCCCAGAACAACAAGCGGCAGCGTGCCAATCGTGAAACACACCGCGCAGATCGGCACGAAGGTCAACAGCATCTGGCCCATAGCGATCAGCGGCCTTCCGGCATTGCCGACCGCAACTGCGGCCCCCTGCGTCATCGCATAGCCGACCAGCAGAACCTGCAAATGGGTGCTGGCGCTGGCGGCCATGGAAATGGCAGCCGCGATGCCGATCACGCCAGCAAAGGTTAGCGCGCTGATGGAATAAAGCTTGCGGCACAGTCGGCCTAGCGGTCCGACGATCTCGCTCGCGCCATAGGCCAGCAGCACGCGCACCGCAGCCAGCAGCACCAGCGCCGTGCAAGACCAGCGCAGCATAGCAATGTCGGATGAAAAGATCGCGACACTAGCCGTCGCCACGCAGCACGCCGCGTTCAGGAACAGGCCGATTGGCCGCCCGTGCATGTTGCGTGACAGTTCGGCCCGGATGCGGGCATCCTGCCAGTCAAAGCCGAAGGATGCGGCCAAAAAGTTCTCAAATCGAAGGACGTTGCGACTCCTTTGGCAGCCTTCCTAGCTGCCGAGGGTCATTTTTCGGTTAACCGACCGCTTACACAAATAACCTAACTTCAGATCGCCTGCCGATCGAGATCGCGGGCCATCCGCCGGTCGAGCGCGCGGCAGATTTCCAGCCACCAAGCATAGGCGCGCTCATCATTGTCAGCACGCGCCTTTTCGGCAGCCACGCGGGCGAGGCGGGCGGCGGCAAGGCCATGCTCGGCAAAATGGCGCAGCGCAGCATGCAACGTCGCCTCGCCGACCTTGAGCGACTTCAGTGCCAGCGGACCGTTGTCATTGGCGGCGGACAGACTGGCGGCCTGCGCCTCGGTGCATTCCATCCGGTTGCGGATCGCGTTTCTGGGCGCGGCAAAACGGATCGACATGGGGCTGCTTCCTGGTTCCTGGTGCAGCACCACTGCTGCACCGGCCAGCGCGCTATAGGAGCAAGGGAACTAAACGAAGGTTCGGACAAATGGTTTCTGAATTCTTGCCCATCTATCGCGGATCGACCAGCCATTGGCCGCTGCGGGCGTGCTGTTCCAGAACTGCGCCCGATTGCGGCATTATCCCGCTGGAGACTGTCGGAGCGGGTAAGGCAGTCTCAATCGCCGTGGGTGCCGCTGGCAGCGACGAGCGATAGATCGGCAACTGCTGATCCTGGCGCAGGTCTGGCACGATCGGCGCGTTGATATAGCGGCGCTGCGGTATCGCTTCGCCACCGGCATAGCTGGCGGTAAAGGCCGCTGGCCGTCCCGCCGCGCCGCTCCAGCGATAGAAGCGGTGGAGGCCGATGGTGCCCACGGCTTGCAGGCTGGAGGCCCAATAGGGATAGATATCGGTGCGGTGATAATGCGTCGCCATCCCCACCGGCGCGTAGACATAGCCGCCCAACGCCGCCCGTGCGACCATGCGCGCCCTCGCCATTGCAGAGGCTTGCGGCTGGCGGTTCATCGATCCGTCGCAGGTGAAGCTGAACTGGCAGCCGGTGGTGCGTTCCGATCCCTGGAACACCACGCCGCAGACAGAATCGGGATATGTTGGGTGGCGCACTCGGTTCATCACCACTTGCGCCACCGCGCGCTGGCCCGCGATGCTCTCGCTGGCGGCTTCATAATAGACCGCCAGCGCCAGACACTGCTGCGCGCGCGACTGATCAGCATAGCCGAGCGCGCCGAAGAACGGCCGGGCGGCGGGCCCGGCTTGGGTTTCGACAGTGGTTTCAAGTGCGGCTTCGAATGCGGGTGCTTCCGCGACAAAAGGCGCGGCGGCAGGCATCATCGGCTGGATCATTTGTTGCTCAACTGGCGACTCAACTGCCGACTGTTGCAGCGAAGGCGTGGCCATCGCGGGCACGGCGAGCGCGATGGCGAGCACCCCCATGCGGCGATAGACCAGCTTGCGCCGCGCCTTCATCGTCAGGCCATGTGAGCGGCTGGCACGGGTGATCCGGGCGGAAAAATCCCGTGGCTGGACTTCGTTCCAGTCATCATAAAGGCCGAAATTGTGGGTCAGCTTGGGTGCATCCTGTGGTCGCGAAATCGCGCCTTGGCGCGTAACGGAAATGATCGCCGCTTGCTGCACCAGCGTGGCCAGCGTTCCGGAACGGGACGGATAGGGGCCAAGCCCTAAACGGCGGTTAATCTTGCGCGCGGCTGCAAACAGCACTATCGGCCCGCGCAATCGTCACGCAATGTCCGGGAGGCCGGGCCGCCAGGGCCGTTACAAGCCAGGGTGAGGGAAGCGGGTTAAAACCCCGTGCTGCCCCCGCAACTGTGACCGGGGAGCCTTGCCCCATGAATGCCATTGGTCCTTCGGGTCCGAGAAGGCGGGGGAAGGCGATGATCCGGCGAGCCAGGAGACCTGTTGCGAGGCGGTCGTTCGGCAATCGGGCGGGGTGCACCGATGGCCAGCGGAAGCGGCTGGGCTGTGCAATGGTGCGCAAGGCCAGTGCCTCCTGCCTTGAACGGCATTGTCTCGTTCAAGCAGGGGTTTCTTATGCGTTATTTGATGATTTCGACAAGCTGCGTGGCTGTGCCGGCCTTGCCAGCGCAGGCACAGGTTGCCCGCCCGGTTGAGGGTGTCACTATCGACATTACCTGCGATGACGGTTCGGGCGAAGTGTGCAGTTCCGTGGGCACCACGCGCAACCTAGATGACAACCGCATCACGGTGCTGGCCAATGGCCAGTGGCTGCCGCTGGAAGCGGACGGCCAGGCGATTTCAGTGCTCGATATGGCCGATCTGGAGGGCGTCCAAGGCCCCGACCTCACCCGCGCACTCCAGAGACTGCCCGGCGTCACCCTCACCCGCAATGGCGGGCTGGGCGGCTTTACCGGCCTGTCGGTGCGCGGTTCGGCCAGCCAGCGGGTGCTGGTGCTGGTCGATGGCGTGCGGATGAACGATGTCGCCGGGCCATCGGGCGGGTTCGACTTTGGCAGCGTGGTCAGCGGCGGGATTGAGCGGGTGGAGCTGCTGCGTGGCCCCGGATCGCTGATCTGGGGATCGGACGCGCTGGGCGGCGTGGTCCATCTGGCGACGCGCATCGCCGATGGCGTGGAGGCCAGCGGCGAGGCTGGCGGACCGGGGCAGTTTTCGGGAAATTTCGCACTGGGTGGGCAGATGTCCTATCCCAGCAAGGTCGGGATCAGTGCCAGCTATGTCACCCGCGACGGCACTTCCTCCGCCGCATCGGGCAGCGAGGATGATGGGTTTGAGCAACTGGCCCTGTCCGCGCGTGGCGAAGTGCAATTGGCTGGGGCATTCTCGGCATTCGCCAGCGCCCGTTATGCTGCCGGGACAAGCGAAATCGACGGTTTTCCTCCGCCCAATTACAGCTTAAGCGACACGGCGGAGCGGCAGGACACGCGCCAGCTTTCTGCCCGCGCGGGCGTGGAATATGGTGATGGTTACGGCACCCTCGTCACCCTGTCGCTTGGCCATGGGGACACAAGGCGCGAACTGGTGGACGAGGCCTTTTCGCCGGAATCCTATTATACCACGCTTGGCCGCTCGACCCAGTCAGAACTGCGCGCCCGCATTGGCCTGAGCGATGAGCTGGCGCTGATCGGCGGGGGCGATTGGGAATGGAGCAATTTCTCCGATGGCTACACCGCCGCCCGCACCGATATCGGCAGCGGCCATGCGATGCTGTCCTATGCCGCCGAGCAAGGGCCAGATTTGGGGCTGAGCGCAGGCTTGCGGATTGATCGCCACCGCACTTTCGGCACCGCGCTTACTTTCGCCGCCAATGGCTATGCCGAGGTGAGCGAGACGATCCGCCTGCGCGCCGCCTATGGCGAGGGGTTCAAGGCGCCCAGCCTGTATCAGCTGCATTCGGATTACGGCAATCTGGCGCTCGATCCCGAAAACAGCCGCAGTTTTGAGGTTGGGCTGGATTGGGCAGAGGGGCCAGTGGAATTGCGCACATCCGCATTCCGCAATGACAGCCGCAATCTGATCGACTTCATCTCCTGCCCACCGCAGGGAACGGGCATTTGCACCAATCGCCCCTATGGCACATATGACAACATCGGCCGCGTCCGTTCGCAAGGCGTGGAAGCCGAAGCGCAGGTGCAAGTGGCGCAAGGATTGCAGGCAGGCCTCGCCTATGCCTACACCACCAGCACCAACCGCGAGACCGGCCTGCGCCTCGCCCGCCGCCCGCGCCATGCGGGCACGTTCACGCTCGATTGGCAGGCGCTGGACATGGTGACATTGGGAGCGGATATGCGCGTGGTTTCGGCCAGCTTTGATAATGCCGCCAACACCGTGCCGCTGGGTGGCCACGCGCTGCTCGATCTGCGCGTGAGCTGGGCGGTGTCGGAGCATTTCGAGCTTTATGGCCGGGTCGAGAATGCCTGGGATGAGCAATACCAGACTGCCGCTGGCTACGGCACGCAAGGCCGCGCCGCCTATGTGGGGGTCAGGGCGCGGTTGTGAGGTGGCTGGTCGCCACTTTGCTGATGGCGGGGCTGCTGGCGGGATGCGCGCAGCCTTTGCCGCGGGAGGCAGTGGACGGCCCCACCATCGTCAGCCTCAACCCCTGTTCCGATGCCATCCTGGCCGAGGTAACTGCCCCCGGGCAATTGCTGGCGATATCGCATTACAGCCACGATCCGCGCGCCACCTCGATGCCGCTGGAGCAAGCGCGGCTTTATTCCAGCACCGGCGGCACGGTGGAGGAAGTGCTGGCGCTCGATCCCGATATTGTCGTCGCCAGCAGCTTCCTGCCGCCCGCCACAGCTGCGGCTTTCGCGCGGCTGGGGATCCGGGTCGAGACTTTGGGCATTGCCACCAGCGTGGCCGACAGCCAGCATCAGGTGCGGCAATTGGCTGCGCTGGCGGGACATGAGGACAAAGGCGAGGATTTGGCCGGGCGGATTGCGGCGGCATGGAACAGCGCGGCTTTCTCCGGCCCGCCGATCGACACGCTTTTATGGCAGGACGGCGGGATAGTTCCGGGGCCAGACAGCCTGATCGCGCAGATGCTGGAACACAGCGGATTTGCGCTCCATTCCGCTGCACGGGGGCTGGGGCAAGGGGCCTATCTACCGTTGGAGCGGGTGCTGGCCGATCCGCCAGAGCTGGTGCTGGCTTCGAGTGATGAGCGGCTGTTGTCGCATCCGGCGCTGGGCCGTGTGCCGGGGCTGCGGCATGAACAATTCGATCCCGCGCTGCTCTATTGCGGCGGCCCGAGCATTATCGCCGCGCTGGAACGGTTGGCGGAAGTGCGATGAACCGCATTCTGCTCCTCGCCATCGCTGTGGCCTTGCCGTTAAGCCTGTTCGCAGGCCGTGTGTGGATTGACCCTGCGTCTACCCCCAACGCCCCGCTGATCGTGATGGAGCTGCGCTTGCCGCGCGCCTTGCTGGCGCTGGTGATCGGCGCGGGGCTGGGAGCGAGCGGGGCGGCGATGCAGGGCTATCTGCGCAATCCGCTGGCCGATCCGGGCCTGTTCGGCATCGCGCCCGGCGCGGCTTTGGGGGCGGTGTGCGCGCTGTTCCTCGGCCTTGGAGCCGCCGTGCCGTTGTTCGCTTTGGCCGGAGCGGGCGGGGCGATGGCGCTGCTGGCCTTGATCGCGGGCAGGCGCGGCTCGACCACGCTGTTCACTTTGGCTGGAATGATGATCGCCAGCCTGGCGGGCGCGCTGACCAGCATGGTCATCAGCCTGGCCCCGAACGCCTTTGCCATGTCCGAAATCGTCAGTTGGCTGATGGGCGCGCTGACCGACCGGAGCTGGCCCGATGTGGTGATGGCCGTGCCGCTCACGCTGGCGGGGATTGGCGTGCTGTTGCTGGCTGGGCGCGGGCTGGATGCGCTGACCCTGGGTGAGCAGGCGGCGCGCTCGCTGGGCGTGAGCCTTGGCCGGATGCGCTGGTTGCTGGTGGTGGGCACAGGGCTGGCGGTGGGCAGCGGCGTGGCGGTGGCCGGGATCGTCGGCTTTGTCGGCCTGATCGTGCCACATTTGCTGCGCCCGCATACCGATGGCCGTCCCTCAGCCCTGATCGTGCCGAGCTCATTGGCGGGGGCTCTGCTGGTGCTGGTGGCGGACATGCTTTGCCGCATATTGCCGCTGGTGACCGAGCTGCGCCTCGGCATCGCGCTCAGCCTGATCGGCGCGCCGTTCTTCGGCTGGCTGCTGCTGAAAATGCGGCGGGAGATCGTGTGATGGAGCTGACCCTTCAACAGGCCACCGTCGCGGCACGCATGGCGGACGTTTCGGCCACATTCGCACCTGGCACGATCACCGCGATCTGTGGCCCCAATGGCGCGGGCAAATCGACGCTGCTGGCGGCGCTGGCGGGTCTGCTGCCGCTGGATGCGGGCAGCGCGTCGGCCGCCGCGCTGCCAGCCAACGAACGCGCCCGCCGCATCGGATTTCTGCCGCAAACGGGCGAGGTGGCGTGGAACCTTTCAGTGCAGGCGCTGGTGGGGCTGGGCCGCCTGCCGCATGGTGATAGCGCCGCCGAACCCGTGGCGCGGGCGCTGGCAGCAGTCGATCTGACGGACAAGGCGCAGCGCCCGATCGCCACCCTCTCTGGCGGAGAACGCGCCCGCGCCTTGCTTGCTCGGGTGCTGGCGGGGGAGCCGCAATGGATCTTCGCCGACGAACCGCTCGCCGCGCTCGATCTGGCGCATCAGCGCAGCTTGCTCGGGCATTTGCGCAAGGCGGCAGATGCGGGTGCGGGCGTGGTGCTGGTGCTGCATGATCTCCCGCTGGCTATGAACTATGCCGATCAGGTGCTTGTAATGCAGGGCGGTTCTCTGTTTACCCACGGCCAACCAGAACAGGCGCTGAGCGAACAGGCGATCGCTGACGTGTGGAAACTTCCCGCGCGCTGGTTGGGCGAGAAGGGCGCACGGGGATTGAGTATCTAACCCCCCAACAACCCGCGTGCCTGCAGCATCGGTTCCACCGCCACATCGCGGCCGGTGAAATCGCGATACATCTGCTCATAGCCTTTCGCATGGCCCTGCCCCAAGAAGGTTTCGCGGATGCGCTCGCCCATGGCGCGGGTCATGCCACCGTTGTGCGTTACATAGTCATAGGCATCGTGGTGCAGCGCCTCGGTCCAGGTGTAGCTGTAATAGCCCGCATCATAGCCGTGGCTGAACACGTGTCGGAAATAGGGCGTGTGATAACGCGGCGGCACCAGATCGGTCCGCAAGCCCAGCCGGGTGAGCGCCTGCTGCTCGAACGCCATCACATCATCGGGCACTTCGTCCGGCCCCAGCGCGTGCCATTCCATATCTAGCAGCGCCCCCGTCAGCGCCTCGCCCATGGCATAGCCCTGATCGAATTTCCCCGCCCGATCGATGGCGGCAATCATGCTGCCCGGGATCGCCTCGCCTGTCTGCCAATGGCGGGCATAGTGGCCCAGAACCTGCGGCTGGGTGACGAAATTCTCGTGGAACTGGCTTGGGAATTCCACCCAGTCGCGCGCGGTATTGGTGCCCGATAGGCTGGGATATTGCTGATCGGCGAACATGCCGTGCAGCGCATGGCCAAATTCGTGGAACATGGTGGTGACATCGTCAAAACTGGCCAGCGCCGGCTGGCCCGCTGCCGGGGGTGCGATGTTTTGGGTGTTGCCGACGATTGGCCGGTCGCCCAGCAGATGGCTCTGCTCGATAAAATTGTTCATCCACGCGCCGCCCTGCTTGCTGTCGCGCTGGAACGGATCAAAATAGAACAGCGCCAGATCGGTGCCATCAGCATCGCGCACGGTGTAAACGGTGACATCAGGGTGATAGACCGGGATATCGCGGCGCTGCTCGAAGGTCAGGCCATAAAGCTGCTCGGCCATGAAGAACACGCCGTTTTCCAGCACGCTGGTGACTTCGAAGTATTGCCGAACCGCATTCTCATCCAGATCATAGCGTTCGCGCCGGATCTTCTCGGCATAATAGGGCCAGTCCCATGGCTGGACGGTGAAATTGTGCCCATCCTGCGCAATCCGCGCATTCAGATCCTCGGCCTCGCGGCCTTGCGTGGCGGACAGGGCGGGGACCATCTTGCGCATGAAATCGAGCGCGCGGGCAGGCGTTGCGGCCATCCGGTCATACATCTGCCAGCTGGCATAGTCCGGCTCACCAAACAGCTGCGCCTTGCGGGTGCGCAACTGCACGATCTCATGCACGATGGCGCGCGTATCATGCTCGCCGCCCGATGACGTGCGGGTGATGCTGGCGCGGTAGAGCTTTTCGCGCAGGCTGCGGTTGTCGAGCCGGGTCAGCAGTGGCTGCTGGGTGGTGTTCTGCAGCGCGAGCATATATTTGCCCGGCTGGCCG
>CAMDSM010000084.1 GCA_945906905.1 Altererythrobacter xiamenensis | reverse complement strand
GCCATGCAGCCTGCAAGGCCTGGCCCACCGGGGTCTGGCCAAGATGCTCGATCGTGGTGACCGGCTTGTCGCCAAGCGAACCAATCGGCAGCGAACACGAGCGCGTCGCCACCCCGTCAACATGCACGGTGCAGGCACCGCACATGCCGATGCCACAGCCGAACTTGGTGCCAACCATGTCCAGCTCACCACGAAGCACCCACAGCAGGGGCATATCCTCAGGCGCGTCAATCTGCCGCGTCTCGCCATTGATGGTGACCGAAAAGGCCATGGGTTTCTCCTGATTAAGTGCATGGCGCGCGCAAGGCGGGCACGGGTGATCCTCGATGAGCGAAAGTCTAGAGCCTAGCGGCCCACATGCCAAGAGGCGCGGGCTTGCGCAGGTGCATCAAATTGTCGCAAGTCCGGTCGGGGAAACCGCCCGCAAGCAGCCGAAGGATAAGCTGGCCATCGAGGCCAACGCGCTAGGGCGCAAAAATGGTGCGCTTACAGGACCCGTGATTTTGATTTATTATACAGATAAAAAAGGATAAAATGGAGAGTTGTATTTATAGTGCCCCCAAAAATGCCCCCAATGGGTGTGGATGCCTCCAATTTAGCCGTAGTTGGTGGCCAGCCATCAGCCCTCTGGTCTGCGGAAGGCGAGGGGCGAGGCTGGGTTAGCTAATTCAGATTTTGCATTTCTTGGATCAGCGCTCCGGCCTAACTTGGCTCCGAAACTTCGCGTGATCGCGCTAGCTCGGCCTCAGCTGCTTGAAGCATAGCCATCAGGGCCTGCTCCTTGTTTGTCACTCCCCCTGGGACACGCAGAGCGCCAAATTGAAGCAACGATTCGTTGAGCATGGCCGCCTCGTCCTTGCTCAGAAAAAACATGAATTTGTGTTTCTCCTGGAGCTGTTTGCCCTCCAGCGCCTCACCCAAATCCTTCGCCTTGGTGTTTGAGGCAAGTCGGAGGAGATGCTTCACATGATCTTTTTTTGTCTCCCTTGTTGTGGTTAGATGTCGAGCCACGATCTGAAGTTTTGTCCATCCAACCGCCTCGACTTCCTGTTTGGTCAGTTCGTAGCGTTCAATTAATCGGCCGACATCGAGGAGGTAATACAGGCGGCGCCTGCCGACCTCCGTTCGCTTGGACAAAGCAGTCAGTGATGTCCTGTCCTGATCGTGCAGCGCTCGGATTTTACTGGCGAGGTCAAAGAATGGTATGGAGGGGGAGGAAATTTGAGAAATTACCTCGCTTAGCACCTCCTGATCTACAGTATCTGGCATGGTGCTCCTCTCGAGACATTTTGAGGCCATACCATATCGCGCCGTGCGTTCACTTGCTAGCGAGGCAGAAGTAGAAAGTGGGAGTGCCAACGGGGCGTCATGGGGAAGCTCTGAAAAATGCAATCAATTGCACTAAGGCATGCGGGACTGCGGTGCGAGCGTCGATAAGAGGGTATTATCAGCAGTTGGGCGACTGCTCTTGGGTGAAGGTGGCCATTCAGTCCCGCCTGACCCGGAGGTCACAAACAGGAGCTGACGGAATCGCTGAGCCAAATCCCCACTGGGTGCCGACATGACCGGCTGCGACACCTTGCCGTCAATACCGCCAAGTTCATCTTTCGAGCACGCACAAAGCGGAACTGCGCCATCCGTAGTTGGCTCATTTTGCAATTCGCTTGAACAGCTTCCTCAGGTAGGCTTCCTTGCCATCTTCCATGAACAGAACGTGGCGATCCTCCAACTCGGCTTTTGATCCAGCCAATCCGATGTTCAACAGGTCACCGTGGGGCGTGTAGGAGAGGATGAAGGCGTTCAGGATCAGGTCCGGGTCGTCCAGTTCCTTCTGCCGTTCCTTGATTTCAGCGTAGAGCCTGAGTTTGGGATCGTTGAGGTCGAGGTTGCGGATGCCCTTTGGATCGACAAAGCTGAGCCACTGCTTGCCAGTGGCGTCATCGACCAGCCACAGCAGGAAGTCCGGGTAGAAATTGCCCGCACGGGCAAAGCCAAGGCCCTTGGCCTGGGTATCGGCGTTGCGCAGCAGATACAGGCTCCGCCCAGCCAGCAGCTCCTTTGCGGCTGGTGAATCGTAGAACGCCTCTAGATCGCGAACGAACTGGACCTCGCTCGGGGAATCGAAGGCAAGCGGGCGCATCTTCAGCGGCAGGTTGGCCCGTGGCTGCCACCCAAGGGTGGCAACGTCGGCGGCAAGATCGCGTTCACCCGCATTCCGTCAGCGGAGGATTTCTGGTGAACTGGAAAACCAACCTGCGAGCAGGTGACCTAGGTGATGCCGTGCGACTGGAGCTGAGCTGCAAGAAATGTGGCGCGGTGCGCTTCCTCACGCCGGAGACAATCCTGGCACGGCGCGGTGGCGACCAGCTCAATCTCCACCAAGTGGAAGCTCGGGCAAGATGCAAGCAGCGCGGCTGCAAGGGTACTATGCGCATGGCTCTGGTTCGCACGGGTGAGGCAAGCGGATTTGTCGGAGGCATCGCGTAGTCAACAGGGCGGGCGGCATCCGCTACCGCTTCCCGTGGCTGCGCCACATTCTCGCCAACGCCTAGAAGCGTTCCATTACCTCTTCAACCGTATGGATCGACATCGTCATCATCCACATGCGCTCTCGAAGAATCGCAAACTACCGAAATCGTTGATGAATTTTTGAATAAGACACTTACGGTGCGGGCCTCGTATCAAGATATCGCCACGAGCAATCGCGTCGGACTAAGAAATAGTCGATGTATTTGTCCCTCACTCCAAGATCGTTTGGCGCTAAGGAATACTCTAGACCGTAGAGCGTTTCCTCAGAAATCGGCCTCATTCCATACCTAATCAAGCGCGCGTTCGCATCGCTACTCAGCGTTGCCCGAGACCACTGGAAGAGCGCATTGACCATGATATCAGCCTCCTCGCATTGCGCAGTGAATTTCTCAAATGTTGTAGATTCATAATACCGTGCGTCCTCATCGTATCTTATCGGAATGCCTAGGCTAGAATCAGCCGATCTCGCCGGGACGTCGACGCTAGAAGCAGCAGAGCAGGCGCTCAGTGAAGCAAAGAGCGGGAGCATTGACGCCAGCAGAACTATTCTGCGGCACTGGCGTGACCCCGAACTTTCATGCAGTTGTGAGTTGAGGCTCGACAGCGTTTGCCAAAATCGTGCGAAATTTCCGAATGCGGCGGCAGGTGTAAAGTAGGGCCAGTTTCTCTGCGTTCCGGCATTGGCCGTTCCTGCTACGGTGGTTGAAGTCAAGATGTAGCTGCCCAAGACAGTACCGCGCATGCTCTCCCCCTTTGTCGACGATCAGTGAAGTGAACATGCTTGAGTGGCAGCCACAGTCAAGTGGAATGTCACTGATCGTCTGTAGATCGATGGGCGACAACGGCGTCATCAGGGCATGTGGATACCAACCTGGCGCAAGCGCAGAACTCACCCGCCTTGCCGCTCGGCCGGTGATGCGCATTGTTTGGCGCTTAGTCTAAAAGTGACGATGCGACTTTGCATTCAGACAAGATAGCCACTGGAATTCAGTCCGGCAATCAAATCACAGGGGCGAATCTCTCGTTGATAGTTGCTGTATAAAGGCGGCGTCGCCTCCTCATCGGATCGGCGGGACCATCCGCCGACTTCAAATCCATCGATTTGCTCGGAGTTTACCGCGCAATAGAACTCTGACGGGCATGACGGTGCGCAAGAAGGTTTTGGCACTTCAATTTATGGAATCGACAGATGCAACACAATCTGCGTTCGAATAGCTCCCGGATGCAAGGCTTGTAGACATCCCCCCAAAGCCGTTTCGAGACCGAAAAGTCATGGTAATTCTATGGCGTCCGCTCTGAGTGGGAGTGACAAATGTGTTATCATGTTCAAAGCTATCGGGCTCACGTAACTGGACTTTAACTTGCCGCACGAAGCCAGAATGCGATCCATCCCAAGCACTAAGACAATGGAAACCGCTAGCGCGATCCTCGGAGTTTCCTGTTTCGCTACGGCTAGTACAGAGTGAAAGAGAAAGCACCGCCAAGAAAAAAACAGCGCATCCGATTCCCGTATTCTTCCCTCGCTTTTTGTTAGCGGCCTCCTGGGCTTGTTTCGATGCTTGCTGATGATCCACGACAGCCTGATTCTGAGCAATAATCTCGTCTGGGGTAAGGTCATATTGACAGTGCTTGCATCTTACAGCTTCAGCCTTGATCAGCTCCGCACATTTGGGACACCGCAAATCCATAAATCTATCCCCCTATCCGGCCAGCCTTCTAACTAAGCGATCTGGAGCACTTGCTCATAAGATTTTGCCTGCTGCATTATCGCGAAATAGTTCAAAATCGCGAATATAGCGATTGAGCATTGCATCCGTCCTATGCCCAGTTTGTTCGCGAAAGGCCAGCCGCTTCTCAACGCCGTTGAATCGATATTTCAGTCGCCAAAGCTTGGAGCCTTTTGGAGTGACCTCCAGATAGAGGCCCTTTTCATCGCTCTTGCGATAGACGGCCCCCGTGGCGGGGAAGGCACGGATTTCTGCTACTGTCAGGGTCATTTGGGGGCATCGCCTTTAGTGACGTGGCCCGATGCCCCCGACTATGCCCCCAAATCACGTGGATTATGGGGGCATCACCAGAAGCAATGTGGACCACTGGGAGACGCATAGTCCCACAAAAGCCTTAGTAATTCAAGGTTTATGGGATATCTGGAGATGTCTAGGGATGGATTGATGGTGCCGCTTACAGGACTCGAACCTGTGACCCCCGCATTACGAATGCGATGCTCTACCAACTGAGCTAAAGCGGCCCAAAGGCCATTCCATGCGCCCATATCGCCGGCACAGGCCGGGTGCAACAGGCGTGGGAGTGGAGGCCCGAGCCGGAATCGAACCGGCGTGCGAGGATTTGCAGTCCTCTACGTAACCACTCCGCCATCGGGCCTCATATTCCCAAGGTGAGAGCGCGGGCAACTAGCGAAAGGGGCAGGGCCTTGCAATGTGTTTCGTGGGCGGCCATTCGATCTGTCCGCGTGGGAGGATGAGCAGCATGGTCAGACTGAGCGAGGACGAGGCCGCGATGCTGGGCGGGCGCGATGGCGCGGCGGTGGCAAAGGCGATGGACCTGTTGGTACGCTATGCCGATGCGCTGGGGGCGCAGGATTTCGTCTATACCGATAATGTCGCGGGCGTGCCCGGATCCTCACCCAAATGGGTGAAAGACTATTACGCGGCCGATGGCGGCGATTATCGCGCGGTGTTCAGCCGGTTCGATCTCGATTCCGATGAGGTGGTCGATGTGCCAGTAATGCGAGGGGTCAGCTGCCATCTGCAAGGCGGGATGGACCCCGATCTGTGGCGCGAAATGGGCATGAGCGAGGAGGCCTTTGCCAATTTCCAGGCCGATGAGGCCGAGGTTTCCGGCCACGGCATCCAGGTGCTGAAAACCTGCACGCCCTATCTGGCGGGCAATATGCCGGTGCTGGGCGAGCATTGCGCGTGGATGGAATCGAGCGCGGTGGTGTTCGCCAATTCGGTGATCGGCGCGCGGACCAATTGCGAGGGCCGCGAATCCACCAGCGCGGCGATGCTGGCCAAGCGCGTTCCCAACTGGGGCTTCCACTTGCCCGAGTTCCGCCGCGGGCAACATTCGATTGATGTTGGCGTTCGGGTCGACAATATCTTTGAGTGGGGGATGCTGGGCTATTTCACGGGCGGGGCGGTGGAAGATGCGATCCCGGTGCTGGATGGCCATATCGGCGGCCCATCATTGATCCGGCACAAGCATTTCGGCGCGGCGGCGGCATCGTCGGGCGGGGTCGAGATGTATCACATGGTCGGCATTACGCCTGAAGCGAGCAGCCGCGCGGCAGCCTTTGGCGGGCAGGATCGCGGCGAGCGGTTCGGCTATGGCAAGGCCGAGCGGGCGGCGGTCTATGAGCGGCTCAACTCCATCGGCACCAGCAATGCGGTCGACTATGTCATGCTCGGCTGCCCCCACGCCGCGATCGAGCAGATTGCCGAGGTGGCGCAGATGCTGGAGGGTCGCCGCGTGCATTCCAGCAGCGCCTTGTGGATTTTCACCAGCCGCGCGGTGAAAGTTAAGGCGGTTGCCGCTGGCTATGTCGCCACGCTGGAGGCAGCAGGCGCGAAGGTGATGACCGATACCTGCTCGGCGATCAGCCAGGCGGTGCCGCCGGGCACGCGCGTCGCCGCATTCGACAGCGCCAAGCAGGCGCACTACCTGCCCGCGATGATGGGCATCGAAGGCCGCTTCGGCACCACGCAGGATTGCATTGATGCGGCCTGTACGGGTCGCTGGAAAGGCACTTTGGGGCAAGGAGCATTGAGCTGATGGCGACTGCTGAAACACGCGCGCCCGATCTGGTCATCCGTGGCCGCAAGGTGGTGGGCGGACTGGTCGAGGGCGAGGCGCTGGTTACCCGCCAGACCATTTCCGGCTGGGGCGGGATCAATTCGATGACCGGCACGGTGATCGAGAACCACCACGAGCTGAAAGGCATCAGCTTCGCCGGCAAGGTGCTGGTCTTTCCCGGAGCCAAGGGCTCATCCGGCTGGTCTGGCGCGTTCCATACCACCAAGCTGACGGGCAGCGCGCCTTTGGCCATGCTGTTCAACGTCACCACCACCAAGGCGGCGCTGGGTGCGGTGGTGCTGCGGGTGCCGACGATGACCGATTTTGAGAGCGACCCGCTCGATGCCATCGCCACCGGGGATTGGGTGCGGGTGGATGCCGATCTGGGGCTGGTGCAAGTGTGGAAGGCGAATGGGCGTGACTGACAAGAAGACCGAAAACCCCAAGGATGGCCCCAAGGATAGCGGCGTAAAGATGGCCCGCGTTGAGGGCCACAGCGAGGAGCGCTTCCTCGGCTCCGACGTGTTCGAGAGCAATTCCCGCAACCTTCCACCCCCCAATGGAACGGGCACCATCCGCGAGGATGCGCGCGATATTGCCGTCTATCACAAGTGCGACGTGGCGGTGATCGGCGGCGGTCCGGCGGGGTGCGCGGCGGCTTGGGCAGCGGCCAAGGCGGGCGCGGATGTGACGCTGGTCGAACGATATAACTGCCTTGGCGGCCTCTCCACCGGCGGCCTGGTGATGTGGATTGACCGCATGACCGATTGGCAAGGCAACCACGTGATCCAGGGCTTCGCGCGCGAATTTATCGAGCGGATGCCGGCCGATGGCGTGGCCGGCCCCCCGCGCGCAGACTGGGGCAGCAACGATCCCGACAAGTTCGAATATTGGCGCAACCGCACCAGTGCCTTCCACGGCATCGTGCAGTGGGCACCCACGCTGTGCCCGGAACGGATGAAGCTCAACAATCAGGAGATGCTGCTGGAGGCGGGCGTGCGGATCGTCTTTCACGCCTGGGCCGCGCGGCCCTTGGTGGAAGATGGCGCGGCCAAAGGCGTGATTTTTGAAAGCAAGGCAGGCCGCAATGCGCTGCTGGCCAAGGTGGTGATCGATACCACTGGCGATGGCGACATGTTTGCCCGCGCCGGGGCCGAGTTTGATACCGATATCGAGGAGGGCGATGTCCACCATTCGATGAACACCGCTTGGGTTTTGGGCGGGGTCAACATGGACCGCTGGATCGACTGGAAGGTCCACCATCTCGACGAATTGCGCGAATTCATGGAGCGCGGACGGGCTGAGCTGGGCTATTTCCAGACGCCCTATGTCAGCTGGCGGCCCGATATCGCGCTGTTCCTGGGGCCGCGCCAAAGCGGGCTGTCAGCGCTCGATGTCGACGATCAGACCGAGGTCGAAATCCGCAGCCACCGCTTGATGGAGGGCCACTGTCAGTTCTTCCGCAAACACGCGCCCGGCTTCGAAGGCGTCTATTCCTTGCAGAGCGCGCAGCAGCTGGGGGTGCGCCATACGCGGCGGCTGGCGGGGCTGGCGCGGATCGAGCGCAAGGATTGGGGTGCGGGGCTTGCGCGGGCCGATGAGGTGGGCATTTCCCCCTCGATCAGCCCCAAGTTTCCAGTCGTCTCGGTGCCTTTCGGTGCCCTTGTGCCGCGCCACCTCGACGGCCTGCTGGTGGGAGGACGGCATATCAGCTGCGACGCCAACAGCCACGGCTTCATGCGCGAAATCCCGCAATGCTGGCTGACGGGCCATGCCGCCGGCGTGGGCGCGGCGCTGGCGGCGGACCTGGGCGTGCAGCCAAGGGCGGTGCCGGTGGCCGAGATCCGCAAGGTGCTGCGGGCGCAAGGCGCGCATCTGGGGGATGATGTGGCCAGGTAGGAGCCACACAAAACAAAAGGGTGCGGGAAGCCGAGGCCGCCCGCACCCTTGTTTGTGCCGTCAGGCAAACGCTGGTTAAGCGTTCGCGAGGTTCACAGCCGAAGTCTTTCCGCGCTGATCCTTTTCCAGATCATACGAAACGCGCTGGTCCTTATCCAGGGTGCGCATTCCGGCACGTTCCACAGCCGAGATATGCACGAATGCATCATCCCCGCCGCCTTCAGGCGCAATGAAGCCGAAGCCCTTGTCAGGGTTGAAGAATTTTACGGTTCCGATGGTCATATTGGGTATCCTTTGTCCGATAGTATGACGGGCATACACCAAGGTTGGCGCATCCCGGCTATGAGAGGCTAGAAAGGGACAAGGAGAAGAGTTGAGGCTACCCGATATCCGTCGCACACGACGTAAGCGGCTGGGATATAGGGATGGGGTGGGGAAATTTCAAGGGGGGAACTTCTGGCGCTTTTGTGCGCCCCTACCCCGCCAGAAACCCCCGCAGCACCTTCTCCGTCCCCACCGGATCATCGCGATAGCTGCCGTGGCCGCAATCGGGAAACACCTCCAGCCGCGCCCGCTCGCCAATCGCCTCGGCCAGTTCTTCGCCGCATATCACTGGCGTGATCGGATCGTGGCCGCTGGCGATGACCAGCACCGGGCATTGGATGGCGGATAGCGCGGGGCGCAGGTCCATGTCGCGCAGTTCGTTTTTGAAGAAGTGGATGGTGACATCCTGTTTGCGGATCGCGCGGTTCATGGCGGCGGCGGCATCAGGCGCTGGGTTGGGATTGTAGAGCGGCAGGCAGACCCTGGTGTAGGCGTCGAAGGTCTCGGTGGAGGGGTTATCAAGGTTTGCCCGCGCCACTGCCACGGCCTCATCCCCGCCCAGCCGTGCGAACACCTCCAATGTCACGTCATAGCGCATCCGTGCAGCGGTGCTGGAGAGGATCAGCTTGGTTGGGCCATCGGGATGACGCGCGGCATAGTGCATCGCCACCATTCCGCCGAACGACTGGCCCAGCACCACCGGCCGGATGATCCCCAGCGCCTTGCAGAAATCGGCGATATCATCGGCCCAGCGGTCGAGCGTCATATCGGCAAAATCGCCGGTGGAACGGCCATTGCCGCGATGGTCGATATAGATGACCTGATGGGTATCGGCGAAACGGTCAAAATAGGGGCGCAAGGTGGAGTGATCGAAGCCCGGTCCGCCGTGGAGCACGATGAATGTCGGGCGCTCGACCATGCCCTCAGCGCCGGGCGCGAGTTGCGCGCCGACCACGTCGAAGAAAATGCGCGCGCGGGGAAGATCGATGAACATGGCTGCCGTTCAGTCCTTCAGGGGCAGGAGGACACCGCCCGTTTCCAGCGGGCGCACCACCTCGCGGAAGTTCGCCAGATAGCCGGTTGCGGGCGTGCAATACCCCGGCCCTTCGCGCGCCGCCAATTCCGCCGCCGAAACGTCGATATCAATCGAGCGCCCCGCAACCGAAATCCGCACCAAGTCGCCATTGCGGACCTTGCCGATTGGCCCGCCGGTGGCTGCTTCGGGTGAGACTTCGGCCACGGTCAGGCCTTTCAAACACAGCCCCGACAATTGCCCATCGGTAACAAACGCGGTGGTCTTGGCCAGACCCGCTGCATCGAGCGCGAACAAGATGACCGAGGCGCTGCCACCCATCGCCGGGCCGCCTTTGAGGCCCTGGTTGCGGGCGATCACCACATCGCCGGGTTGGACCACGCGGTCCTCGATGGCCTGCATGCAATCCACCGTGCTCTCGAACACGCGGGCGGGGCCGGAGAATTCCTCCGGGCGGCTCCCATCCCGGATGCCCAACCGTACCACGGCGCTGCTGGCCAGCGTGCCGGTGAGGATGGCGATGGCGGGGCCTTTGCCGATGGGGTTGTCCATCGGGTGGATCACCTCGGGGCCTTCGATTTCGTAGTCGGCCAAATTCTCGGCCAAAGTCTTGCCGGAGCAGGTGAGGGCATCGCCCGAAATTCGCGGCAGAAGGCGCTTCAACACCGCCCGCGCGCCGCCAGCATCCTCGAACTGTTCGATCCGCACCGCGCCGGTGGGACGCACGGCGGCCAGCACCGGCACATCGCTCATCTCCTCCCACAGGGCGAAGATATCGAGGTCCATCTCAGCTTCCACGGCGGTGGCTTGCAAATGCTTGATCGCATTGATGCTGCCCGACACCGCCAGCACGGTGGCCACGGCGTTGCGGAAGGCGCCCTCGGTCAGGATCGAACGCGGCTTCAGATCTTCGGCCACCATTGCGACGATACGCCGCGCCGCCTCGCGCGCGTTGGCCTGCATCTTGGGGCTGTTGCCGCGCACCGGCGCGTGGCCGGGCAGGGCCATGCCCAGTGCCTCGACCACGCAATGCATGGTGTTGGCCGTGGCCATGCCAGCGCAGACGCCGGGGCCCATGATTGCGTTTTCGGCCATCTCGGCCACCGGGAACTTGGGCTGCGCACCGAACCGCTCACCGATTTGGCCCGACCAGACATCCTCCACATCCACCGGCTGGCCATCAATCTCGCCCGCCTGCTGATAGCCGCCGATCACCAGAATGGTCGGAATGTTGAGCCGTGCCGCTGCCATCAGATGGCCCGGCGGGGTCTTGTCGCAGCTGGTCAGGCAGATCATGCCATCGAGCAGGGCGGCTTCGACCTGCACCTCGATATCATTGGCGATGATGTCTCGGCCCGCCAGAATATAGCTGCCGCCCTTGTTCGCTCCGGTGATGAAATCAGATGGCGCGGCGGTGCGCACTTCAAATGGAATCCCGCCCGCGCGGCGAATTTCCTCCTTCACGATCTTGGCGATACCATCCAGATGGGCATAGCAGATCGCCAGCTCGCTGGACGAATTGATCACCGCGATCTTGGGCTTGAGCATGTCCTCGGCCGACAGTCCCAGCGCCTTCCAGTTGGCCCGACGGCTGGGAGAATTGGCGGCGAGGCTTCTCAGCGGAGTGTTGCGTAGATTGGTCACTGCACCGCATTCCGGACGGTAGCCTGTTCGGCCTGCAGGCGGCGGGCATAGACCGCCAGCACCAGCAGGCCGATCACCACGCCTGCAAGGCACAGGCCCGTAAACAGATAGCCGTTCAACACCGCCTGC
>CAMDSM010000083.1 GCA_945906905.1 Altererythrobacter xiamenensis | reverse complement strand
AGCGCCGACGCCTTCGGCTCGATAGGCCTCACCCGGCGCCAAGCGCTGTGGGATGCGCGCAGCCTGATCGCCGCGCCCGATCTGCCGTTGTTCACCCATGCCGCTGCGCGAGACGAAGGTGAGGAAAAACACCGCGCCGTGCTGCCCGTCATGCCATTGTCCGAGGAAGTGGTGACCGATTATCAGACCACCCGCCTCTCGCTGAAGGCCCATCCGCTGGCTTTCCTGCGCGCGTCATTGGGTGAGCGCGGGTTTGTGCGCGCCTGCGATCTGCGCCAGCGGCCCTCTCGCTCACAGGTGCAGGTGGCGGGTGTAGTATTGATCCGCCAGCGCCCCGGCAGCGCCAAGGGCGTGGTGTTCCTGACGCTGGAGGACGAGACCGGGGTGGTCAATCTGGTCGTCTGGCCTGACCTGAAAGAGAAGCAGCGCAAGGTGGTGATGGGCGCGCGGCTGCTGGAAGTACGCGGGCGGGTGGAGCATGATGACGAGGTGATCCACGTCATCGCCCAGCACTTGCGCGATGCCACGGCTGACCTGCATCAACTGGCCGATGATATGGGGGCCGATATGCCCAACCGCAGCCACCCGCGCGACGTGCGGATTATTCCCCGGATTATTCCCAAGTCACGCGATTTTCATTGAGGTGGGGCTGCCCTAAACCGGCTCCAGCGCATATCCCGCCGAGCGCACCGTGCGGATCGGATCGCGGGCGTTGTCGATGGCGATGGCCTTGCGCAGGCGGCGGATGTGGACGTCCACCGTGCGTTCCTCGATCTCGCTGCCATTGCCCCATACGGCATCGAGCAGCTGGTTGCGCGAGAACACCCGGCGCGGATGTTCGATGAAGAATTTAATCAGGCGATATTCGGTCGGGCCGATCTGCAGCTGCCGACCGCGCCGTTCCACCCGGTGCGCCACCGGATCGAGCCGCAGATCGCCCGCCTCGATTGCCTCCCCCGCCAGCGCCGGGCGCACGCGGCGGAGCACAGCGGCGACGCGGGCGAGCAATTCGCGTGGCGAGAAGGGCTTGGTGACATAGTCATCGGCGCCAGTTTCCAGCCCGCGCACCCGATCATCCTCACCCTCACGCGCGGTCAGCATGATGATCGGAACGTGGGCGGTTTCCTTGTTGCGGCGCAGGCGGCGGCAGACCTCGATCCCGCTGATCCCCTCGATCATCCAGTCGAGGATCACCAGATCGGGTGCATTTTCGGCGGCCATAACCATGGCTTCTTCGCCATCGGCGGTTACGCGGACATCATAGCCTTCGTTCTCGAAGCGATATTCGAGCAACTCGGCCAGAGCCATATCATCTTCAACCAGCAGCAATTTAGGCGCGGACATCAGCGGTTTCCTTCAGGGCGGCAGGTTCCGCCCCCTTCAGTCGGCACTGTCATATGTCAAATTTGCGTCAGAATTGTTTCAACGCTCAATTTCATTGGGGTAGGTGCCCAGCGCAACGAAGTGCACCAGCTCGGCGACATTGGTGGCGTGATCGCCGATCCGCTCGATATTACGGGCCACGAACAGCAATTGCGCCGCGCTGCTGATAGTGGCCGGGTTCTCGACCATATAGCTCACCAGATTGCGGAACAGGCTGTCGTAAAATGCATCGACCTTGGCATCGCGTGCGATCACCTCACGCGCCACAATGGGATCGCGCGCGGCATATGCGGTGAGCACGTCGTGGACCATTTCGGCGGCGACATCGGCCATCGCGGGCAACAAAGTCAGCGGTTCAAAGCGGGCGCGGCCTTCGATCCGCCCGGTGCGCTTGGCGATGTTCTTGGCATAGTCACCGATCCGTTCGATCACCCCGGCAATCTTGAGTGCGGCGATAATCTCCCGCAGGTCATCCGCCATCGGCGCGCGCAGGGCGAGCACGCGGATGGCCATGGCATCAACCTCGGATTCCAGCGCATCGAGCTTCTTGTCACGCTCCACCACCTGCTGGGCCAGATCCTCGTCGCCGGTGATGATCGCTTCCATCGCCTGCTGGATGCCGAGTTCGGCCAGCCCGCCCATCTCGGCGATCAGTCCGCGCAGCCGGGTGATGTCCTCATCGAACGCCTTGACCGTATGCTCTGCCATCAGCCGTACCTGCCTGTAATGTAATCCTGGGTGCGCTTTTCCCGGGGGTTGGTGAATATGTCTGATGTATGTCCGTATTCCACCAGATTACCAAGGTAGAAAAAGGCCGTGCGCTGCGATACGCGGGCCGCCTGCTGCATCGAATGGGTGACGATCACTATGGCATAGCGGCCACGCAATTCGTCAATCAATTCCTCGATCTTGGCGGTGGCGATGGGATCGAGCGCGGAGCACGGCTCGTCCATCAGGATCACTTCGGGATCGACTGCGATGGCGCGGGCGATGCATAGCCGCTGTTGCTGGCCACCCGAAAGCGCGGTGCCTGAATCTTCCAGCCGATCCTTCACTTCTTCCCAAAGGCCGGCGCGGCGCAGACTTTTCTCGACAATAGTATCAATCTCGCCCTTGCTCTGCGCAAGTCCGTGGATGCGCGGACCGTAGGCGATGTTCTCATAGATCGTCTTGGGGAAGGGGTTGGGCTTCTGGAACACCATCCCCACGCGGGCGCGCAATTGCACCACATCCATCCCCGATTGGTAGATATCCTCACCATCCAGCTCAATCGAGCCTTCCATGCGGGCGGCGGCGATCGTGTCATTCATGCGGTTGAAAGTGCGAAGGAAGGTGGACTTGCCGCAGCCCGACGGGCCGATGAAAGCGGTGACGTGTTCGGTGTGAATATCGATTGAAACCTGATCGATCGCTTTCTTTGCACCATAGAACACCGACACATCGGTAGCACGGATTTTTGGCGCGCTTTCAGATGTTTCGGTGGGCTGGTTCACATCAGTTACCATTTCTTCTCGAACCTGTTGCGCAGATAGATGGCTAGGCCATTCATCATGAGGAGGAATATCAATAGCACGATAATCGCCGCGCTGGTGCGTTCAACAAAGCCGCGGTCAATCTGGTCAGACCACAGATAGATCTGCATCGGCAGCACCGTGGCATTGTCGGTAAATCCAGAAGGCGGAGTTGAGACAAAGGCGCGCATCCCGATCAGCAGCAGCGGCGCAGTCTCGCCCAAGGCGCGGGCCATGCCGATGATGGTGCCGGTAAGAATGCCGGGCATGGCCAGCGGCAGCACATGGTGGAACACCACCTGCACCGGGCTGGCGCCGATGGCCAAGGCACCGTCGCGGATCGATGGCGGCACCGCCTTGATCGCATTGCGCCCGGAAATCACGATCACGGGCATCGTCATCAAGGCCAAGGTCATCCCACCCACCAACGGGGCCGAGCGCATGCCGGGGAACAATGCCAAAAACACCGCCAGTCCCAGCAGGCCGAAGATGATCGATGGCACTGCGGCCAGATTGTTGATCGACACCTCGATCAGATCGGTCCAGCGGTTGCGCGGGGCATATTCCTCCAGATAGAGCGCGGCCAACACGCCGATCGGGAAGGCCAGCAGCAGCGTGACGACCATCGTCAGGATCGAGCCCTTGAGCGCCCCCCAGATGCCCACAAGCTGCGGATCGGTCGCGTCTGACCGGCTGAGGAAGCCGCTGTCGAATGTGTTGTGCAGCAGGCCCCGCTCGGACAGATCGCGCGCCAGCGGCTGCAAGGCGGCCTGACCGTCTCCGGCATAGGCAGAGGCCAGATCCTCTGTTGTCGGCAGGGCGAAGGTGCCGCCGGTACGCAGCAGCGTGGGATCGGCCACCAGCTCGGCTGCGACATCGCGCCAGGCTTCGGCATTGACCTGCGCCGCTGCCTCAACCCCAAGCGCTTCTTCGGCGGCGAATTGCACGATTTCGGGCAGGCCCTGCGATTGCAAGGCGCGGACGGCAGCGCCGTCATTCTCGGTGTCGAGCACGGTCAGCGACATGCGGCTGAAATCCACCGGCACATCGAACACCGTGCGCTGAAAGCCGCCCAGGCCGTTCATCAGCATGGTGCCCAGCAGGAAAATCAGCACCGCCACCGAAAAGCCGATAGCGGTCATGCCCGCAGCCTTGAAGCGCCGCTCGGCAGCATAGCGCTGCTTCAACCGCGCCTCGAATGCGGGCGTGCGGGTGGGCGCGATGATTGGCCTGTCGTCGTGGGCGGCGGGATCAGTCATAGGCTTCGCGGAACCTCTTGACCACGCGCAGCGCGGCAATGTTGAGCACCAGCGTGATGATGAACAGCACGAAGCCCAGCGCAAAGGCGCTGAGTGTGGCGGGATGTTCAAGGCTCGCCTCGCCAGTCAGCATGGCCACGATCTGGAAAGTGACCGTGGTCATCGCCTCGAACGGATTGGCGGTGAGATTGGCCGAAGCACCTGCTGCCATCACCACGATCATCGTTTCACCAATCGCGCGGCTGACCGCCAGCATAATGCCCGCAACGATGCCGGGCAGTGCGGCAGGAATAAGCACGCGGCGGATCGTTTCATTCTTGGTCGCCCCCATCGCCAGCGATCCATCGCGCATCGCTTGCGGCACGGCGGTGATGGAATCGTCGGCCAGTGACGAGACCAGCGGGATGATCATGATGCCCATCACCATGCCGGCCGCCAGTGCGCTCTCGCTCGATGCGTTAGAAATGCCCACAGCCAGGGCCATGTCGCGGATCGCCGGGGCCACCGTCAGCGCGGCGAAATAGCCATAGACGACCGTCGGCACGCCCGCGAGAATCTCCAGCGCGGGCTTGATCCATTTGCGCGCGCGCGGATCGGCATATTGGGTGAGGTAGATCGCGCTCATCAGCCCCAGCGGGATGGCAACGATCATGGCGATGATCGCGCCGATGAAGATCGTGCCCCAGAACAATGGGATCGCGCCATAGCGGCTGCCATCGGTGGTGGCTGCATTGGCCATCGGGTCTGGCCCCCAGTGGGTGCCGAACAGGAAATCAATGGGTGATACCATGCCGAAGAAGCGCACCGTCTCAAACACCAGGGTCACAAATATGCCGAAAGTGGTGAGGATCGCCACCAGCGAGGCGAGGAACAGCACGAACAATACGCCGCCTTCCACCCGGGCGCGGGCAGCGAAATCGGGCTTCAGCCGGGTGAATGCCCATAGTCCGCCTGCCAGCCCAAGCACCAGCGCCACGGCAATACCGATCCAGCTGTAGAGGGCCGCCGCTTCGCGAAACGGTTCAACCAGCCCTTGCGCCTCGGGGATCAGCACGCGGTCGGCAAAACCGCTGGCGACATTGCGCGCTTCGTTCAGGATCGCATCGCGGCGCATTCCAAAGGCGGGCAGGGCCGATGCTGCCGGGCCAGACAAGACATGCTGCAGCACCAGATTGCCGGAAATGGCGATCCAGATGGCGGCGAAAACCAGCACCGGGCCGCCGATCCACAGCCCGGCATACCAGGCATGATAGATCGGCAGCGAGGGCAGGCGGCCCTGAGCCGCAGTGCTCTTGAAACGCCAGGCGCGCGCGCGCGCCACCAGCCAGCCGGCAAGCCCAAGCCCAATGGCGAGGAGGAGCGGTATGGCTGATGACATTACGCGGACCTAGTTCCTATTCGAAATCGGCAGCAGTCAGCACCGGAAGGTCCGTTACGGCAGCAGCACTGCGGGCCATAACGTCATCAGGGCTGGCGACAAGACCGATCTGCGCCAGCACGCCGCCCACTCCCCAGCTTTCAGCCCATGTGGCAAGAAATTCGCGCAGGCCGGGAACGGCATCAACGTGATCCTTCTTGACATAGACATAGAGCGGGCGAGCACCGGGATAGGTGAAGCTGGCGATGTTTTCATAGGTCGGGGCAACACCGTTCATGGTCAGGCCCTGCACCCGGTCAGCATTTTCTTCGAGATAGGAATAGCCGAACACGCCGACAGCATTGGGATTGCCCTCGATCTTCTGGACGATCAGATTGTCCTGCTCGCCCTGATCGACATAGGCGCCGTCATCGCGCACTTCGGTGCAGATCTGCTTGTAGCGATCCTCGTCGGTTTCCTTCAGCGCGGCCATTGCCGGATCGGTCTTGCAACCAGCTTCGAGCACCAGCTCCTTCATAGCATCGCGCGTGCCCGAGGTGGACGGCGGGCCATAGACCAGGATCGGCAGATCAGGCAGCGAGGGATCGACATCGTTCCAGCTATCGGCGGTCTGCGGCTGACCAAACGGATTGGCGGCCAGCGCGCGATAAACGATCTCGGGCGAAAGGTTCATTTGCAAGCCGCCCTGCGCCGAAGCGAATGCGATGCCATCAAGGCCAACCTGGATCTCGGTGATGTTGGTGACGCCATTGGCGGTGCAGGTTTCAAATTCATCCTGCTTCATCCGGCGCGAGGCATGGGCCATGCTGGGCGTATCGGCGCCTGCACCTTCGCAGAACAGCGCGATGCCCGCACCCGTGCCATTGCCTTCGATCAGCGGCGCGGCAAAATCGGGAAAGTTGCGGCTGAAGGTTTCGGCCACGACGGTGGCGAAAGGATAGACGGTAGAAGAGCCGACGGCGCGAATCGCCTGGCCTCCGCTGGCGGCGCTGTCACCGCTGCCGCAAGCGACAAGGCTGAGTGCACCAAGGGCAACTGTGGCAAACTTGAAAACATTGGTCATGATCAATTCCACTTCACTTGAGGGATGAGACTAAAGGCCCGCTATTACGCAAAAGAGACAGGTTCGTGACACGTTTTGGACATATCACGCAGTATTGGTGGTCAGAAGTCGATCTGCCCGCGCAGGCCCAGCACATCTGCGCTCCAGCTGCGGTCATTGCCGGGCAGGGCCAGCACGGCGTCGTCATAATAAAGGCGGCCATAGTTGAGCATCAGGCGGGTATAATCGGTCGGCACCCACACCAGCGAGGCGAAGAAACCGTCCTGTGTGCCGCCGCGCAGCGCGCCATCGTTGAGGTCGAGCATGTCATACCGCAGGTTAATCTGCCACGCGCCCAAACCGCCTTCATCAACCGGATTGGCCGGGCGGGTGCGATCCCAGCGCCCACCGCGATAGCCGCGCTTGTCACCGCTGGTGAGGAAATAACCGACTTCGACAAATCCGCCGAAATAGCCCGGATCAACGGTGGACCTGGGAATGTTCACATTCTGCCAATAGGTTTCGGCAGCGGCGTGGAATTGTCCGGAAACGAGCGCAGCCTCAAGGCCGAAGCCCAATTCACTGTCAGCTGCCAGCGTGGGGGTGGCGACCGGGCGCTCAGCGGTAAAATGCACAAGAGGACGCTGGCGATAACGGACCGTGCCGCCGGTAGCCAAATTGTTGAAGTGGATCGAACCACCCAGATGCAGCTGGGTGCTTCCTAGCCGAGGGGCGTAGACCATGCGTCCATCCATGCCCCAATTTTCGCTGGGTAGCGCAGTGGCATTGTCGGAGAACACGCCACCCTGAAGGAGCAACGGCCCGCTGGAATACTGCGCCGAAACACCAAGTCGGCGCTCAAAGCCGAAAGCATCGGTAAAAGCGGCGCGCTCGATAAAACTGGACCAGCGGCTGCTGGTGAGCTCTTCCATCGATTGGAAATTGTTGTGCTGACCAGCGGTGATGGTCAGCCCGTCGTCCTTGTATGATAGCAATGCATCATAAAGCTCGGTCGTGCCGCCCGCGAATTCAACCTCTACCTTATAGCCAAATCCACCGGGAATTTCGCCTTCCACACCCAACCGGGCGCGGCGCACTTCGCTGCCGAATCCATCGTTGCGACCAAGCGCTTCAGGAAGATTGAGCATGCCGGCATCCACCTGCACACGACCGATCGGCTTGAATGACCAGCCACCATCGGCCTCGATTTCAGGCGCACCGCTGAAAGTGATCGTCGGCGCTGTAGCAGCAGCCACCGGAACCGCCGCAGCATTGGTTACAACCGCCGCCTGCGTTTCGGCAGCCTCGACCTCCACCTGATCGAGCCGGGCCGACATTTGCGCGATTTGCGCCTGCAATGCATCGATCTGGGCGCGCAGCGCGACCACTTCGGCGTCTTGGGCCTGCACCGCAGGGGCCACCAGCGCGGTGCTGGCGATAAGCGAAGCGAATAGCAATTTCTTCATCTGAGCTCCCGATTCTGTCCAATATGTGACAATAATAGGGCTCCCCTATGTCCGTTGTTTTGCACTTTTGTGACAGTTTCCACAGAAGACTTGTCACAAAGCAGACGCCACCTATTCGCTATAGAGTGGCAGGCGGACGCTGACCGTGGTGCCAATCCCTTGCGTGCTGGTGAAATCCAGCCGCCCGCGATGGCGCTCCACGATGTGCTTCACAATCGCCAGCCCAAGCCCGGTGCCACCCGCCGCGCGGCTGCGGCTGGGATCGGTGCGATAGAAGCGGCGGGTGAGGTGCGGCAGATGTTCGGGCGCGATGCCTTCGCCGCGATCCTGCACCGCCAGCAACACCATGTCGCGCTCAACGAATGTGAGTGAAACCGTCACGGGTTGATCCGGGGCGCCATATTTCAGGGCATTATCCACCAGATTGCGGACCAATTGTTCGATCTGATTGCGGTCACCGCGGATGGCCACATCCTCTGGCGGGAGCTCGAAATGGACCCGTTGCACCCGCTCGGCACCAGCCCCATCGCGGGCCGACTGGCGCACAATCTGTCCCAGATCGAGCTTTTCGCGCGGCTGATCGTGCTTTTCCGCTTCGACTCGGCTTAGCGACATCAGATCATCGACCAGGGTTTGCAGCCGCCGTGCCTCGCGCAGCACCGTGGCATAGAATTTCTCGACCTGGGGCTGCGGTATCTCGGCCTCGGGTTCCGCCAGCGTCTCCATATAGCCGATGATCGAGGACAACGGCGTGCGCAGTTCGTGGCTGGCATTGGCGACAAAATCGGTATGCGCACGGCTGACATCGGCTTCAGAGGTGCGGTTGACCAGTTCGATCAGGCAATAGCGCTCGTCAATCGGCTGGCAGGTCATCTGCCAGTTGCTGCGCGGCCCGGTCAGGCCCTGCACCGTGGTGCTACCACCACCGGGGCGGCCGAGCAGGTCGACCGCCGCCGGATGACGCAGGGCCACGCGCGCATCCTGGCCGACGATATGCGCGCCGATCGCCTCCCGCGCGGCCTGATTGGCCACAATGATGCGATTGCCATCGAGCATCAGCATCGGCAGACCCGAATGCTCGATCAGATCGTGCATCCCGGATCGGGTCAGTTGCACACCTTCGACTTTTGCCGGGGCAGGGGGTTGCGGCGGGGGCATGGCGAGCCAGAATGAGGCGCACCACACCAGCACGATGCCAGCCACCAGCAACAGGTCAATCCCGGCAAAAGCCAGCACCACGCCTGTCAGCAAGGCAATGACGAATCCCCCGACTGGAATGAAACGCCTGTCCATAATGGCGGCCATAAACACAAGCGCGCAGGCCCGCTACTGGCAAAAGCGGTTGTCATATCGATGTGATCGGTTGGGTGATTGGCCAGTTAGATGACTGGTGACCCCTACGGGAATCGAACCCGTGTTTCAGCCGTGAGAGGGCCGCGTCCTAACCGCTAGACGAAGGGGCCATTGCCCAGACATTTTGCCGCAGCTTGTGGGCGGCTGGCAAATTGCCCGCCGGTGGTGACCCCAACGGGAATCGAACCCGTGTTTCAGCCGTGAAAGGGCCGCGTCCTAACCGCTAGACGATGGGGCCTCACAGGAGGCGAGCGGCGCACTTAGGGGGGCGGGGGGCGGTGGTCAAGCCCTGCTGTGGGGTGGTTTGATTCAGCGCGCCCTTAGTCGGCCCAAGCGGCGTCCTCGAGATGGAGTTCGGCAGCGGGGCGCGCGCCCCAGTCATCGATCTTGGCGCGGCCCGCCAGCCACAGTTTTCGGCCGCGTGTGCCGTGCAGCAAGGTCTGCCCCAGCGTCGTCTCCGCCGCGCGAAAGGCGATGGCCTTGAACGATGCGCCATCATCTCCCGCCGCGATCAGCCGCAGATGATCGGTGCCAACCACATCGGCCTTCACCAACCGCACCGGCCCGACCACAATTCGCGGCCCCGGCCAGCCCACGCCAAACGGCCCGGCCCTCTCCAGCACCTCTACCAGCGCCGGATTGAGCCCGCGTGGTGCCAGCGCCAGATCGAGCTTGAGCACCTGAGCGCCGCTGGCCTTGGCGACCGGGCCTTCCAGTCGATCCTCCAGCCAGGCGGCAAATTCATCCAGCCGCGCCTCGTCGATGGTCAGTCCCGCCGCCATCGCATGGCCGCCGCCCGCCACCAGCAGGCCGCCCTCAGCCGCGCCGATGATCGCTGCACCCAGATCGACCCCGGCAATCGAGCGGCCCGATCCTTTGCCTTGCGAAGTCTCCCTGTCCAGCGCGATGACGATGGCGGGCTTGCCGGTCTTTTCCTTGATTCGACCAGCAACAATCCCGATCACTCCAGGATGCCAGCCATGCCCGGCCACGATCTGCACCGCGCGGTTGGCTTGGCCGGGCAGCTGCGCCTCGGCTGCTTCCTGCACCACCGCCTCAATCCCGCGCCGCTCCTCGTTCAGGCGCGAGAGTTGGGCGGCGATGTTCGCAGCCTCGTCCGGATCCTCGGTGGTCAGCAGCCGCACGCCCAGCGTCGCCTCGCCCACGCGGCCCCCGGCATTGATGCGCGGCCCAAGCGCAAAGCCCAGATCGCTGCAAGTGGGCGAGCGGGTCAGTCGGGCGGCGTCGATCAGCGCGGCCATGCCGACATTACGGCGATGCGCCATTACCTTCAGCCCCTGCGCCACGAAGGCCCGATTGAGCCCGCGAATGGCCGCGACATCGGCCACCGTGCCCAGCGCCACCAGATCGAGCAGGCTCAGCAGGTCCGGCTCCTTGCGATCCGCGAAATAACCGCGCTGCCGCAATGTTCGCACCACTGCCACCGCCAGCAGGAAAGCCACGCCCACCGCGGCCAGATGACCGTGCGCGGCGGCCAGATCGCTCTCATCCAGCCGGTTGGGATTGACCAGCGCGAAGGCCCTCGGCAGTTCGGGCGAGCACTTGTGATGATCGACCACGATCACATCGATCCCGGCATCGTGCGCCGCGCCCAGCGCCTGATGCGCCATCGCCCCGCAATCGACGGTGACCACCAGGCTCGACCCTGCTTGCCCCAGCCTTACGAGGGCTTCCCCAGATGGGCCGTAACCTTCGAGCAACCTGTCTGGTATGTAATGGCCTGCATCATGACCCAACATCCGCATCAACCGGATCAGCAGCGCGCTGCTTGTCGCCCCATCCACGTCGTAATCGCCGTAGATGGTCATGTTTTCGCGCGCAATTACGGCCTGGGCAATTCGCTCGGCGGCGCGGTCCATATCGGCGAAGGCCGAAGGGTTTGGCAGAAAGGCGCGCAGGCTGGGATCGCGATGGAGCGGCACATCGGCAGGCGACACACCGCGCGCCAACAACAACTGTGTAACTATTGCTTCGCCCTCCTCACCGAAGGCGTCACCGGCACCGCCGGTCAACTGCATATTTCCGCCCAGCCATTGCCAGCGCTTGCCGGAAAGGGAACAATTGATACTAAGTGCCGGGGGAGGGCTATTCATGCTGTCGGGACTAGCGAAAGGAAAGGCCGCGGGAAAGCGGTGCGTAGAGAATTTA
>CAMDSM010000082.1 GCA_945906905.1 Altererythrobacter xiamenensis | reverse complement strand
CTTCAAACAACCGCCCATTTGATCCACCGCCGAGCACGGCATTGGCCAGGTCCGCCGGATAATAGGCCGCATCGCCGCGTTCTGGCCCGCGCCCGACCAGATAGACTGCCGCCTGCCCGGCCTCGGGCATGTCGATTACGATGGTCCGCACGGGTTGCGGATCGCCTGCGGGATGATCGGGCGCGAGCGGTGGCGCGGTGGCCACGCTCCAGTCACCAAACAGGCGGTCGACCAGCGCAAAGGCCTCAGCCGGAGCAATCCCGCCGGTAACCACCACTTGCGCTGCTGCCGGCTGCCACCAGGCGGCGGCATGGGCGGCCAATTCACCCTCGGTCATGGCGGCGAGACTTTGCGGCGTGCCAGCGGTGACATTGCCATAAGGCGCATCGCCGTAGAGTGCCGGGCGCAAGGCCATCGATGCGAGTGCGGCGGGATCGCTGTAGGCGCTGCGCAGCCCCTCGATTGCCCGATCGCGCTCGCGCGCAACTTCATCCGCCGGGAAAGCCGGGTGGCGGATCACATCGGCCAGCACTGCGCCTGCCGCTGCCAGATTGGCACTGGGGGCGCTGAGCGAGAACACCGTGCCATCGCTGCGCGCCGATGCCTCCATGCTGGCACCAAGGCTTTCGAGCTGCGCGGCAATTCCAATCGCGCTGCGGCTCGCAGTGCCGCGATTGGCCAGACCTGCGGCGAAATTGGCAAGGCCCGCGTGCGCCCGGTTGTCGCTGGCGCTGCCGCCGGGAAACAGGATCGAGAGCGTCGCCACCGGCACGTCGCCGGTTTGCGCGGCGATCACCTGCATCCCGTTATCCAGCGCATGGCGGGCCAGTTGCGGAGCGACAACGGCAGGCCGCTCACCCGGCGGTGGCGGTGCTTGCCGAACACCTTCGGGCAGCACCGAGCGCGGCGCACCGACGGCGGGCGGAAGGCTGCGGAAGGTCGGCATCGGCAGCGGATTGGCATATTCTGCTGGATCATGGGGCCCGCGACTATAGGTCAAGTCAACGCGCAGCTCTGGTGCCAGCAGGCCACGCGCCACCCGCTGAATATCAGCCGGAGTCACCGCTGCAATCTGCGCCAGACGCAGGTCTGCGGCATGGGGATCGCCCGTCATAACCAGATATTCGCCCAGTTCAAACGCCCGCCCGCGCGCGGTTTCCCGGCCGCTAAGGGCAGCCGAAATCAGCTCGTTCTGCGCCTCGGCCAATTCCGCGCCGCTCACATCCTCAGCCCGTAACCGGGCCATTTCACTATCGAGCAGGCCCTGCACTTGCGCCAGATCGCCGGTGGGACTGAGGATTACGAAGTGGCCGAACATGCCGCCTTCCTCGGAAAAATCGACGATCATCTCGACATCGACCGCCTTGCCGCTGCGGATCAGGGCGGTGTTGAAGCGGCTGTTCTCGCCCCCGTCCATGATCGCGCCCAGCACTTCGAGCACCGCCATATCGGGATCGCCCGCCTCGGGCACGGCCCAGACGGTTCCCGCCAGCGGCAGCGGCACATTGGGCGCATGGGCATTGACCGTGCGCGGGGCCGAGCGCGGAAGCTCGCGCTCCGAAATCGCCACATCGACCGGATTGGCGCGGCGCGGGATATCACTGAAATAGCCATCGACCAGCGAGCGCAGGGCCGCCATCTCAAAATTGCCCGCCACGATCAGCGTTGCCGTATCCGGTCCGTAATAGGCCTGGTGGAAGGCCCGCGCATCATCGAGCACAGCGGAATCCAGCTCCGCGATCGAGCCAATCCCCGGGCGGCGCTGCGGCAGCGTGTCGAACACCACTTCGGGCAATACGATCCGCCCGAAAATGCCATAGGGCGGGGCCAGCACCCGGGTCCGCAGTTCTTCCTTCACCACCCCGCGCTCGGTCTCGAACACTTCGCTATCGACCACCGGAAAGGCCATCCGCTCACGGTGGGTCCACAGCATGGTTTCGAGATATTCGGTTGGCACGGTCTCAAAATAGTTGGTCCGGTCGCTGCCGTTGGAGGCATTGCGCGTGCCGCCGATATCCGCCGTCAGCCCGTTGATCATATTATACGGCATGTTCACCGTCTTGCGGCTGAGGATATGTTCAAACAGATGGGCAAAGCCCGAGCGGCCCTCGGGATCGAGTTTGGAGCCGACTTCATACCACATGGAGGTGGTGACGGTGGCGGTGGTGCGATCGGGCACCGCGATCACGGTCAGGCCATTGGGCAATGTCCACTGGGTGAATTCAATCGGCGGGGCGACCAGGGTTGACTCGCTCTCTTGCGCCAAAAGCGGGTGCGAAAAAGCCAGCGCGCCGATCATGGCGCAGGCGGCAAGCAGCTTCGATTTCATGGTTCGTCCGTCCCCGACAAGCGCATTTCGTTTCATGGTAAACTAACCCCAGCCCATGCGGCAAGCCTGCCCTGCTCGACGAGCGGGTGTTGCGGATCGACTGGGGACTTTCGGGAGCGATCAGCCGGTGAGCGCCTGCCACACGATCAGATCGCCGTCCTCTTCATCGAACCGCGTGCCGATCCGGGCAAAGCCATTGCGTGTCAGCACCAGCTGCGAGGCGATGTTGCTGGTCGAGGTTTCGGCGGTCACCCGGTCCACCCGTGGATCGAGGCGCACCCAAGCGAGCAATTCGGCCACCGCCCTTGTGGCCACACCGCGTCCGCTGAAATCGGGTGCGACACCATAGCCGATACGGATGGTCCGCTGCGCATAGGGCACCACCAGCGACATCAGCCCCACCACCGCGCCATCATCGATGATCAGCCATGCCGTCGGATCGAAATCCGCCCGGATTGTGTCGGCCAGCCCGCCAAGCATCGACAGAACTTCGGGCGGCGCAATTGCGCTGCCTTGAGGCAAACGCCAAGGCAGCGGCGGCTCGCCGGCGATCAGCGCGGCAAAGTCCTGTGCGGTGGCCGCAACGATCATCTCACAAGATATACTTGCTCAGATCGACGTTCCCCGCCAGCCCCGCCAGTCGGCCCTGCACATAGGCGGCATCGATCGCCACGCTGTCACCCTTGCGGTCCTCGGCGGTGAAGCTGAGTTCCTCGAACAGGCGTTCCATCACCGTTTGCAGGCGGCGCGCGCCGATGTTTTCGACGCTTTCGTTTACCTGGGCGGCGATCTTGGCGACTTCGCGGATCGCGCCTTCATCCATCGTCACCGTCAGTTCCTCGGTCGCCAACAGCGCCTGATACTGGCTGACGAGGTTGGCGCGGGTTTCGGACAGGATGGCGACGAAATCCTCCTCGGTCAGGCTTTTCAACTCGACCCGGATCGGCAGCCGGCCCTGCAATTCGGGCAGCAGATCGCTCGGCTTGGAAACGTGGAACGCGCCGCTGGCGATGAACAATACGTGGTCGGTTTTCATCGGGCCATATTTGGTCGCCACCGTCGTCCCCTCGATCAACGGCAGCAGATCGCGCTGCACGCCCTCGCGGCTGACCGATCCGCCGCGGACATCGGATACCGCGATCTTGTCGACCTCATCCAGAAACACGATGCCGTTGGTCTCGGCATTGGCCAAGGCCACGCGGGCGACATCGTCCTGATCCATGCGCTTTTCGGCTTCTTCATCGACCAGCCGGTCCCACGCTTCGGGCACTTTCAGCTTGCGGCGCTTCTTGGGTGCGCCGCCGAAAGCCTTGCCCATCATTTCCGACAGGTTGATCATCGTCGCGCCGCCGGGCATCCCCGGAATGTCCATGGAAGCGCTTGCCAAATCGGCCACCTCGATCTCGACCTCGGTGTCGTTCATGGCGTTTTCGACCACCCGCTGGCGGAAGCTCTCGCGAGTGGCGGCACTGGCGCTTTCGCCCACCAGCGCATTGAGCAGGCGCTCCATCGCCGCCTTGCTGGCGGCCTCGCGCACGGCCTCGCGGCGGCGGTCTTTTTCCAGCCGGATCGCGTCTTCGACCAGATCGCGGGCGATCTGTTCGACATCGCGCCCGACATAGCCGACTTCGGTAAACTTGGTCGCCTCGACCTTGACGAACGGGGCTTCGACCAGCTTGGCCAGACGGCGGCTGATCTCGGTCTTGCCGCAGCCGGTGGGGCCGATCATGAGGATGTTCTTGGGCGTCACCTCATCGCGCAGATCAGCACTAAGCCGTTGGCGCCGCCAGCGATTGCGCAAAGCCACGGCCACCGCACGCTTGGCATCGGCCTGGCCAATGATGTGCAGATCGAGCGCGGCGACGATGGCTTTTGGGGTGAGGTTTTCGGTCAAATTGGTCATTGCCGTCTATTTGGCGAGTATCGCTCCGCGTTCAAGGGCGCACCAGCCGGGCGTTGAGCCAGCAGGTCAGCGGCCGCTCCACCAGCGCATAGAACATCACACTCGCCACCAGCGTGGCCCCCACCAGCGAGACAAAGTGGAACCACGGGCCCAGCCCATACAAAAAGCCGGGATAGAAGGCGACCCACAGCCAGCCGATCGGCACGTGGAGCAGATAGATGGCATAGCTGGCATTGCCTAAAAGGTCGGCCACGCGGAAGCAGGGTATTCTCAACGGTCCGCCCATGGCCGCCAGGAACACCAGCAGCGCCGGAAGTCCCGACCAGGCAAGATAGGCAAAGCCGCGATCTTGCGTTGTCGATTGAACCAGCAACCACAGCGCCGGGATCGCCACCGCCACCATCGCCCACCGTAGCGCAGGCGGCAAGGTGCCGCCACCCTCGTGCCACAGCGCCACCGCAATGCCACCCAAAAACAACAAGCAGATCGGGCTGGTCAGGCTGACGAGAACGGCCGAAGCCGGATCAAAAACCATCCCGCCGATCACCAGCAGCGCCAGGATTGCAACGCTTATCGCCACTGTGCGGGTGCGCCCGGAAGAAACCCCGATCCCGAAAATAAGGTAGAACACCATCTCGTGAAACAGCGTCCATCCCGGCCACAACAGCACCAGCGGCATGGGCTCACCCGGCATGAAATAAGGCAACAGCAGGAGTGATTGGAGCAGATCAGCTGCGCCCACCGGCTTGTCCAGCCACAGATAGAGTCCCACCAGCGCGGCGGTCGCCAGCCAATATGGCGGCCCGATGCGGATCATGCGGCGTAGCCAGAAGCGGCGCGTGCCCCCGGTGCTGCCGAACAAGGGCCGCGTGGACACGATCATGAAATAGCCCGAGATCAGGAAGAACAGCGCCACCGCCGCTTGTGCGATCCTGCCGATTTCAGGCGGCAAATGCAGCCCCGGTCCGACATGGTCGGAAAAGGAAAACGCCAGGTGGACCATGGCCACGCTTGAAGCCGCAAGGAACCGCAGCGGCTGGATCGCCTCGACCTTGCCCTGCGTTTGAGCGCCAGCCAGCCAGCGCCCGCCGTCAGCGGCCCAGTGTAGCTTAGATCGTTTCAACCGTCACCCGGTCATTGGTATAGACGCACAGCTCAGCCGCCACCGCCATCGCGCGGCGGGCGATCTTTTCGGGATCGTCCTCGTAATCGACCAGCGCCCGCGCGGCGGACAAAGCAAAGTTTCCGCCCGAGCCAATCGCCGCGATCACCGTTTCGCCCTGCGCCTCGGGCTCCAGCACATCGCCATTGCCCGTCAGCACCAGCATCACGTCAGCGTCAGCCACGATCATCAGCGCTTCGAGGTTGCGCAGATATTTGTCAGTCCGCCAGTCCTTGGCCAGTTCCACCGCGGCCCGCAGCAATTGGCCAGTATGGGCCTCCAGCTTCTTTTCCAGCCGCTCGAACAGGGTGAAAGCATCGGCGGTGGCCCCGGCGAAACCGGCGATCACATGGGCGTCTTTTCCCAGCCGACGAACCTTGCGGGCGTTGGGCTTCATCACCGTATTGCCCATCGACACCTGGCCATCGCCAGCGATCACGGTTTTGCCATTGCGGCGCACGCCGACGATGGTGGTGGAATGCCACTGGATCAGGCCATTGCCAGTTCCGGGGCTGTTATTGCTGTTACTCATGCAACGGATATGGGGCGGTTATGGCCCCGCTGCAAGCGCCCGCGAGAAGCCTCAGCTCCCCGGAGCGCCACCGCCCTGCCCGCCCATGCCCGCCGCACCGACCGAGCCGATATTGCCGAACAGATCTTCCAGCAGCGAGGTGTCGCGGCCCAAAGTGGGCGTGGAATCGCCATTGGGATCGAGCCGCACGACCCGCTCAACGCCGCTGCGCTCAGCTGAAGTCACATTGCCCGCCTCGTCAAAGTGGATTGCCAGCACCAGATGGTTGGAGATGCGCGGTCGGGTGAAAGGTGCCTGCTCGGTCCGGCTGGAAATGTAATACCACACCGGCTCACCAAACTGGCTGATCAGCGTGGGCCGACCCAGCGTGCCCTGCACCGATTCGCGATTGTCGAGACCCGGTTGCACTGCCGCCACCAGCACCTCATCCACCAGATAGCCGCGCGAGTTCTGGATTGACGAACAGCCAGAGGCCAGCGCCACCAGGCCAAGCCCGGCAACAATTCGCAAACTGGCCCGATAAGTGGAAACCATGGTCTGAAACGTCCTTCAACTTGTTCTGCGCCGCCCAGCCCGCGCATTGCGGGTTGCGGCCAGCGCCCTATATCTGCTCGGGCCAGCCTTACGGGCTGGCGCGGTGCGACGCAATCCCGGCGAGAATGCGCTTGCCCACAATGTATTGTGCAATACCGCCTGAATGACGCCGATTGAATGGCCGATTAATGAGGAACCCAAGAACCTTGTCTTTCCTGTCCCGCCTGTTCATGCGAACGACTGACCCGCGCGAAAGCGTCCGCCCGCTGTGGCACCAGGTGGTCGCGCTCAGCCGCGATCCGGCCCTTTACGCAAAGTGCGGCGTGGCCGACACGGTGGAAGGCCGGTTCGACATGATCGTCCATGTGCTGTCGCTGGCGCTGTTGCGGATGGAGCAAAGCGCCGCGCTGGCCCCGCTGACCGCGCCGCTGACCGAGCTGTTCGTCACCGATATGGACGGGCAATTGCGCGAAAGCGGCGTGGGCGATGTGGGTGTGAGCAAGCAAATGGGCAAGCTGATGGGCGCGTTGGGCGGGCGCATCGGTGCGCTGCGAACTGCACTGGCAAGCCCGGATGAGGCGCTGCTGATCGCGGCAGTGGAACGCAATGTCCATTGGAACGCGGCCCCCGATGTGCGCGACGCCTCGGCGCTGGCGGCCCGGCTGCGGGTGCTGGCGGGGCGGATGGCCGCCAGCAGCGATGCCGATATTCTGGCCGCAAGGATCGCCGCATGAGCGAATTTTCGCATCTGATAGACCGCCGCCACCTGAAGGCCGCGCCCGAACAATTGCTGGCCAATGCCACCGAGCGCGCCGCACTGGCGCAACGCTTCGGGCTGGTCTCGATCGCCCGGCTGGCCGCCAGTCTGACGCTGGTGGCCGATGGCGAGGCGGTGAATGCGTCTGGCCGGTTGGAGGCCGATTTCATCCAGCCCTGCGCCATTTCGGGCGAGGATCTGCCGACACGGATCAACCAGCCGATCACGCTGCGCTTCGTCCCTGCCCGGCCCGATCTGGCGGTTGATGCCGAAATCACGCTCGACGATGCGATCCTCGACGAGATCGAATACCCCGGCACCGTTTTCGACCTGGGCGAAGCCTTGGCGCAAAGCATGGCGCTGGCGATCGACCCTTATGCCGCCGGGCCACAGGCCGAAGCGGTGCGGACCAGGCACGGATTGAGCGATGAGGGCCCCAAGGGCGCTTTGGCCGAGGCATTGGCGGCGTTGAAGAAGTGATCGTCTCCGGAACGGAAAGGGGGGCCGCCAGCCGATAGGCCAAGGGCAGCACAAGGCTTTTCCCCTGCGTTCTTTCCTATCGTCGAAGCTGCTTGAGGCTGCTTTTCCGCCCAATCCGCCAAAGTGTCACCCTGATCGGCGATAAGACCCTGAGTGTTGTGGGCAATTCCCATCATGCAATATCGGGCCGGAAATCGGGTTTACGTCGTGCGAGGAAGGCGGCGATGCCCTCGGCGCTTTCAGGCGTGCGGGCGGCGCTGGTCATCGAAGTGTGCTCAAGCTCGAGCTGCTGTTCGAACGAGGCCTCAAAACTGGCCCGCAGCAAGCGCCGCGACCCGGCGAAAGCGGGCATCGAGCTGGCAGCCAGGGTGTTCGCCATCTGGCGCCCCTGCGTCAGGAGTTCGCCATCATCGACGACCTGACTGACAAGCCCGATACGTTCGGCCTCTTCGGCAGAAACCTGTTGATTCAACAGGATCATCGCTTGCGCCTTGCGCATACCCACCAGCCGCGGCAGCAACCAGCTGAGGCCTCCATCGGCGGTCAGCCCGACGGCGGCATAGGCCGCCAGGAAGCTGGCCGAACGCGCCGCCAGCACCACGTCTGCCGAAAGCGCGAGGGCAAGGCCCGCGCCTGCGGCAGGGCCGTTGACCAGTGCCAGCACCGGCTTGTCCATCTGCATCAGCGGCCGGGAAATCTCGTGGAAAGCGCCGACCAGTTCGTGCAGGAATTCGGGCCGCGCTTCTCCCGCCGCGGCCATCGCTGCCACGTCGCCGCCAACGCAGAACATGCGCCCGGCCCCGGTCAAGACCACGCAGCGCACCCCGCCATCATCGGCACATTGAATGACCGCGTCGCGCAAGCTGCGGGCCATCGGCAGGTCGACAGCATTGCCCACCTGGGGCCGGTTGAGAGTGATGGTCGCCACCCCATCCTCAACCTTAAGGATCACAAGATCATCGCTCACCGTGGAGCCATCCGGATCGCGCCATCGAGCCTGATGACCTCGCCATTGAGCATGGCATTTTCGACAATCGCGATCACCAGTTGGGCATATTCCTCGGGCCGGCCGAGGCGGCTGGGGTGCGGCACCTGCTGGCCGAGCGAATCCTGCGCCGCCTGCGGCAGCCCGTCGAGCATCGGGGTCCAGAAAATTCCCGGCGCAATGGTCATCACGCGGATCTGGTCCCGGGCAAATTCGCGCGCCAGCGGCAGGCACATGCCGACCACGCCCGACTTCGACGCCGCATAGGCGGGCTGGCCGATCTGTCCATCAAACGCCGCGACCGAAGCGGTATTGACGATTAGCCCGCGCTCCTCGCCAATCGGTTCAGCCTGCTGCAGCCGCGCCGCAAAGCGCGAGGCGAGCAGGAATGTGCCGACAAGGTTGATCTCGATCGCCTTGCGGAAAGTGGCCATATCGTGCGGAACATGGTCCCTGCCGACGGCTTTCTTGGCCGGCCCGATGCCGGCGCAGTTGACCAGGATACGGGCCACGCCATGGGCTGCCGCGGCCGCATCGAGCGCGGCATTGACCTGGTCTTCGTCGGTCACATCGACCTTGGCGAAACGCCCCCCGATAGCCGCCGCATGTGCCTCGCCCAGTTCCTCGTTGAGGTCAAACAGGGTGACCTTGGCACCCTTGTTGGCCAATGCCGCAGCGGTCGCCGCACCCAACCCCGAAGCCCCACCAGTTACAATCGCACCGACCGAACCGATATCCATTCACTGTCCCCTCAACACACACAGGCAGCCTTTAGACGCCCCCAGTGCTGCTAGATGCGAAATCTCGGGCTGCAAAGTCGCCTGTGCGATATCTGGGCCAAAAAGTCCGCCGGTAACGCAAATGCATAGCCGAACGGGGCATCGCGGGACTCGCAGATTGCCCCATAAGGGATTGAAAAGTATAACTAAAATCAGGAAAATGGTGCCCAGAAGAGGACTCGAACCTCCACGCCCTTGCGAGCGCCAGCACCTGAAGCTGGTGCGTCTACCAATTCCGCCATCTGGGCACCGGAGGCAGCATGGTCGTCTTGGTCCAAGCTGCTGGGTAGGGGCGGGCCACTAGCGAATGGGGGCGGGGCTTGTCAACGCGCGAATGGTTTGTGGCCAAGGTTTATTGTCTCCCCGTTTAACGATTGCCCACTTGGTCGCTCTTGTGCTTAGGGTTCAGCCTATGCCCAATCGTAGGGAACACCAAGACTGATGCGCAATTCGCTGGAAAACAAGCTGGTCGTGCTGATCGGCGGCAATGGCTTTGTCGGCCGCCATCTGGCGCAAGAACTGCTGGCGAAGGGCTGTCGCATCCGGGTGGCCGCGCGCCATCCGCAAACGGCGCTGGCGCTGAAGCCGCTGGCCAATCTGGGGCAGCTGCAATTCTGGCCGTGCGACGTCCACAACCCGGACGCCATCCGCGCGAGTGTGCGCGGGGCCGATGCGGTGATCTATCTGGTTGGCACTTTCGGCAAGGACCAGCAGCAGCTGCACGCGACAGGCGCGGGGATCGCGGCCGAAGCAGCCACAGCGGGCGGGGCGCAGGCCTTTGTCTATCTTTCCAGCCTCTCGGCCGATCCCGCCAGCGACGGCACTTATGCCAGCACCAAGGCAGCGGGCGAGCAATTGGTGCGGGCGGCCTTCCCCCGCGCCACGATTGTGCGGCCCTCGGTGATTTTCGGAGCTGACGACCAGTTCATTTCCATGTTCGCCGGGCTGATCGCCAACTTGCCGGCGCTACCGGTATTCGGCCCCGATGCCCCGTTGCAGCCGGTGTGGGTTGACGATGTTGCCCAGGCCATCACCACTGCCGTGGCCGATCCCGTCAGCCATGGCGGCAAGACCTATGAGCTGGCCGGGCCAGACGTGCTGACCATGCAGCAACTGCACCAGGCGATTGCCGATGCCCAGGGGCGGCACCGCATGTTCATCCCGGTGCCCGATGGCTTGAGCGCGCTGTTCGCCGCCCTGCCCGGCACGCCGATGACATCGGACCAGTGGCAGATGCTCAAGCTGGGCAACGTGGCGACGGGCACGCTTCCGGGCATCGCCAAGCTGGGGGTTACGCCAAAGCCGTTGTCGCTGTTTCTGGACAAATGGATGGTGCGCTTTCGCAAGCACGGGCGCTTTACGGTGCAGAAGGCTTAGACAGTGTTGACCAGTGTCTGGGCCGCATTCGTGGTTCGACAAGCTCACCACGAACGGGTTTGGATCAACCGTTCCCGTTCGTCCTGAGCCTGTCGAAGGACGAAAGCGACCAAGGGCGGTCCGATCAGTTCAGTGGTTCCACCAGCAGTTCGGCCCCGTCGGCCCCGGTGATGCGCACCTTGGCGCCCACAGGAGCATCGACCCCGCGCGCGATCCATTCGCTGTCACCATGGTGGACCCGGCCCTGCCCGTTGGCGATTGCCTCGGTCACGGTGGCGATCTGTCCGGCCATCCGCAGCCCGCGATGGTTCATCGCCGGATCAGCCTCGGCAACCGGATTGTCGCGCAGATAGCGTTTGCCCATGAACACGGTGACAATCGCCAGCACGGCAAACACCAGCACTTGCAGCGGCACGCCCAGCGGCAGCAGATAGGCCAAGGCGCCGGTGAGCAGAGCAGCCCCGGCCAGCCAGATCAGGAACAGGCCGGGCGCGAGCATTTCTGCCGCCGCCAGCAGCAGGCCCAGCGCCAGCCACAGCCAATAGGGCTCCAGCGGGCCGAACCAGTCCATCATTGGCCCCCTGATGGCGGAACGCTGGGATTAGCGCGGCGCGGAGCAGGCGGTGCGGCTGGCGGCGGTCGATCATCCGCCAGAGCGCCCTTCACCAGCTCGCCAATCCCGCCCAGAGTGCCGATCAGCTGGGTGGCTTCGATCGGGAACAGGATGGTCTTGGCATTGGGGCTGGTGGCGAACTTGCCCACGGCCTCGGTATATTTCTGCGCGATGAAGTAGTTGAGCGCCTGCGTTCCCGAAGCAGCGATGGCATCGGAGACCATGGTGGTGGCCCGTGCTTCAGCCTCGGCTTCGCGTTCGCGGGCTTCGGCATCGCGATAGGCGGCTTCGCGGCGGCCTTCGGC
>CAMDSM010000081.1 GCA_945906905.1 Altererythrobacter xiamenensis | reverse complement strand
TGGTCGCCGTCAATCGCCACGGCGCTGGCAAATGTGCCTTGCCCACGGCCCCACAGCGCGGCGAGCATCTGGCCGGTCTGGTTGCTGTCGTCGTCAATCGCCTGCTTGCCCATAACCACCAGGCCAGGCGCTTCCTCAAGCGCGATGGCGTGCAGGATCTTGGCCACCGCCAGCGGTTCAACCTCGCTATCGCATTCGACCAAGATCGCCCGGTCGGCGCCCATGGCGAGCGCGGTGCGCAGGGTTTCAGCAGCCTTGGCCGGGCCGACGCTGACGGCGATAATCTCGGTCGCCGCACCCTTTTCGCGCAGCCGGATCGCTTCTTCCACCGCGATCTCGTCAAACGGGTTCATGCTCATTTTTACATTGGCAAGGTCAACGCCGCTGCCATCCGCTTTGACGCGCGGCTTCAGATTGTAATCGATCACCCGCTTTACGGGCACGAGGATTTTCATGAACCTAATTCCTTCTGGGCTGCATGATATTGGTTGATCAGTTCACTGCAGATATCAGCGGCGGGCCGGATCGCAGCGGTTGCGCCGACGCCATGCCCGGCAGACCAGATGGTTTTCCAGGCGCGCGCTTCATCGGACAGGGTGAGTTCGCCGTGGCTATCGGGCAAGGTCGCCGCATCAAGGCTCTGCGCCAGGAAATTGGCCGCCACGCCCGTTACGCGCGATGTGTGGACAATATCTGCCGCCTGCCCTTCTACCATCATCGCCTTCTGTTCGCTTGACGCCATACTTTCAGCCGCAGCGATGAAATGCGATCCGATGTAGGCAAAGTCTGCCCCCATCACCCTCGCAGCTGCAACATGGCGCCCATGCGTGATCGCGCCCGCAAGTGCAAGGGGGCCATCGAAGAAGCTACGAATTTCTTGGGTCAGGGCAAAGGGGCTGAGTGTTCCGGCATGGCCGCCCGCCCCTGCCGCCACCGCGACCAGCCCATCGGCCCCGGCGGCAACTGCCTTTTGTGCATGGCGAACTGAAATCACATCGTGCAGCACGATCCCGCCATAGCTGTGCACTGCTGCCACCACATCAGGCACCGCTCCCAGCGAAGTGATGACCAACGGCACCTTGTGCTTGACCACCAGTGCGAGGTCTTCCGCCAGACGCGGATTGCTTTTGTGAACGATCAGATTGGCCCCGAAGGGTCGATCCCCCAGCCGCTCGCGCATCTCACCCAGCCACTGGTCGAGCGCCTCGCAAGTGCGCGCGTTGAGCGTGGGGAATGTGCCGAGCAGCCCGGCGACGGAACAGGCGACTACCAGCTCCACACCCGATATCAGGAACATCGGTGCAACAATGGCGGGGATCGCCAACTGGCCCGAAAGGTTTGTGGCAATAGTCAGAAAGCATCCTCCGGTAGGGCCATCATCGACTTTTTGCCCGCCTTGATGGTGAGGAAATGGGTCGAAACTTGCGGCAATATGCGCTCGAAAAAGTATGTCGCGGTGGTGATCTTGGCCTTGTAGAAATCCTTGTCCGGACTGCCGAATGCCACCTGCATTCCGGCGATCATGGTAGAGCGGGCAAAGCAGTATCCCATCGCCACCAGCCCGAACAATCGCAGATAGTCTGCCGCCGCCGCGCCTGCTTCCTCAGGATCGGCCAGCCCGCGTTGGGCGATGGTGGCCGTGCTGAGTTGCAGCGCACCGAAGGCCTTTTCCAAGCCATCGATCATCGGCTTCATCGGCCCATCACCCTTGTTGGCCTCGATAAAGGCCGACACCGGATGGAAGAAGCTGCGCAGATAGCGCCCAGTATGCGCGCCTAGCTTGCGGCCCACCAGATCGAGCGCCTGAATGCCGTTGGTGCCTTCATAGATCATCGCGATTCTGGCATCGCGGGCATATTGCTCCACGCCAGATTCCCGAATGTAGCCGTGGCCGCCATAGACCTGCACCGCCAGATTGGCGTTCTCGTGCCCCAGATCGGTGAACAGCGCTTTCACAATCGGCGTCATTAGCGCCACGAAATCCTCGGCCCGTTGGCGCACCTCTGGGTCAGTGCTGAGCTTTTCGGCGTCGAGCGCGCGGGCGACCCAAGCCCCCAGCGCACGGCAGCCTTCGTTGTTGGCCCGCATCTGCATCAGCATCCGCCGGACATCGGGGTGGACGATGATCGGATCGGCGGGCTTATCAGGATAGCGCGCACCCGTGAGCGCGCGGCCTTGCAGCCGATCCTTGGCATACCAGACGGCCGATTGATAAGCCGCCTCGCCAATCCCCAGCCCCTGAATGCCAACCGACAAACGCTCGGCATTCATCATCGTGAACATCGCGGCCATGCCCTTGTTCGGCTCGCCCACCAGCCAGCCGGTCGAATCTTCGAACTGCATCTGGCAAGTGGCCGAGCCCTTAAGGCCCATCTTGTGTTCCAGCGCGGTGCACAGCACACCGTTTGACTGGCCCGGCGTGCCATCATCGCGTGGCATGAACTTGGGGACCAGAAACAGCGAAATCCCCCGCACACCCGAAGGTGCATCGGGCAGGCGGGCGAGCACCAGATGGATCACGTTCTCGGTCAGGTCATGGTCGCCGGCCGAGATGAAGATCTTGGCACCGGTGATCTTGTAGCTGCCATCTCCCTGCGGCACGGCCTTGGTCCGCAACATCCCCAGATCGGTGCCGCAATGCGCCTCGGTCAGGCACATGGTGCCCGACCATTGCCCGCTGGTCATCTTGGGCAGAAAGGCCTGCTTGAGTTCGTGGCTGCCGTGCGCCTCCAGCGCGATTGAGCCACCGTGGGTGAGGCCGGGATAGAGACCGAAGGAGAGATTGGCCGAGCAGGTCATTTCCTCGACCAGCTTGTTCACCCGCTCGGGCAAGCCCTGCCCGCCCCATTCGGGATCGGCCGCCAGAGCCGACCAGCCGCTGTCGGTGAACTGCTTGTAGGCGTCCTTGAAGCCTGCCGGAGTGCGGACGACGCCGTTTTCCAGATGGCAGCCTTCCTCATCGCCAGAACGGTTGAGCGGCAGCAGCACATCGCGGGCAAACTTGCCCGCTTCCTCAAGGATTGCGCTGGTCAGCTCGCTGTCGAATTCGGCCAACGCGGGCAGTTCGCCAAAGCCATCGTCGATCCACAATTCGTCGAGCACAAAGCGCATATCGCGCAAGGGGGCGTTATAGACTTGCATCGCTTGGCCTCTCTCAATTTCGCTCTAGTCAGTTGCGCAGGGGCTTGCCAGTACCGAGCATATGCTCGATCCGCGCCTGGCTACGCGGTTCGTGGACCAGCATCATGAATTCGCGCAGTTCCAGCGCCAGCAGTTGTGCTTCGGTAACCACCTCGGTCGGATCGGCCTCGCCGCCTGTCAGCGTGGTGGCGAGGCGTCCGGCGACGACCTCGTCATAAGGCGTGGCGAGGCCGCGCGCGCGGAAGCCCTCCACCGCCAATTGCAGCGCCGCCTTGCCGCTGGGTCCGGGCAGGCGGAATTCGGGCGGAGCGGGCGGACTATAGCCTTCCGCCAGTGACAGCGCGCGTGCCTTGGCGTCAGCCAGCAGCCGGTCACGGTTCATCGTCACGCCATCACTCGGGCGCAGAAAGCCCAGTTCCTTGGCCTCGGCGGCAGACTTGCTGACCGTGGCGGTGGAGACGATTTCGAACACTTTGGCCACCGCCGGCATCGGCCCCTTGGGCATACCGGGCATCGCCCGCCAGCGCTCGATCATTTCGCCGCAGCCGCCCCAACCGGGGATCAGGCCCACGCCGCATTCGACCAGCCCGATATAGCTTTCGGCATGGGCCTGCACAGCATCGACATTGAGCAGCGCCTCGCAGCCGCCGCCAATCGCCATGCCCGAAGGTGCCGAGACCACCGGGAAGGGCGCATATTTGAGCGCCTTGAACGCCTGCTGCCCACCGCTGACCAGCTTCTCGATCTCGCTCCAGGCGGCGATATTGACCGCGAACAGCGCGAGGCCAAGGTTGGCCCCGGCGGAAAAGTTTGTGCCTTCGTTGTAGATCACCATGGCCTTGAACTTTTCGGCCACCAAAGGGATCGCCTCGCCGATCAGCTTCATCACTTCGGCATCCAACGCGTTCATCTTGCCGGTGAACTCGATGCAGGCAACGCCGTCGCCGACATCCCACAGCGCCGCCGAAGCGGTCTTGAGCAAGGGCTGGCTGGCGAGCTTGATATCGCTCAGCAGCAGCACGCCTTCAGGTCGCACAATGTCATGATAGGTGCCATCAAGGCCGAGATACTGCCGCTTGCCGCCTTCGACGCGGTAGAAGCTGCGGTCACCCGCCAGCTCAAGGATCGGCGGCACCGGGGCACCATCGGCCTTGAGCAGTTCGACCAACCGGGCCGCGCCCAGCTTGTCGATCAGCTCGAAGGGGCCGAACTTCCAGTTATAGCCGAGCTTCATCGCATCATCGATGCCCAGCACGCTGTCCGCCGCTTGCGGCACCAGCCATGCGGCATAGCTCAGCGTCTGGCCGAGCACGGCCCAGGCGAACTGTCCCTGCTTGCCCGGCAGGCCGATCAGCGCACCCAGATCACCCTTTTCAGCGGCGGGCGGCAAGGATGCGGGTTTGGCCTCGGCGCGATAGAGGCCAGTGGCCAGATCGATCGCTTCCTTCACCTTGCCGCCGCCGTCTCGGTTGAGGCGAAAGAACCCGCCCTTGCCCTTGCGCCCGGTATAACCCTCGGCGATCAGGCGCTCGATCAGCGGCTCGCTGCGGGCTATCGCCTGATAGGGATCGTCCTTGGCCAGCGTGCTGGTCAGGCTATGCTGGAGATACGGCATGAGGTCCAGACCGATCAGGTCGATTAGCCCGAACACGCCGGTCTTGGGCACGCCCATCGGCTTGCCGCCAATCGCATCGGCCTCTTCCACGGTAAGCCCCAGATCGAAGGCGGCGTTGATCGCGGCCTGAATCCAGTATGTGCCCACGCGGTTGGCGATGAAGCCGGGGGTGTCCTTGGCATCGACGATGGTCTTGCCCAGTGACTTGTCGGCGCAGTCCCGCACACGGGCCACAAGCGCCGGATCGCTGTCGGGGCCGGTCACCACTTCGAGCAGCTTCATATAGCGTGGCGGGTTGAAGAAGTGGGTGATGAAGAAGTCGCGTTTGAAGGCCTCAGAACGCCCGGCCACCAGCTGTTCGAGCGGGATGGTCGAGGTGTTGGAAGTGATCGCCGTTCCAGGCTTCCTCACCGCCTCCAGCTTTTCATACAGCGATTGCTTGAGGTCGAGCTTCTCGACAATCGCCTCAATCACCCAGTCGCAATCCGCCACCTTGGCCAAGTCATCGTCGATATTGCCGACTTCAACCAGCCGCGCCGCCGCCTTGCCCATGAAGGGTGCCGGATCGGTCTTGCCCATCCGCTCGACCGCGCCCGCTGCCACCGCATTGCGGTTGGCCGGATCGCGCACGATATCGAGCAGCAGCACGGGTATCCCAGCATTGGCCACTTGCGCCGCAATTCCCGCGCCCATGGTGCCAGCGCCGATTACGCAAACCTTCTGCATCATGCTGCCTCCAGCACAGTGGCGATGCCTTGTCCGCCGCCGATGCATTGGGTGGCGAGCGCATATTTGCCGCCCTCCCGCTTGAGCAAGGCCGCCGCCTTGCCGACGATCCGCGCGCCAGTTGCGCCCAGCGGGTGGCCGATGGCGATCGCCCCGCCGTCAATATTGACCTTGGAAACATCCAGCCCGAGGTCGCGGATCACGGCCAGCGACTGGCTGGAGAAAGCCTCGTTCAGTTCGACCACATCGAGATCGGCCACGCTGATGCCCGCCCGTTCCAGCGCCTTGCGGCTGGAGGCGACCGGGCCGATGCCCATGATTTCTGGCGCGCAACCCGATATGGCGACCGACTTGATCCGCGCCAGAACTGAAAGGTTGTTGGCCTTGGCATAGGCCGCGCTCGTCACCAGCACCGCCGCCGCGCCATCGGTGAGCGGCGAGGATGTGCCGGCAGTCACTGTGCCTGTCACGCTGAAGGCAGGCTTGAGCCCGCTAAGCGTGTCGGCAGTGGTATCGGGCCGCGGAGTGCCATCGGCATCGACGGTTCCGCCCTTGGAAGTGATCGGAACAATCTCATCCACCAGCCTGCCTGCCGCAATCGCATCGCGTGCCTTGTTTTGGCTGAGCACGGCGAAAGCCTCCTGCTCGGCGCGCGACAGACCGTATTTCGTCGCCACATTTTCAGCCGTATCGCCCATGCCGAGATAGGCGGCGGACTTTTCCATCAGCGCCGGATTGGGCAGCGGATTGAAGCCCATCATCGGCACCCGGCTCATCGATTCGACGCCCGCGCAAATGAACACCTCGCCCGCGCCCAGCGCAATCTGCCCGGCGGCATAGTGAATCCCACTCATCGAAGAACCGCAGAAGCGGTTGACCGTCATCCCGCCAACCGACTGCGGAAGATCAGCCAGCAGACCCACCAGCCGGGCGATGTTGAAGCCCTGCTCGCCTTCGGGAAAGGCGCAGCCCATCAACAAATCCTCGATATCATCCGCCTTCACGCCGGTGCGCACCACCAGTGCCCGCACCACTTGCGCGGCCAGATCATCGGGCCGGACCCGCGCCAGTGCGCCCTTGCCGGCCAAGTGAAAGGGGGACCGGGCATAGCCGGCAATGACCACGTCGCGCATGTTAGAGGCCTCTCAATCTACCAACGGGACTCGCGGCCCCAAATGCAATTTCCCTATAGGTGAACAAATTTCCCTATACGTCAACCAAAAAAGTGTGCAGGGTGCGAATCATCAGGCAGCACAAGAGCCCAGAAAGAGGGCCAGAATAAGGGAGACCGGATCAATGGCCCGATCAATGGAACAGGCACTCCGGGCGCACTGGGCGATCCGCAGCCCTCTTGGGGACTGGAGCCTCGCGACATGACTGACCCCGCCCTGCCCTATCACACCGATGCCAGCGGGCAGCAGGTCTTCCCGCCACGCCTGCTGACCGATATTATCGACAAGGCCCTGAGCCATTGGCCGCAGCGCAACGCCATCGACTATTTTGGCCGCTGCTGGTCTTACGGCGAACTTGGCGCGCTGATCGATCGGGCGGCGCGCGGGTTGCAGGATCAAGGGCTGAAGCCGGGCGACCGGTTCGGCCTGTGCCTGGGAAATTCGCCCTATAACGTGGTGCTGTTCTATGCCGCGCTGAAAATCGGCGCCGTGGTGGTCAACCTCAACCCGCTCTACACTGCGGTTGAGCTCGACCATCTGCTGCGCGATTGCGCGATGCGCATGGTGGCTGTGCCCGAAGTGCGCTTCGTCCACGAAAAGGTCGAAAGCGTGGCCCGCGCCGCTGGCGTGGAAAAGATCGTGCTGTGCCGGATGAAGGATATCCTCCCTTTCGGCCTCAATTTGGGTTTCCGCGTGTTGCGCCATGCCGATCATGTGCGCATCACCGATGCTGCGCTCAATCTGGAACTGACAGACTTGCTGGCCAATGCAGGCGATCCCACGCCCGTCGCCCGGCAGCCCGATGACGTGGCCGTGCTGCAATATACCGGCGGCACCACCGGCCTGCCCAAGGGCGCGATGCTGACCCATGCCAGTCTGGCCGCCAACAGCGCGCAGATGATGGCCCATGCGAGGGGCTACACGCCGCAGCAGCAGCGCACGCTGGGCATTCTGCCGATGTTCCATGTCTTCGCGCTGACCAGTGTGCTCAACTATTCGATGGATACCGGGTCGGAACTGGTGCTGCTGCCACGGTTCGAAATGCCCAAGGTGCTGGCGGCGATGCGCCGCAAGCCGCCCACGCAGTTCTTCGGCGTGCCGACGATGTTCGCCGCGATCAACGCGCTCCCCGATGCCAAAGTGCCCGATTTGTCGATGGTAATATGCTGCATATCGGGCGGCGCGCCGCTGCCGCTGGAAGTGCGCCAGACCTTTGAGGCGCGCACCGGAGCCAAGGTCGTGGAAGGTTATGGCCTGTCCGAAGCCAGCCCAATCATCACCTGCAACCCCTTGTTCGGGCTGGTCAAAGACAACAGCTGTGGCCCGGCATTTCCCGGCACGGTGATCGAAATCCACGATCGTGATGACGCGCAAAAGCTGATGCCGCAGGGTGAGCGAGGCGAAGTGATGGCGCGCGGACCGCAGCTGATGAAAGGCTATTGGAACAAGCCCGATGAAACCGCCGCCACCTTCTTCGATGGCGCGCTGCGCACTGGCGATGTCGGTTATCTGGATGAGGACGGCTATCTGTTCCTGGTCGACCGGATCAAGGATCTGATCTTGCGTGGTGGCTATAATGTCTATCCCCGCGTGATCGAGGATGCCGCCTATCGGCACCCGGCGGTGGCCGAAGCGATCGCCATCGGCATTCCCGACGATTACCTCGGACAGGTGCCCAAGCTGTTCATTGCCTTGCACCCCGGCACAGCACTGACAGCCGAGGAATTGTCCGAATTCCTCGCCATCCACATCAGCAAGATCGAATTGCCCGTCAGCATCGAATTCCGCGCCAGCCTGCCCAAAACGATGATTGGCAAGCTGTCGAAGAAGGAATTGGTGGCAGAGGAGAAGAGCAAGCGTGACTGATATTACCCTCCTCGAACCGGCCAAAGCCGCAGCCGCAGCCGAAGCTGAAACCGAAGCCCAGCATCAGGGCATTCAGGATGTCGCCCGGCAACTGGGCGTCACCCCGCGCACCTTGCGTTTTTACGAGGATAACGGGCTGATCAGCCCCGAACGGGTCGGCAGCACGCGCGTCTATTCCAAGCGCGACATCGGACGCATGCAGCTGGTTTTGCGCGGCAAACGGCTGGGCTTCACCATCCGCGAGATCCGCGAATTCCTCAATTTGTACGACAGCGATCCGGCCCAACGCGAGCAGATGGAACACCTGCTGGCCCGCGTGCGCGAGCGGCTCGACGGGCTAGGCCAGCAGCTGCTGGCGCTGGAAGAAACCATGGGCGAACTGCGGGTGATCGAAGCCGAGGCGCTGGATCGGCTGGGTTAGGGCGAATTGCCGTCAATCGTCCGCCTCCACTCCGCGCAGATACAGATCATACCAGGCCAGCGATCGATCCATCCGGTCGCGCAAATAACTTGGCACGCTCAGTGAATGGGTTTCGCCGGGATAGACCACAAGCGTTGACGGCACACCATTGGCCCTGAGCGCCTGATACATCTGCAAGCTGCCCGAACACGGCACGTTCCAGTCCGCCTCGGCGCATAGATAAAGCGTGGGGGCGGTTATCTCGGCGCTGCGGAAGAAGGGATAGGACAGCGCCATCCAGCGCTCGGTCTCGACCCACGGCAGGCCCAGTTCCAGATCATATTCGCGGGCATATTGATCGACGCCATAGCCGCCCAGAAACATACCCATGCCCGCGCCCGATATGCCCGCCTTGATGCGCTCATCGCTGGCGATCATGTAATTGGTCAGGATCCCGCCATAGCTCCACCCGCCAACGCCGATCGCCTCTGGATCAGCAATGCCTTGCTCGATTGCCCAGGTGATTCCGGCGCTGATATCATCAGCATCGACGGTGCCCCAGCGTTGCATCTGCGACTGCGCAAATTCCGAGCCGCGGCCCGATGATCCGCGCGGATTGATCCCCATGACGGCAAAGCCTTGCGCGGCCAGAACTTGCCAATAGGCCATGAATTCATGGCTGAACTGATACACCGGCCCGCCGTGCAAGCTCACCACCATGGGCAGCGCATGGCCGGGTTGGTGGCCGGGTGGCAGCAGTAACATACCATGCACTTCGACATCGCCGCTCATGAACGAGATATCCCGCGTGGCCGCCAGCTGGCGATTGCCCAGCCAGCCGTTGTGCGGTGACAAGGTGCGCGGGGTGCGCTCGACACTGCGCAATTGCGTCGGCGTATCGGCGTCGCCATCCAGCACGGCGATCCGATCATTGGCAGCGACCGCGTAATCATAGGCGAAGCGGCGGCCCTGGGTGAGATATTCGATCGCGCCGCTGGCCGGGTCGATCCGGGCGAGCCAGGTATCGCGGTCCTGCTCGACCAGCGCCAGCAGATGCGCGCCATCGGCCGACCAGCGCGGCTGATAGAAAAAGCGATCGATCCAGGCGATCTGGTTTTCGGTTCCGGTGGCGATATCGGCAGTGACCAGCTGGTGCGCGCCATAATAAATGTAGCGTTCGTGCGGGCCACGCAGCCACACCAGCCGCGCGGAATCGGGCGACCATTGCGGCCCGCCAGCGCCTGCCGAAGGTTCCGAATCGGCGAATTCGAAAGTGCTGATCCGGCGCGGTTCGCCACCAGTTGGTGGGGCGATGTAGATATCCGAACAATAGCTGTTGTCGCGGTTTTCGCAGCGGCGCGAAACGAAGGCGATCCATTGCCCATCGGGTGACCAGGCGGGCGTCCAGTGATCGAAATCGCCGCTGGTGATCTGCTCCGCCTCGCCGCTCGCCAGATTTAGGCGGAACAGCTGGCGCCGCCGATCATCCAGCCAGCCGCGCCCATCCTCGCGCGTGGTATAGCGGGTGATGACAATCGGCGCGGGCACATCGGGCGCGGTTTCCAGCACAGCCGCGCCCACTTCGGACACCACCACCGCGCTGAGGCCATCGGGCGAGAGCGAGAATTCCTCCGCTCCGCCCGCCAGCGAGGAAACCTTGCGCGGGGCTGCGCCGTTCTCGCTCACCCACAATTGCGTCGCCTCGCCCTCCGCCCCGCTGCGCAGGAAGGCCAGCGTGGTGCCGTCAGCGCTCCATTCGGGGCTGCTCTCGTCACGGTCGAGCGTGGCGAACAGGGCATGGGCGTCCTCGCCCTGCCAGCCGACCTGCCACAGGTCGCTCTGGAATGTGTCGCCATCGCCGGGCCCGGTGACTACATAGGTCACCGCATCTCCATCAGCCGTGAATGTCGGCTCGGACAGATCCTCCACCTGAAGCAGATCCTGCGTGGAAAAGGCCTGCTGTGCGGCCAGCGGCTGGCCGAACAGCAAGGCGGCAAACGCCACATTCGAAGCAAGAAATGCCTTTTTCATATAGTCCTCGTGAAGTGGTGCGCTGTTGCCGCAAGGCTGCGCCATTCGGCAAGCGGTTGCAAGTGCTACCATTCTGCGGGCATAGAGGCGGCACCTGAAAAGCCGCGCGTCCGAAAGGTTATTGCCATGATCCGCCGTAATTTCTCTGCATCGCTGGCGCTCGGGGCGTTGGCATTTTCTGCTCCTGCTGCGGCAGAAGCCGATCAGGCGCTCGCCCGCCAGCTGCTCGCCGATCTCGTCGCCAGCAACACTGCCCCCAGCGGTGGCCCGGATACCCGCGCGGCGGTGGCGCTGCTGGTGGAGCAATTGCGCGCCGGTGGCTTTGCCGACGAGGACATCACCGTGGTCGGCATTTCGCCCGAATTGCCCAGTCTGGTGGTGCGCTATCGTGCCGCAGAACCGCAGGCCGGACCTGTGTTGCTGATGGCGCATCTCGATGTTGTCGAGGCGCTGGCGAGCGACTGGTCCTATCCCCCGTTCGAACTGACCGAGGAAGGCGGCTGGCTCTATGGCCGGGGCAGCGGGGATAACAAGGCCGGGGCCGCGATGCTGGTGGCCAATTTCATCCAGTTGCGGGCTGAGCGTTTCGTGCCCGATCGTGACCTGATCGTGATGCTGACGGCTGATGAGGAGAGCAATGGCTTTTCCGCTATCATGCTGGCCGGACCGAGCCGAGACCTGATCGCCGCCGATTTCGCGCTCAACACCGATGGCGGCGGAGTGATCGCCAGCGCCGATGGCACGCCGATGGCCTTCGTGATGCAGACGGCGGAAAAGGTCTATGCCACCTATGCCCTGACCGCGACCGATCCGGGCGGCCACTCATCGCTACCCCATCCCGACAGCCCGATCTCGGCGC
>CAMDSM010000080.1 GCA_945906905.1 Altererythrobacter xiamenensis | reverse complement strand
TCACCGCGCAGTGGCTGGGCGAACTGGACATGATGCGCGACCGCATGCGCCAGGTCCGCGAGCGGCTGGCCGCAGCAGGCAAGGTCGGCGGAGTCGATCTGACGCCGATCGGCAAGCAGCACGGCCTGTTCTCGATCGTCCCCTTTACGCCCGAACAAGTCCAGGCGATGCGCGCCAAGCACGGCATCTATTTTGCCGGGTCGGGCCGGATCAACATTGCCGGGCTGACCATGGGCAATATCGACAAGTTTGTGAGCGCGCTGGCGGCGGTTTCTGCCTGATATGGCCAAAGACATGGACCGCCAGCCGGTCCTCATCGGGGAGCGGCTGGAGCTAAGGCCGCTGGTGCCGAGCGATTGGGCTGGGCTGTTCGCCGTCAGCTCCGATCCGCTGCTCTGGGCGCACCATCCGGTGCACGATCGATGGCTGGAACCCGTATTCCGGGCCTTCTTCGACGACGCATTGGCGCAAGGCGGCGCGCTGGCGGTGATCGAGCGGGCGAGCGGGCGGATCATCGGATCGAGCCGTTATCAGGGTTTCACTAGCGAAAATGGCGGACGGGTCGAGATCGGCTGGACGTTCCTCGCGCGTGAGCTTTGGGGCGGCGGGCTGAATGCCGAACTCAAGCGGCTGATGCTCAGCCATGCGCTGACATTCGTGGAGCGGGTGGAGTTCCGGGTGGGAGAAAGCAATATCATCTCACGCCGGGCAATGGAGAAGATCGGCGGACGGCTGCTTCCGCAAGTGGAGCAGATCGCGACCGATCACGGCGAGATCGTCCATGTGGTCTATCAGATCGACCGCGCGGGTTTTGCCAACGGCCCGCTCAGCCTCGCAAACTCGCCATCCGCTGCAGATACCGCGCCACTACGTCGATCTCCAGATTAACCTCGCCGCCTTGTCGCAGTTCGCCCAGGGTGGTGACTTCGGCGGTGTGGGGGATGATGTTGAGGTGAAAATGCACCGATCCGTCGGGCCGGTCGGTCAGCGCATTGACCGTCAGCGAGACGCCGTCGACGGTGGCCGAGCCTTTGGCCGCGATGAACGGGGCGAGGTCTTTGGAGGCGGCGATGATCGCGTGCATCGAATCACCCTCGGGCCGCCAGTCGACCACACTGCCCACACCATCGACATGGCCGGTAACGATATGCCCGCCCAGTTCGTCGCCCAGCTTGAGCGAAGGTTCAAGGTTGAGCGCCTGGCCCTGGTGCCACATGCCCTTTGCGGTGCGCGACAGGGTTTCGCCCGAAACGTCGACCGCGAACCAGCAATTGCCCGGCTCACCGCCGCGTTGCACCACCGTCAGGCAAACGCCCGAGCAGGCGATCGAGGCACCGATGGCGATTGTTGCCGGATCCCACGGGCAGGCGATCTGAACACGAGTATCGCCGCGCAGCTCCACGCTCTGGATCGTTCCGATGGCGGTGATGATGCCGGTAAACATCAGTTGTCCCCTGTTGTGCCCCGTTGATAGGTGAATAGCCTATCGCTGCCTAGCTGCCGTTGGTCAACGCAGGCAAATCCAGCCGGGACTGCGCCTTCCATTTCCGGGCCAACCGCCGGGCCGAGTGGGCCGAAGGCAGGAATGCCGCTTCCCAGCACCAGCGGTGCGCAATAGACTTGTAGCAGGTCGACCAGCCCGGCCTCAAGAAAAGCCGCCGCCGTGGCCGCGCCGCCTTCGACATAGAGATATTGCATCGGAGCAAGCGCGAACACCGCTTGCGGGCTGGCGAGCCGCTCCCACCCTGCAGGTGCCTCGCCGCGCGTCAGCACGAAGCGCCGGGGTGAGCACTGTTCCAGACCCGGCAGGCGCACGTTGAGCTGCGGGGCATCGCGGCGCAAGGTCGCTCCGCCCACAACGATTGCCTCGGCAAGGGCGCGCTGGCGGTGGACATGGGCGCGGGCGACTGCGCCCGTGATTGCCATCGGCTCTCCTGATAGCGGCCCGATGAAGCCATCGCGCGTGACCGCCAGCTTGAGCGTCACTTGTGGGCGGCCTAGCTTGGTGCGCGCAAGGAATCCGCCGAGGCTGGCGATGCAAGCTGGATGAGCAACCAGATCCACCGCAATGCCCGCCTCCCGCAACCGGGCAAGGCCCAAACCATCGGTGCGCGGATCGGGATCGCTGCTGCCTACCACCACCCGCGCCAGACCCGCTGTCGCCACCAGTCCGGCGCAATCCGGCCCGCGCGCAGAGGGATGGGCGCAAGGCTCCAGTGTGACATAGAGCGTGGCCCCGCGCGCTGCTGCTCCCGCTTGGGCCAGCGCCACGGCCTCGGCATGGGGCCGGCCGCCCGGCGCGGTCCAGCCGCGACCCAGCACAAGGCCGTGCTTGACCACGATGGCGGCCACGCCGGGGTTGGGGGCGCTGTGGGGGCGGGCACGGGTGGCCAGGCTGGCGGCGGCGGCCAGCCAGCGGAAATCGTCCGTGGCGGTTTCAGCCGAGCGCGGGGTCAAGGGCTCGGGCGCAGTATTCTTCGACGGTCATCACATGCTCATCGTCAGGCAAAGGCCGGGGCGCGGTTTGGGCGGCGATGCGGGCGGCCTCGGCATCGGCCTCTGCCTCCATCGCATCGACGTCGAGAAATGTCGCCCGGCCGAGCGCGCGATACATATCGCGGCGGATTTCCGCGCGTTGGGCGAGGAGGCTTTCCAGGTCTTCCTTCAATTGCTGGTTATGGCAGTTGGAAGCGATGATCTCACGCTCGGTCCGGTCTTCGGCCCAGGTTGAGATATAGAAGATCTCCGGCGCGCGCGGATCGATCCGCTGGCTGTCGGGAATGAACAGCATGAACAAGCAGAAAGTCATCGCCATGGCCACGCCCAGCACCAGCCAGCGGTTCTGGCCCGGTTCACGCCAAACGGACAACAAATCCTTGAACGCCCCAATCGGCGAAATCTGGCGCAGGAATTCCTTCATCGGCGCACCGATAGGCGTTGCATTAGTGTGATGCTAGCCCCGAAAGTTCACCCAAACACGGCGTATAGGTTGCGGCCCTCGCGCTTCAGCCAGAGATCGGCAGCCGCCAGATCGTCGTCATACAGGCTGCCCAACAGGGCGTAAAAGCCGGGCGAATGATCGAAATGCGCCAGATGCGCCACTTCATGCGCCACCACCGATCGGCGGACATGGTCCGGCGCCATGATCAGCCGCCAGTTGATGCGGATGGTGCGACCGGTGATGCGTTCGCCCGTGCAACTGCCCCAGCGTCGATGCGCCCGGCTGAGGCGCAACTGCGGCGGGGCATGATTGGCGCGGTTGCAATAGAACGCCAGATCGTCGGCCAGATGCCGCATTGCCTCTCCCTCCAGCCAACGACGGACGCGCGGGGCGACACTGTCCTGCGGTCCCCCCAGCTGCAACCGCTCGCCATGCAATTGCGGGCGGCGCGGAGACTTGGCCTGCCAGTCGAGCAGCACCGGCTGCCCGCGATACGGCAGGCGCATCCCCGGATTGATCGCCAGCACCTGCGGCACGCGCGCCAGTTGCGCTTCCACCCAGCTGGTCCGCTCGGCCGCAAAGGCCAGCGCATCGCGTGTGCTGCCCCAGCGCGGTAAAGTGATCCTGACCTCGCTCCCATCGGGCGCCAGCCGCATCGTCAGCCGCGTGGCGCGGGCGTGGCGGCGGATCGTAATCGGCAGCGCGCGATCGGCAAGTTCGAGCACCGGATCGGCCGCGGGCGCTATCCGGGCGCGGCGCAACCAGTCGATCATTTCGGCCACTCGACGATGTGATGTTCGATTGGCCCGGCATCGGCTTCGGTGATGACGCGGCCCGCCACACAGGCCCCGGCGGCGATCATCGCCTTGTTGTCACCCGTCAACAGCGGGTGCCATTGCGGCAGCGGATCGCCATCGGCGCGGCGGCGATAGGCGCAGCTTTGCGGCAGCCACGGCACCTTCTTGACCAATTGCAGCGTCAGCCGCAGGCAATCGGGCACAAAGGCCTTGCGGTGGCGATAGTTGGAACAGCGCGCGGTTTCGGTATCGAGCAGGCGGCAAGCGACATTGGTTTCGGTAACCTCGCCGGTATCCTCATCCTCCAGCTTGTGCAGACAGCACCGACCGCAGCCATCGCACAGCGCCTCCCACTCCTCCCGGTCGAGTGTTTCGAGCGGCAGTTCCCAGAAGCGCGCTCTCATCGGACCCACATTTCCAGCTGCGCGGCGACGCCTTGGCTGCTTTCATCCACTGGCAGCAGGGCAATCGGCTGACCGGTGCGATCCATCAAAAAGGCGGCGTTGGAATGCTGCATCAGATAGCCCAGATTCTCATCATCCGGGCCGCGCTCGTAGAACACCGAGAAACTTTCCGCCGCTTGGGCGATTGCTTCAGGATTGCCCGTCAGGCCGAGCAGGTTATCGCCGAAATTGGCGGTATATTCAGCGATCTTTTCGGGCGTATCGCGTTCCGGATCGATGCTGATGAAGATTGGCTGCACATCGCCTGCCAGATCGGGATGCTCCAGCGCCCACGCGCGATAGCCTTGCATCATGCGGTTAAGATCGAACGGGCACACGTCCGGGCACCAGGTGTAGCCGAAATAGACCATCCGCCAGCGCCCCTCAAAGTCGCTCCAGCGCACCGTTTGCCCCTCGCCATCTACCAACTCAAACGGCCCACCGATGGCTGCGCCCTCAAGCGGGGGTGGTTCGGTAGGGGCGGGTTGGCCGCAGGCGACCAACAGCGCAAGGACGAGTGGCGCGAGAAATCGGGCAAATGGAAGCATGGGCATGACAATCCGGTTCATGCTCTGCTAACGGTCACGCGGCAAGAGTGAATAGAGGTGGGTAGCGCGACGGGTTCCCACCAGGATTCCCGAACGGAGAAATGGACGAACCATGAGCGGCCTTCGCAAGAACGTTACAGCATTGGGTGTGGTCCTGAGTTTGGGATTCGCGCTTCCGGCACAGGCGCAGCTCTATTCGGAAGGCTATCAGTTCCTCCAGGCGGTTGAGGACGTGCTCGATGGCGGAGACAGCGCCGAAGTTACCGAAATGCTCAGCGTGCCCGGTTCGACCATCGTCAACGCACGCGACCTCACAACTGGCCGCACCGCGATGCACATGGCGGTAGAAGCGCGCAATGGCACATGGGTCGATTACCTTTATCAGCAGGGTGCCAATGTAAATCTGGCGGACAATAATGGCGTAACGCCACTGATGCTGGCGGTGGAGAGCCTTTATATCGACGGGGTCGTGAAATTGATCGCCCACGGCGCGCGGGTGGATGTGGCCAACAATACCGGTGAAACGCCGCTGATATATGCGGTCCATGCGCGCAATACGGAATTGATCCGTTTCCTGCTGCAAGCTGGCGCAAACCCGGATCGGACGGATCATTCTGGCCGTTCGGCGCGTGACTATGCCCGCCTGCGCGGTGCCAACGATGCCACCGTCGATGCGATTACCCGCTATGAACGGCCCGCCAGCCAGCGCGCCGGGGCGACTTACGGGCCCAGCTTCTGATGGCTCAAGCTGCTGACGCTTCGCTGGCCGGTCTGCGGCTGGCGCTGGCCCCGGCCATTGCCCGGGCCGCGGTGTTTGACGGTTGGAGCGATGCGGCATTGTTGGCGGCGGCAGAATCGCAAGTCGTCGATCCGGCGGTGGCGCGGCTGGCCTTTCCTGGCGGCGCGATGGATATGATCGCCGGTTTTGTCGAAAGCGTGGACGCGGCGATGTGCGATCACTTCTCCGATGGGTCGCTGGACTCAATGAAGGTACGCGAGCGCATTCGCCAGCTGGTGTGGTTCCGGCTCGAACGGCTCAAGGGGCTGGACGAAGCGATTTCGCGGGCGCTGGCGATCCAGGCGATGCCGCAACATGCCGCGCGCGCCCTCAAACTCGGCTGGTCGAGCGCGGACGCCATGTGGCGGCTGGCGGGCGATGTGGCCACCGATTACAACCACTATACCAAGCGCGCGATCCTCGCCGGGATCTATGCCGCTTCGCTTGGCGTCTATGTCAATGACGAGAGCGAGGACAAAGCCGATGCCGCCGCCTTCCTCGATCGGCGGATAGATGGGGTGATGCGGTTCGAAAAGGCCAAGTCGCAGTTGTTTGCCGGGCGCGAGCATTTCGATTTGGCGCGCTTCCTTGGGCGGTTGCGCTACGCGTCAAATTGAGCCGGTCAAATTGATCTGGCGCATTCTATTGCGAACCAGTTGCAAATAGGCCGAGTCTCTGGCACCGCGCCATCAAGACTCCGGGCCGCTGAGACCTATTCGCCATGACACTCGACACCCTCCCCCCGCTCACCCGCGCCGAGATCACCGGCGTCGACTGGGCCACGCTCGCGCCGGACGAGGGCAAGCGGTTGCGTGCGCTGGGGATTGACGTTGGCGCTCTGGTGGCGATTGCCCATCGCGGCATATTCGTCGGCAAGGATCCGATTGCTATCACCATCGGGCGCATGACCGTGGCCCTGCGCCGCGTCCACGCCCGCGCCATGACGGTGCGCGTGCTGTGATGGCGATTACCACCGCTGCCCTTGTCGGCAATCCCAATGCGGGCAAGAGCGCGCTGTTCAATGCGCTTACGGGCGCGCGCCAGAAGATCGCCAACTATCCCGGCGTCACGGTGGAGCGCAAGGCCGGGCGGTTGGTGCTGCCATCGGGCGCGCCGGTCGAGCTGGTCGATCTGCCCGGCTCCTATTCGCTCGATCCCTCCAGCCCGGATGAGGAAGTAACCCGCAGCGTCGTGATGGGCGAGTTTGCCGGCGAGGCGCAGCCCGATGTGCTGGTGATCGTGCTCGATGCGGCCAATCTGGAACAGCATCTGGTACTGGCGCAAGAGCTGATCGGGCTCGGCCGCCCCACGGTGGTGGCGCTCAACATGGTCGATCTGGCCGAGCGTGACGGTCTGGTGATCGATCCTGCCGCGCTGGCCGATGCGCTGGGCGTGCCGGTGGTGCCCACAGTGGCAGTGCGGCGGCGCGGGCTGGTGGAGCTGGCCACCGCCATCGAGGCGTGCCACTCGCAGGACATCAGTCAGCGCCATCAGGTCGCCAAGCTGACCCTGCCCGAGCGACGGCTGGCGGCGCACTCGATTGCGGCGGGCGCGCTGCTTTCGGAAAGCGGGGTCCACCAGCTCCACGCCAAGCTCGACAAACTGCTGCTCCACCCATGGGCCGGGCCGCTGATCCTGTTTGGCCTGCTGTTCGTGATTTTCCAGGCAGTGTTCGCTTGGGCGACGCCTTTTGCTGACGCGCTGGATGCGGCCGTATCGGCGCTGATCGGGTTGGCGCAGGCCTATCTTCCAGCGGGTTTCATGCGCGATCTGTTGACCCAGGGGGTGCTGACGGGCGTTGGCTCGGTGGTGGTGTTCCTGCCCCAGATCGTGATCCTGTTCGCCTTCATTCTGGCGATGGAGCAATCGGGCTATATGGCCCGCGCGGCCTTTATCATGGATCGGCTGATGGCCTATGTTGGCCTGTCTGGCCGCAGCTTCATTCCGCTGCTGTCCAGCTTTGCCTGCGCCATTCCGGGCATCATGGCCACACGCAGCATCGCCGACCCGAAGGACCGGCTGACCACGATCCTGATCGCCCCTTTGATGACCTGTTCGGCGCGCCTGCCGGTCTATGCGGTGATCATCGCCGGGTTTATTCCGGCGACCCGCGTGGCACCGGGCATTGGCCTGCAAGGGCTGGTGCTGTTCGCGCTTTATCTGGCGGGCATTGTCGGCGCGATGCTGGCGGCGCTGATCCTGCGCCGCACCGTGACCAAGGGTGCGGCATCGGGTTTCATCATGGAGATGCCTCGCTACCAATGGCCGCCTTTGCGCGATCTCGCCATCGGCCTGTGGCAGCGCGCCTGGGTGTTTTTGCGCCGCGCGGGCACGATCATCTTTGCCGTCACCGTGGTCCTGTGGCTGCTGCTGAGCTTTCCCAAGGCCGGACCGGGCGAGAGCCAGTCTGACGCCAGTATCGCGGGCCATATCGCCAGCGGCCTGGCCGTGGTGGTCGAGCCGATCGGCTTCAACCGCGAGATCGCGCTGTCGCTGATCCCGGCGATGGCCGCGCGCGAAGTGGCGGTATCGGCGCTCGCCACCACCTATGCCGTCAACGCGACGAATGACGAGGACGCCGCTGCTGGCCTGGCGGTGCAATTGCAGGCCGATTGGAGCCTGGCCACGGCGCTGGCCTTCCTCGCATGGTTCGTATTCGCCCCTCAGTGCCTCTCCACCATCGCGGTTGCGCGGCGTGAGACCAATGGCTGGAAATGGCCCGTAGTCATGCTGGCCTATCTGTTTGCCGCAGCGTGGCTGGCGGCGGGGGCGACCTATTGGACGGCGGTGGCCTTCGGGCTGGGGTAAAACCTGTGCGTGCCTCTTGGCCATAGCCCTCACGATTGGCTAGGCCATCCCATACACCAGAAGAGGGAAGCGATTCGATGGCGGGTAGCGTCAACAAGGTCATATTGATCGGCAATCTGGGGCAAGACCCCGAGGTCAAATCATTCCAGAACGGCGGCCGCATCGCCAATCTGCGCATCGCCACCAGCGAAAACTGGAAGGACAAGAACACCGGCGAGCGCAAGGAGCGGACCGAGTGGCACACGGTTGTGCTCCAGTCCGATGGGCTTGTTCGGGTGGCCGAAAGCTATCTGAAGAAGGGCAGCAAAGTCTATATTGAAGGCCAGCTACGCACCCGCAAATGGCAGGATGCCAGCGGCAATGATCGCTATAGCACTGAAGTTTCGGTGGGCGTGGGTGGATCGCTGACCATGCTCGACGGCCCGCAGAACCGCGGCGGTGAAGCCGGCGGCGGCGGCCAGCGTGGCGGCTGGAACCAAAATGGCGATTCAGGCGGCAGCAGTTCAGGCGGCGCGTCGGGTGGTTCGGGCGGAAGTTCGGGCGGCGGGGCTTCCAACTTCGGCGACGATCTGGACGACGATATTCCGTTTTGATCGCTCCGCTGTTTGCAGCCTGGCCAATCGTCGGCCCCGCGCTTGCGCGGTGGCGTCAGGTGGCCAGCGCGCCTATCCAGCGCACTTCCAGCTGGGCAGAGGGCACGGTCTCGCCCAGCTCCCAGACATTGCGATAGCCATAGGCAACAAGGTTGACGAAGGTTTGCGTGTTCAATGACACCGTGATCGCCTTGCGGGCAATCGGGAAGGTGTTGTCGCTGAAATTGTTGTTGCAATAGATCAGGATCATCCGGTTTTCGTCCGCGCCGATTACGGCGGCCAGCGCCTCGGGGGTGAAATCGGGCAGCGGCAGGTTGACCGCGCCGTCGATGTGCCCGGCGGCGAAGGCCTCGGCTGATCTGGCGTCGAGCAGCAGGGCTTGCGGTTCACTGTCGAGCACGCGGCGGAAGCCTGCCATGCTCAGCAGACGCTGCGCCCGCAAAGGCTCCACTTCGGCCACCAGATCGCGATATCCGGCATAGTCGATCTGCGGATTGCTGCCATCGGCGACCATGTCGGCCGGCAAAGGCGTGGCGGTTTGTGCGGCAACGGGCGCTGTGGCGCTGCTTCCCAGTGCCAGAATGATTGCCCCAAATGTCACCAGCCGCATAAGCGCCTCCTCACCAGAACATGCACAATAGCTTGCCGCAGCAGCCATGGCTCTGCCATGAACAGGTCAGGCAGGTGCCACAGCGCCACAGGCCCCAGGAGAACACACGCGTGACCGCCGAACTTACCGACCCTTTCGCCCCGCAGTTTGAATTCGCCATGGAAGTGCGGTTGCGCTTTCGCCCGCTGCCCAAGGTGGTCAACATGCCCAGCGGCGGTGACCGGGGGATGGTGGCGCTAGACGGCGGGGAGTTTGACGGGCCGCTGCTAGCAGGCATCGCGCTGCCGGCCAGTGGCGGCGATTTCTGCCTGTTCCGGTCTGATGGCGTGCTGGCTGCCGATGCCCGCTATCTGTTGCAGGAGCACGATGGCAGCGTCTTCATGCTCAACACCCGCGGCTATATCTGGGGGCGCAGCGCCGAGGTGATGGCCAAGTTCGAACGCATCGCCCACGGACTGAGCACCGAACAAGTGCTTCCCGAGGAAGTCTATTTCCGCACCATGACCCAGTTCGAGGCCCCCATCGGCAAGCACGACTGGCTGGCCAAGCACTGCTTTGTCGGGGTCGGGCGGCGCACGGCCGAGGGCAACGCGATCCGCTATTACAAGGTATTGTGAGCAGGCTTGCAATGATGTGAAGCAAGGCTTTTCACTTGGCCCCAGCGCCCTATGATGCGCGACGGGAAAAGGGGATGGCCGAAATGATTCAGGCGGTTTTGCGGCTGGCAGGACTTGCGGCGATGGCCGGGTTGGTAGCGGCCTGTGCCGGTGGGAGTTCGGGTGTGTCGGCGCAAGCGGCTCCGCCTGAAATCACCATGCAGGGGCTGCGGTTGTTTCCCGAAAGCATCACCTCGGATGCGGCGGGAAATATCTATCTCGGCAGCAATCCGGGCATAATCTTCCGTGCCGCGCCTGGTGAGGCGAGCGCGCAACCGTGGATCGCGCCCGATGCCGCCAACGGCTTGATGAGCGTGTTCGGCGTGCTGGCCGATGATGTGCGTGGGCTGCTGTGGGTTTGCACCAATCCCGCCGGGGCGGGCGGTGGCTCGCCTGCGATCAAGACCTTCCGCCTGGCCGATGGTGCGCTGGTGGCGAGCTATCCGCTCAACACTGGCGGTTTGCCCACCATGTGCAACGACATGACAATCGCCGCCAGTGGTGATGTCTATGCCACCGAGACATTGGGCGGACGCGTGCTCAGGTTGGTAAACGGCGGTGCGGCATTCGAAATCTGGGCCACCGATCCCGAGTTCGCTACCGCCGACGGGATCGCCTTGGCCGAAGACGGCACGCTGTATATCAACGCGATCCAGCGCAACAATCTGGTCCGCGCCAATATCGACGCGGCGGGCAATTTTGCCGGGGCCACCGTGCTCACCCCCTCGCGGCCAATGGGCGGGCCCGATGGCCTGCGCCTACTGGAGGGCAACCGCTTCCTGCAATCCGAAGGCAATGCCGGCCTGATCACCGTGGTCACTATTGATGGCGATCATGCCCGGATCGAAACCATCGCCGAGGGCGTGGACTATGCCAGCGCGGTCACGGCTGTGAATGGCCGGGCGTTCTATCCCGAAGGCAAGCTGCGCTTCCTGTTCGGCCCCCTCGCCGGGCAGGATCCCGGGCCGTTTATCGTGCGCAATGTCGCCATACCGGAGGCCGAATAATGCGCCGCCTGTTGCTTGCCAGTGCCTTGCTGGCTGCGCCTGTTCCCGCTCAGGCGCAGATGAGCGAGGCCGCGGCGCGGGCTGAGGTGGCCGTCTTGACCCACCGCGTCGAAGTGCTCGAAGGAACGCGCGCGATCATGAACCTGCAGCGCGCGTTCGGCTTCTACGTCGATCGCGGGCTGTGGCACGATGCCGCGCAACTGTTCGCCGATGATGGCTCGATTGAGCTGGGGGTGGACGGTGTCTATCTTGGTCCGGCGCGGATCGAGGAATATCTGCGTCGTTTGCACGGCGGTCAGGAGGGGTTGATCTACGGGCAGCTCAACGAATGGGTGACGCTGCAACCGGCCATCGTGGTGGCCCCTGATGCGCTGACCGCCACCGCCCGCTGGCGCGATCTGGGGATGTTGGGGCAATATCGCAGCCACGCCGAATGGCGCGACGGCATCTACGAGAACCGCTATGTGCGGCAGGGCGGGGTGTGGAAGATTTCGGCGCTGCACCTCTATGTCAATTTCGTTGCCCCTTATGCCCAAGGGTGGGCGCGGCTGGAGCAGGGTGAGGGGCTGGCGCGCAGCCAGACAGCGGTGGATTATCCGCCCGATCGGCCCCCAAACGCCAGTTATGCGCCATTCCCGGCGGTCTACGTTCCGCCCTTTCAGGCTTCGCATCCGGTGACGGGGAGGGTGGTGGAATGACGCGTTCAATAATCCGGCTCGCACTTTCCGCCGCGCTTGCCTTGTGCCTTGAGGCCCCTGCACACGCACAATCGACCGAACAGCGCCTTGAAACAATGCGCACCCGCGTGGAGCGGCTGGAGGACCAGAACGCGATCGA
>CAMDSM010000079.1 GCA_945906905.1 Altererythrobacter xiamenensis | reverse complement strand
ATAAACCACACCGATTTTGCGTTGCGCAAGAGTTTCGCCCACCTGCCGCGCGAGTTCGATATAGCGCGGATCAGCCGGAGTGGCCGAGCCACAATAGACCGCGAGGCGGTTCATTTTCCAAGCAAGTCCGCGATCATAAGCCCCGCCGTCGCCTTGGCGCTGCCGACAACGCCGGGGATGCCCGCTCCCGGATGCGTGCCTGCGCCGACGAGGTAGAAGTTGCCGATCACATCATCGCGGTTATGGCCGCGGAACCAGGCGCTTTGGGTCAGCAGTGGCTCAAGGCTGAAGGCGCTGCCCAGATGGGCGTTCAGATCGTGGCTGAAATCCTTGGGGCTATAGTGGAAGCTGGTCACGATCCGGTCGTGGATATCGGGGATCAGGCGGCGGCCGACTTCGTCCAGAATGCGCTTTTCCAGTTGCGGGCCGACCACGTCCCAATCGATATTCAGCTTGCCCAGATGCGCCACGGGCACCAGCACATAGAAGGTGCTCTTGCCTTCGGGCGCCATGCTCGGATCGGTCACGGTCGGGTGATGGAGATAGATCGAGAAATCGGCCGGCAGCACGCCGTGGGTATAGATATCGTCGAGCAGGCCCTTATAGCGCGGGCCGAACAGGATCATGTGGTGCGGAATGCCCGGCCAGGTGCCCTCAATCCCGAAATGGACAACAAACAGGCTGGGCGAAAAGCTCTTGCGGGCGAGCGCCTTGGCCTGCGCCTTGCCGCGCGGGCTTTCGCTTAAGAGATCGCGGTAGGAATGCATGATATCGCCATTGCTGGCCACCGCATCGAAGCTGTCTGACCAGCCGCTTTTGCAGCGCACGCCGGTGACGCGGTTGCCAGTGGTTTCCACCTGTTCGACCGCATCGCCCAGACGAACCACGCCGCCCAGCCGCTCAAAATGGCGTACCATTCCGGCGATCAGGCGGTTGGTGCCGCCACGAGTCCACCACACCCCGCCGTCCTTTTCCAGCTTGTGGATCAGGGCATAGATGGAGCTGGTTTTCATCGGATTGCCGCCCACCAGCAGCGTGTGAAAACTCAAGGCCTCACGCAGTTTTTCACTGCGGATATATTTGCTGACCACCGCATAGACGCTGCGCCATGCGCGATATTTGGCCAGCGCCGGGGCGGCCTTGATCATCGATTTGAAATCGAGGAACGGCACCGTGCCCAGCTTGACATAGCCTTCTTCATAGACCCCGGCGGAGTATTCCAGAAAGGCATCGTATCCGGCCACATCGGCCGGATCGAGCTTGGCGATTTCCTTGCGCAGGTTCCCATCGTCGTTCGAATAATCGAAATTGGTGCCGTCGGGCCAGTTGAGGCGGTAGAATGGCATGACCGGCATCAGTTCAACGTCCTGGGCGATATCGGCCCCGGACAGCGCCCACAGTTCCTGCAGACATGCGGGATCGGTGACCACGGTCGGGCCAGCGTCGAAGGTGAAGCCGTCCTTGTGCCACACGTATGCGCGCCCGCCGGGCTTATCGCGGGCTTCGACCACGGTGGTGGCGATCCCGGCGCTTTGTAGGCGGATGGCCAGCGCCAGCCCGCCGAAACCGGCCCCGATCACGCAGGCGCTCGGGGTTTTTGCACTAGTCATAGGGCCTCGCTTTGATTGTGGGCAGGGCGCTTGCTGAACAATGCCCCCAGCGCCCGGTGCAGGGCCACCGGAGGGCGGCCGATTAGCACGCGGACCTTGTCGGACATGGTCGAAGTGCCGGCATAAAATCGCTCCACCAGCCCCTGAGGCAGGCGATAGAACCGCTCGAAAATCTTCGCCCGCTTGTGCGGCAGGGCCGCGCCGAACAGCATCGAGCCGAGCAAGCGGTAAAAGCCCGTGGCGGCCCAATGGGCGCGGGTGCGGGCAGCCAGCTTGGCCGCCAATTGCTCGCCCGGCAGATCGGCATCAGCGGTGATGGCCAGTGCGGTTTCCACCGCGAAGGGTAGAGTATAGCTGGTCAGAGGATGGCTGAACAAGCCGCGCGCGCCCGCCAGCGCCACGCCGGGAACGGTATTTTGCGCCAGATAGCGCGCCACATTTCCGCTGGTTATCACGGGCAGAACCCCGGTCTCGAAGCCCAGAATCGTCCCGTCCCAGCCATGTTGGCGGCAATAGAGGTCGATCCGCGCCGACAGAGCGCCGCGATCGAGCAGCGGGCTATCCTGATAATAGGTATCCTCGACCAGCAGTTCATGCGCACCCAGCGGCAGGACATAGACGAAGCGGTATCCGCCCAACTGCTCAACGCTGGCATCCATGATGATCGGACGGGTCAGCCCGTGCGGTGCGTGGGTGCGCAGATGGCGGCCCATGAACACCTGCCAGCCGCCCTGCAAATGCGCCGAAGGGGCAAAGCCGCGCGCGTCAATCACCGCGCGGGCGGTGATCCGCTCGCCATTGGCCAAGGTCACTCCGGCGGCATCGAGCGCGGAGATCTGGCGGTTCAGCAGCACGGTGCCCGACGGCAATTCGCGCTCCAAAGCGGCGGCGAAATCGTCGGAGGAGAGGCTGTGATAGCTCGTCGAAAGCTGGCGCCGATGGCCGGGAAAGACCACCTCGTTGCCCTGGTCCCACAAGGTTTTACGGAACGGGTGGAGCAGTGTGCGGCCGGCCTCGGAAAGGTCGCTGGCAAACCAGCTCCAGCGGTGATTGCCGCCCAGTGCATCGCCGCCCTCGATCAGCCGCACCGAAAGATCGGGCCGCGCCTGCGCCAAGGCCAAAGCGATCAGCCCGCCCGCCAGCCCGCCGCCTGCAATGGCAATGTCACATGTCCGCCCGTTCATGCTGGCGGCCTTAGACTTTTCCACGAAAGGTGCAATTGGGGGCGGTTATTGCTGGCCCGTATATTGCTGCACCACTGTGAGCAGGGCGGCCTCGATCGCGGCCGTTTCACCGGCTGTAGGCTGAGCGTTCTCCATCTCGGCGCGGATCGGGCCGATACGCTGCATCACGATTGGCAGTTTGTGAAATCCCGGCGTGGTCAAAACGACGCGATCGAGCTCCGCGCGATCCTCTGCTGACAGGCTGGCATATCCGCGCTGGGCGGTTTCGCTTATGTCGCTGTTGATGGCTTGGCTGGTGACGTCCACGCCGTCGATTGCCTGCTGTCCGGCATTGGTGATGGAAAAATTGGTGCTGGCTGACTGCAAGGTCCGCAGCCCCAGCGGCGAGCGATAGAAGGCCGACATCGCCATCGCCTCGCGTGCGGTCAGCACCTGGCGGATTTCGGCAATAATGCGCGGGCGGTATTCGAGGCGAATGCGCTCGGAATATTCGAACAGGCCGGGGCGCATGGCATCCATCAGCGCCTGGACGACGCCGGGGGCATTCTTTTCCAGCTCGCGCAGCATCGGATCGCCTTGCACCATCTGGGTTGCCAGCTGGCTCAGCGTCGTGTCGAGCACCAGCTGCTGATCGACCCCGGCTTCCAGCGCGGCGTAGAAATCGGAATAGGACTCTGGCGCAGGCAGGGCATTGGGAATCGGTTGCGCATGGCTGGCAGGGGAACACAGCATGGCGGCGGCCAGCGCGGCAAACAGCAGGGCGATGAAATTTCTCATGCCATCTTGTTAATGGGTTCAATTCAGGAAACAAGTTGCGACGTGCAGCGGGAGGATCGCAGATGAAACAGGGTGCCAGCTTGTGGCCGCATCGGGCTGCGTGGATCGCGGCGGCGGCGGTGTTTGTGGTGGCGATCGCGATTCTGTTCGCCATGGACCGCCCGCCGATGTGCACTTGCGGTACGATCAAGCTGTGGCACGGCGTGGTGCAATCGAGCGAAAACAGCCAGCACATCACCGATTGGTATGCCCCCAGCCACTTCACCCACGGCCTGCTGATGGCTGGAGCGGCGCTGCTCTTATGGCGCAAGTGGAAGCTGTTTGGCGGACGGCCGGCGATCTGGGCGCTGCCGATTGCGGTGTTTGTCGAGGCCGCGTGGGAAGTGGCCGAGAACACGCCGTTGATCATCAACCGCTATCGCGAGGCGACGATCAGCCTTGGCTATAACGGCGACAGCGTGGTCAATTCGGCCAGCGATATCGGCTGGATGACCTTGGGCTTCCTGCTGGCACTGCGGCTGCCGGGTTGGGCGAGCGTGGCGCTGGGGCTGTTCCTCGAACTGCTGGCCTTGGCGGTAATCCGGGACAATCTGACGCTGAATGTGCTGATGCTGGTCTATCCGATTGATGCGGTGGCCCAATGGCAAGCAGGTTAGGGCAGGCAGGTTAGGGCAGGCGGGTGGGATCAGCCGCCAGGCGTCAGCGTCTTGGGCCTCTGCGGATAGACATCGAAGGTGCGCCCGCGCACCGTGATGGTCTCACCCTTGAAGCCGCGCACGGCCATGTCGCGCGCGCGATGGCCAGTGATGCTGGCCCGGTCACCGGCACGCGCATGTTCTGACCCGAAACCCGACTGCGCGGCCACGATGGGGGGAGACAGGTCCACTTCCCACAGATTGCCGCTGGCATCACGCAATTGCAGGTGCATATGCGGATTGGTGAATGTGATTGACTGGATTTCGCCCGAAAGGCGGCTTTCCTCGTCCTGCGTCCAGCCCCAGCCGTGATGCGCGGCACTGGTGAGCGGGAGCGCCAATGCCGCCGTTCCCGCCAATGTCCCGGCCAATGCCAAAGCGATGCCTCTTGTCATGACTGGTCTCCTCATGCCCAACGCTGTCCTTTTACCACAGCGCGGCGGTCAGGTGAACAGGTCGATCAGCCGGGCTTCCAAGTGCTCGGCGGGGAAGGGGGTGACGAGCGCCTGCGCCTTGTCCCACCCGCCGTGCAGCCACTGGTCTTGTGCGGCCATTGTGGCGGGCAGGACAACGGGCATCCGCTCGCGCCCGATGCTGCGCAACAGTGCGTTGGCGGGGCAGGTCAGCAGGGCAAAGCTGGGCACCTCGCTGTCCTTCCACACGCCGGCAAGTGCGAACAGCGGCTGATCCTTGCAGGTGATCGCAAACCGCTCCCGCCGCCCCTCGACATCAATCCCCGCGCCCCATTCAAACCAGCTGGTGGAAGGAGCCAAGCAGCGAAATTCGCTGTTGCGCAAGTTTCCGATCCAGAACGGACTATCGGGATTGCGCACGGTGAGCACGGCGCGGCCGCTGTCTGCGGCAGCGGGCGGCGGCGGAACACCCCACAGCCGTGGAATCATCCGCCGAGGCTGCAGCTCAGCTTGCGACTTTGGCCCCGGCCCCGCCACAAATTCGCGACCTGCCGTGATAACCGGGGCAAAACTGCCCGGCGCGACATAGCCGCCTGCCCACGGATCATCGCCTGCACGCGCACAGAACTGCGCGGCCACGGCGGCGGCGGGGGCGTCGAGGCGGTAGAGGGCGGTCATTGTCCCGGCATTAGCATTACAATCGGTTGAGCGGCAGCTTGAGAAGCGCCTGGCCGCTCAGGCCAGCCGGAGGCAGCGGCCCGTCCGGTATGCCCACCTGCGCCAATTGCCAGCGGTTGTGGCTTTCGTGGGCCATGGCGGCCCCCATGGCTTTTCGCTCCATGGCCAGCGCGTTTCCAGCAAGCACGCATTCTCACCACCCGCTGGACTTCCCCCCATCGCTAACCTAAACCCCACCCATCCCCGGGGAGCGCGCTTGCGCTGAGAGGGAGGGTTCGCATCCTCCGACCCGTTGAACCTGAACCCGTTAGCACGGGCGGAGGGAGGGTCGGTTTTGAACGCCGTGGAACTCTCTTTCGCCCATCGAGGAGAGCACGCGCATGGCCGATATCAATTCCAAGCTCGAGATTGGCGTCACCACCGGGCCGATCCGCGGCAGCCGCAAGGTCCATGTCGGCAGCCTCAAGGTGGCGATGCGCGAGATTGATCTTGAGCCGAGTTCGGGCGAACCGCCGCTGCGGGTCTATGACACCTCTGGTCCCTATTCCGACCCCGCCGTCAGCATCGACATCAAGGCCGGCCTGGCTCAATTGCGCCGCCAGTGGCAGCTGGATCGCGGCGATGTGGAGGAATATGCGCCGCGTGATGTGAAGCCCGAAGATAACGGTCAACTCGGCCCGGATCGCAGCGGCGGCGTGCCTGCTTTTCCCAACGTTGCCAAAACCGTGCTGCGCGCCAAGCCGGGCATGAACCTATCCCAGATGTATTATGCCCGCCGGGGGATCATCACGCCCGAGATGGAATATGTCGCCATCCGCGAGAATATTGGCCGCGAGATGGTTCGCAATCACGTGCGCGATGGCGAGGATTTCGGCGCTTCCATCCCTGATTACGTCACGCCCGAATTTGTTCGCGATGAAGTGGCGCGGGGCCGCGCGATCATTCCCTCCAACGTCAACCACCCCGAGGCCGAGCCGATGGCCATCGGGCGCAACTTCCTCGTCAAGATCAACGCCAATATCGGCAATTCGGCTGTCGCATCCGATGTTGCCAACGAGGTCGACAAGATGGTCTGGTCGATCCGCTGGGGCGCCGATACGGTGATGGACCTGAGCACCGGCCGCAATATCCACGACACTCGCGAATGGATCATCCGCAACAGCCCCGTGCCGATTGGCACCGTCCCGATCTATCAGGCGCTCGAAAAAGTTGGCGGCGTGGCCGAGGATCTGACCTGGGAAATCTTCCGCGATACGCTGATCGAACAGGCCGAGCAGGGGGTGGACTATTTCACCATCCATGCCGGCGTGCGGCTGGCCTATGTGCCATTGGCCGCCAAACGCGTGACCGGGATCGTATCGCGCGGCGGCAGCATCATGGCCAAGTGGTGCCTCAGCCACCACAAGGAGAGCTTCCTGTATGAGCATTTCGACGACATTACCGAGATCTGCAAAGCCTATGACATCGCCTATTCGCTGGGCGACGGCCTGCGCCCCGGCTCCATCGCCGATGCCAATGACGAGGCGCAGTTTGCCGAACTCTACACCCTTGGCGAACTGACCAAGCGCGCCTGGGCGCAAGACGTGCAGGTGATGATCGAAGGCCCCGGCCACGTGCCGATGCACAAGATCAAGGAGAACATGGACAAGCAGCTGGCCGTGTGCGGCGAGGCTCCGTTCTACACCCTCGGGCCGCTCGTCACCGATATTGCGCCCGGCTATGACCACATCACCAGCGGCATCGGCGCGGCGATGATCGGCTGGTTCGGCACGGCGATGCTGTGTTACGTCACGCCCAAGGAGCACCTCGGCCTGCCCGATCGCGATGATGTGAAGGTGGGCGTGGTCACCTATAAGCTGGCCGCCCACGCCGCCGATCTCGCCAAAGGCCATCCCGCCGCCAAAGTGCGCGACGATGCGCTGAGCCGGGCGCGGTTCGATTTCCGCTGGCGCGACCAGTTCAACCTGTCGCTCGATCCCGATACGGCCGAACAATACCACGACCAGACCCTGCCGGCCGAAGGCGCGAAATCGGCGCATTTCTGTTCGATGTGCGGGCCGAAGTTCTGCTCGATGCAGATCAGCCAGGAAGTGCGCGAATTCGCCGCCAAGCAGAATGCCGGGGTGGAGACTTTCGTTGCCGCTGAGGAGGCCAAAGCAGGCATGGCCGAGATGAGCCGGGTGTATAACGAAGGCGGGCGCGAACTGTATATCGGCGCGGGCGATCGCGAGCACGATTGATGGCCCTGCTCCACCTCAGGGGTATCGCGGGGCTGGCCCTGTTGGTGACATCGGCGGCGCTCCACGCCCAAAGCGCCGCCACACCGGCCCGCTTCGATCCGGCGGCCTTCTTCACCGGCCTGACGGAGAGCGAGGGCACCTTGTCGCAAATCCTGACGGCTGACCGGGCAACCCACGTAACCACTTTCGGCACGCTGCAAAGGTCGGGCGAGATGGTGCTGGAACAAGATGTGCAGATCGGCGACCAGCCGTCACGCCACCGCACCTGGCGCTTGCGCGAAACGACGCCGGGCCACTTCACCGGAACAATCTCCGACGCCGCCGACGACCTTTCCGGCACACTCTCGGGCAACACCCTGACGCTGACCTACACCATGGACAACCACCTCGGCGTCCACCAGGTCATCACCGTCAACCCCGGCGGCCAAAGCGCCCGCAACGTTATGCGGATTCGGCGGTTCGGGATCACCGTGGCGCGGTTGGAGGAGACTATTTGGCGGAGAGTGGGGCGGTAGGATTGACGAGTGAACCAGTGCGGATTACGTTACATGTAACGGAGATCAGCGATGGGTGTGCATGAAGTCCTTACCGGAGCGCAACGCGCCGCCCGTTACCGCGCTGCCAGGAAGGCGCAGGGGTTGCGTTTGATCCAGCGGTGGGTGCCCGATATGCGCAATCCTGAAGTGCGGGAACGGCTTCAGCGCGAGGTTGAGGAAATCAACCGCCGTGACCGTGCCGATGGAACGATGGAATATCTCGAATCGCTCTACGATGAGGCGATGAACGCGCTGCCGCCTTTCGAATGGGATGAAGACACAAGTTCGTGAAGCGCGGCGAAATCTGGACGCAAGCGGGTGGTTCTGACTACGCAGGAAAGCCGCGCCCGGTGCTGATCGTCCAGTCAGACCTGCTGACAGGCATGGAATCCATCATAACCTGCCCGTTTACCACGTTTGACGGCAACGAAGTCTCCACTCGTCCTCGATTTGACCCAACTGACAAAAATGGCCTGCGCAAACCCTGCGAACTGATGACCGAAAAGATCATCGCCGTGCCACGAAGCAAACTGGGCCAAAAAGTGGGCGTTGTGACATCGGATGATATGGAGCGGGTGGAACAGGCGCTGTTGCTGGTGCTGGGGGTTTGAGGGGTAAGGATTCATGAAGCACTTACCAGAAATCAAAGTTATCCCGACGCCCTAGCAAGGCATAACTTACCGATCTCGTGCGGAGGCGCGATGGTCGGTTGTTTTTGACGAACTTGGCCTAGAATATGATTATGAACCTGAGGGCTTCAAATTGCCTTCTGGAAACTATTTGCCGGATTTTTACATTCGGAATCTCGGGTGTTTTTTTTGAAGTCAAGGGCGCCGAACCAACACATGACGAGATCGTGCGCGCGGATGAACTTGCAGTGATGACACGCAAGGTTGTCATCCTGACAAAGGGGCCACCCAATCGCAAGCGCAGGGAGTGGGACACGGACCTTCTTACATTCATTCCTGTGCTGTCCTTCGAAGATGAATGGTATGCCGACTGGCAAGAAGGCGGATTTGTTGGACCGAGATGGGACCAACATCCAATGTGTTCGATTAACCTCGGAAATCTTGTCCACCTGCCGTGCTCAAATAAAATGGGCTGGGAAACCGCATATGCGAGGGCCTGCAATCACCGTTTTGGTTGCTAGAGCGGAGCGCTGCCAATCTGGCCCAAACCCGTCCACGCTGAGCTTGTCGAAGCACTGCCGTTTTCTTCGTGCCGCCACGCATAGCGCACAAGCCACCCCTCCCAAAAACCCCTTTCCTACACCCCCCATTCTGTGCCTCACCAGCACGCATGACCCAAACTCTCCCGGCCCCAGCGCCAATCGCCCCCACCTCAATCGCCGGACGCAAGGTGCAAGTCATCCATCCCGCTCGCCAGTGGACGCCCGAGCGGCAGGCGGAATTCCTGCGGCATCTCGCCGCCACGCATTGCGTTGCCACGGCCGCGCGGGCTGTCGGCATGAGCAGGCAGTCGGCCTATCGCTGGCGCAACCGGCTCAAGGGCGAGCCGTTTGATGTGGCCTGGGCGTGCGCGTTCCGCCGCCAGTATGACGTTCTGGCCGAGACTGCGCTGGAGCGCGCGCTCAACGGGGTGGAGGTGCCGCATTATTACAAGGGCGAGTTGGTCGGCACGCACCGGGTGTTCAACGAGACGCTGACCGTGGCGCTGCTGGCCATGCAGGAACGCCTCACCCCGATCCCGCCGACCCGGAGTTACGAGCACATGATGACCGCGCCCGATGATTTCGAGACGCTGGTGGCGCGGGTGGCCGAAGGGCCTGAGCTGTGGGCCGACGAGGACGAGGACGAGGACGGGGATGCGGAACAGTGATTCTGGCGGTTTTTCGCGCCGATCCGCAGAAAGTGTCACCCACCCTTTTGGCCGCCAGGAATGGCGCAATTCTGCCGTTTCCGGCGCAGATTTGGTGGGTGACAGGGTGTCACCCAGTGTCACCCCCCCGTCGCCCATTGCCAGCCCGATCGCCATTCCATAAACCCAGCCTGCGAACCTCGCACATAACCAAAGGCCCCTCCCCTCCGTGTCCCACGAAAAGCGCATCGTCGAATGTTCCGGCCCGCACGACCCGCATGCACTCGACGGCATTTCCCTGCTGCCCCGCACCGGCGAACTTGATCGCGCCTGTCCACAGTGCTTCGGCCACGGGCAGTGGAACCGCGAGTATGATCTGGCCAGCCAGCGCTCGAAGCGCCACCTGTGCGACAAGTGCGAAGGGCGCGGGTGGATTGAGACGGGGGACGATCTGGTGCCGTCGCACGATGTGGCGCTGTCGCCCGAAGGCTATCCCGATTGGGTGATCCGGTTCGATCCGTCTAACGACGTGGAGTAGGATTCACCCTGTCACCCGCCGCGAAGGCAAGGTAAGGCGCGGTCAAAGCAAACAGGAACCCGACAATGGCCGATCTCTATCTCAAGGCGCTGGAATCCGAGCGCAAGGCGCTGTGGGCCAGCTGCCGCCTTAAGGGGTTGGCCAAGGACACGCCCGAGCGGCTGCGGATTGTGGCGATTGATGCCGCCCTTGCCGCGCATAAGGCCAAGAGTGCGGCAGCCAAGAGCGCCAAACCCGCCTAGGCGTTTTTCATATTCTCCAGCCCGGCAATCGAGCCGGCCTTGAGAGAAGGCTGCGAGGCGTTGTTTTTCTTGGGCTTTTCCGCCTTGGGTTTGCGGGTTTCCTTGCTCGATTTCATCTGACCCTTGGCCATGGCAATTCCTATCAGGGCGGGATGCCCCGGCGTGAGTATAGGGCAACAGTGCCAAATCCCCGCATCAAATCCGGCGGGTCAGCCTGACCAATGTGGTGTCCAGCTCCTGCAAAAAGCGTGAGCGGTCAGCCTTGCTGAACGGGGGCGGGCCGCCCATCGCGCCGTCAGCTCCGGCGCGCAGATCGGCCATGATCGCGCGGGTGGCAATGGCACCGCCGATTGATCCGGCGGTGAAAGGTTTGCCAGTGTTGCCGATCACTGTTGCGCCCGCCTTCAGGCAGCGGTCGGCGAGCAGAATGTCGGCGGTGATGACCACGGTGGACGGGCCGGCCTGCTCGGCGATCCAGTCATCCGCGGCATCGAAACTGCCCGATACCTCAACGCGGGCGATCAGCGCGCTTTCAGGAATGCGGAAAGGAGAATTGCTGACAACTTTCACCGGCACACGGTGCCGCAAGGCCACGCGGTAGATCTCGTCCTTTACGGGGCAGGCATCGGCGTCGATCAGGATGGAGAGGGGGGTGGTCATGGCCTACCGCTTGCGCACAAACTCCGCCCGCAGCACAAGGCCCTTGATGCCGGGATAGCGGCAGTCGATTTCCTGGGCGTCGCCGGTCAGGCGGATGCTTTTGATGAGGGTGCCTTGTTTGAGCGTTTGGCCCGCGCCCTTGACGTCCAGATCCTTGATCAGCGTCACCTGATCGCCATCGGCCAGCAGATTGCCCACGGCATCGCGCACTTCCACTGTATTGGCGGCGGCTTGGTTGGCGGCGAGTTGCGAGGCGGGCAGCCATTCGCCACTGTCTTCGTCATAGACATAATCGTCGACTGGGTCGTCGTCGGGCTCGGCCATGGCTGTTTCCTGCGCTGGGATCGGGTGGCCCGCATGGCACCGATGCAGTGGCTTGACCAGCGGCGCGCCAAGCAAAGGCTAGGTTTTTCCGGCAGCACGTGCTATGGCAGACCCGCTGACGTCGAATATTGCGACGGACTTCGACTTTTTGACTACCGCCCCGGCCCTTCAAAGGCTTGGGCGTAAACCAGACGGCGACTTCCTTTCTCTTGACGAACCGACGCACTTCCGGCCCCGCATTCTCGCGAGGCCAACACCAAGGTTTCTTTGAAAGGAACACCGCATGGCCAAGACTGGCACCGTCAAATTCTTC
>CAMDSM010000078.1 GCA_945906905.1 Altererythrobacter xiamenensis | reverse complement strand
AATATCGGCAGGCAAACCCGCAATGCCCAGAAAAAAGGAAAATTGAAGTTGGCTGAAGCCGAAATTGGCGACCAGATCGGCCTCCAGCGGAACGGGCCGCAAAACCATCGCTCCGGCCAATATACCAAACAGATAGACAATCAGAATTTGCAGCCAGCCGCCCTTGCGACTTACTTCCATCGAGCTTCCCCTCAGTGCAGCCCGACCACTTCATCGTGTTTTCAGGGCGATGGAGCAAAGGTATACGGTAGAACATTAAATGCAAGCCATCGCCGATTGAAAAGCCCTTGCCACGACGGGCGGTGAAAGTCCTCTGCCTTGCGAAAATGCTGATGCGCGGGGCGTCGATGCTCCTGGGGCAAACTGTTGCCGAACGGACACATCGAGTGACTCTATTGAGATAAGCTTCGCCCGAACAATACGCAGATATTGCACCCGCCAGCAAAGATCGGTTATATAACATAGCAATCAACCAAAAGACTTGGCTTGCGCCTTAGGCGATGCCCGTGAGGAGAAGTGCTGGTGGAGAAGAGAAAGTGGCCTGATTCCTTTGATTTTCAGGGGTTCAATGAGCCTATCGGCGAAGAATGGTCTGCCACTGATCTGCCGGTCGAAGGCGAAATTCCGGCAGGAATCGAAGGCGCGTTCTTTCGCGCTCTTGCCGATCCTGCCTTCCCGCCAATCGTCGAAAAGGACACCTATCTATCGGGCGACGGCATGGTTGCCCGGTTCCTGATCCGTGGCGGAAAGGTCGATTTCGCTCTGAAATATGTCGATACCAAGCGGCATCAGGCAGAGGCTGCGGCCGGCCGTGCGCTGTTTGGTGCCTACCACAATCCTTATACCGATGATCCCACAGTCAAGGGTGTCGATCGGACTACCGCCAATACCACCCCCATCTGGCACGCTGGCCGCTTGATGCTGAGCAAGGAAGACGGCCATAGCTACGAGGTCAACCCGCACACGCTGGAAACGATCGGTTCCTTCACCTATGATGGCGAACTGCGCACACTGACGACTTCGGCCCATCCGCGCTTCGATCCTGCAACGGGCGAAATGTTCATTCACGGATATGAGGCAGCGGGTCCGGCTACCTGCGATGTGGCATTATGTGTCGTCGACAAGGGCGGTAAGCTGGTCTCCGAAGAATGGTTCCAGGCGCCATATTGCGCGATGTTGCACGATTTCGTGCTGACCCAGAACTGGGCCGTTTTCCCAGTGTTTCCAACCATCGCCGATCTTGACCGAATGAAGGCGGGCGGTCCGGCATGGGTCCATCATCAGGACGTTCCCAGTTGGGTCGGCATCATGCCGCGGTATGGCAAGGGCAGCGAGATCCAATGGCTCAAGGGTCCCAACGGCCTCTCGGGCTATCACATGATGAACGGCTATGAGGAGGAGGTGGATGGCACCACGCTTCTGCATATCGACCAGAATGTGATGGAAACCAACATTTTCCCCTTCATCCGCGATGCTTCGGGCATTGATGCCAGCCCGGCCGATATCCGTGCAGCTTTGGTGCGCTGGACGATTGACCTGAACGATCTGGATGCCGGGTGGACGGAAAAGCCGCTTGGGCCCCCGGGTGACATGTCGCGCACCGCCATGAAGGACCAGGGCCGCCCCTATGAAATCGGCTATTACGCTTGCTACGATCCAAAGGTCGGGCCGCCACTAATTCACAGTGTCGTCGGGGCGGGGTTCAACACGCTGATAAGAATCAACGTGCAGACCGGTGAACTGGCGGCTTTGGCGTTGGGCCCGGATCGCTCGATCAACGAGCCGGTGCATATTGCTTCACCCGATCCACAGCATGAAGGCTGGCTGGCGGCAGTGGTTGATACCCACTCCACGATGTCTTCGGAACTCTGGATCGTGGAGGCCGGGCATCCAGCCAGAGGTGCTGTCGCAAAGGTCAGGCTGCCACGCCGATTGCGGCCCCAGATTCATGGCACATGGGTGTCGCTGGCAGAGTTTGAAAATTCAGTTCGAAAATAGCGAAGGGCGCAAGATGCCCAAGCTCAAGGGGAGGATTATATGTTGAAATCGAAGTATACACACACCGGGTCCCGCATCGCGTTGGCGGGCCTTTTCCTGATCGGTCTGCATGGTCAGGCCGTTGCACAGGAAGCACCGGAAGCCGATGCTGACGGTGATGTAATCATCGTTACGGCCCAAGGGCGTGAGCAGTCCTTGCAGGACGTTCCGGTCGCCGTTTCGGTGGTGAGCGGTGAATCGCTGCTCGAACAGAACATCACGTCGCTTCAGGATCTGTCGAGCAGGGTCGGCAACGTCAAGATCACCGTGGGCTCACTGGTCAATTCGATCAACGTTCGCGGCGTCGGTTCCGGGGAAAATGCCGGGTTTGAACAGGCTGTCGCCACCTTTGCCGATGGCGTTTATCGCAGTCGGTCCAAATCGACCTTTGCCGCCCTGTTTGACGTTGAACGGGTCGAGCTCCTGCGGGGCCCGCAAACGACCTTTTTTGGTGCCAACGCTTCGGCTGGTGCCTTGAGCATCACAACCAGGCGGCCCGACGGCGACTTTGAATACAACGCGAGTGCTCTTTATGGCTTCAGTGACGGCGAATATGACTTCCAGGGCGGCGTGAGCCTGCCAGTAACCGATACGCTGAGCGTGCGTGCAGCGGGCCGCATTTCCGGGATGGAAGGCTATGTTGATATCGAGCCTCGTGAAACGGGACCGAATGAAAACAACCAGCAGGGCCGTTTGTCGCTGCACTGGGAGCCCAGCAGCAGTTGGACTACGGATCTTCGCGTTGATCTTGCTCGCACCCGTTCGCAGGATGCCTTTCCTTTTCAGCTAATAAATTGCCCGGCAGTCGGTTTTCCGGCAAATTCGCCGTCGTGTAATGGATATCTGGCTGCTGATCCCGATCTAGATGACGAAGCAGACTTCCACAGCGATGGTGATCCGTCGACATTCCTCGAGTTCGACTTTTTTGAAGTCGCGATGACCAATGCACTGGATGTTGGTTTTGGCACGATCCGTTCGATCAGTGCCTATAGCGACATGACAGTTGACGCGCGTGTGAGCCTTGTTCCGGTTCCTTATGGCGCGATTGTTCCGGGCGTATTTCCGTTCCCGGTGGAAAGCAGCGAAACATATGAGTTTTATAGTCAGGAAGTTCGCCTTGAATCGGAGACGGGCGGCTTTCTTGAATATATGATCGGTGCTTATTATTCGCATGGCGAACTGGGTTATGGTGGCCCGGCATCGTTCAACTTCCTGCCTCTGGACTTCATCACCGAAAGTGCCTTTAATGTCGACTGGCCTAATTTTGCAGCCGGTCGCGTGATGTCGGGCATTCCGAGGCTGGACCAGACAGAGAATATGTATTCCGCTTTCGCATCGGCGACTTTGCACCCCACAGAAACAATTCGGGTCAATCTGGGCGGTCGTTACACCAGGGTGGACAAGGAAGGTCATCGCAGCCTGACATGGGGCACAACGGTTGACGGTGTTCCAAGCACTTTTGTGCCGTTCTCGAATGCCACCCAGCTGGCGACCGTTGGTGTTGATGGTATGGGCCAGCCAATTCGCGTTCCCTTCACCCGCACGCAAGCAATATGCATCATTCTGGGCTGCAACACCGGTGACTTTGCAACGACCACACGCAGCGATGACAAGTTCATGCCATCCATCGGCATTCAATTCGATGCCTCTGACGATGTGATGCTCTATGGTACATTCAGCAAGGCCTTCAAGGCTGGCGGTTTCAGCTCGACAGCTTCGGCCGTTTCATTCGGTCCGGAACAAGCGGATGCTTATGAATTCGGTATCAAGAGCAGGTTGCTTGATGACGACCTGACGTTGAATGTGGCGGTGTTCCGCATGGATTATAGCGGGCTTCAGGAAACCACTTTTGATGCCAATCTGTCATCTTCCATCACCAATGTCGCCGGTGCTCGCTCGCAGGGTATTGAAGTCGGGGCAGCATGGCGCTTCAATGAGTATATCACTCTGAACGCCGACGTTGCCTATCTGGATGCAACCTACAATGACTACACGAACGGTGAGTGCACCAAGCGACAGATTGCAAATCTGCCGCCGCGCACGCCATGCGTTCAGAACCTGAATGGTGCAAGTCGCGCCTATGCGCCGGACTGGAGTGGAAGCGTCGGCTTCGACATTAATATCCCCACCGGGGATTATGTGTTTAGTCTGAATCCTTCGGTCAATTTCAGCTCGTCATACTTCATGACGGCGACCGCCGATCCGCTGTTCCAGCAGGACAGCTATCAGAAATATGATCTGCGTTTGGCTTACGGTCCAGCTGACGGCCCTTGGGAATTGGCGCTCATTGGCCGCAACCTGAGCAATACAGTGACCACCAGCTATCGCCTCGGCGTTCCAGGCGCGGATGGCAGCGTGACTTCGCTGGTCGAACGTGGACGTTCGGTCGGGATCCAGTTCGTAATCCACAACTGATCGAAAATGCGGCAGGCCGTGAAGGTCTGCCGCATTTTTTCTGCTTAGACCTTGGGGGCATATGCCAGGGGCAAGAACTACCACGGTAGCTCTTGTGCCCGGCATATGCCCCCATTGGCGCGTTTCAGCTTCTAATCGATGAATTTTGCGTTATATGACATAACAATAATTCCATTTAGCGAACCGCCTGACGAGTTTGGTTGGCAAGTCCATGCGGCATCAATGCCGTATTTCGGGGAGTGAGTGATGAAGGTAGGTAGCTGGCCGTCAATTTTCGGCATTTACCTGTTCGGCGTCTGCGGCGCATCGACAGTGAGCAAGATCATTCCGCTAACCGGCGATATCGGCGGTCATTTTGGACTTGCTGCTGCGAACTTCGGCTGGCTCGTCGCTTTGATTGCGGTTCCTGCGGCCTTGTTTGCAATCCCCAGCGGAATTGTGGTTGACCGGATCGGTGCCAAGCTGGTGTTACAGCTGGCAGCCTTGCTGGGCATCGCCGCCAACCTTGTCTATTATTTTTCGCCTTCGCTCCAGTTTATTCAGGTCGCCCGGGTCATGGAGGGCCTTGCGATCGTGCATATCTATACGGCCGGGCCTGCGATGCTGATGGTTTCCACTGAAGGCGATAAGCGCACGAGGGCAATGACCTTGTGGTCTACCTATGCGCCAGTCGGCACGGCGACGGGGCTCATGCTCGGCGGAATGTTTGCCGAAAGCGAGGGCTGGCGCACCACTTTCCTGGTGCATGGAACACTTTATGCTGTGGCCAGCCTGCTGGGCTTGTTGCAGCCCAAGGTTGTAACTTCCATGCCGGGGCAGGCAGCGTCACTCAATGAACGGGTGGGAGAGCTGGGCAAGGCGTTTCTGCGGCCGATGCTGCTGCTGCTGTCGCTCGCATTCTTTCTGATCATCAGCATGGGGCTGGGTGCAAATGTCACCTTCCCTGGGTATCTGGCCATGGTTCACCAGATTTCTGCCCAAGCGTCTTCGAGCATGGTTGCCACCACAACGCTGGCAATGATCATTGGATCACTAGGTGTCGGCTACTTCCTGACCAATGGGATCCGCCCACCAGTGCTGTATACGGGGCTGGCTATCCTTGGCTTCGTGGCAGGGGTTTTGTGCTTCTATCCCGGCCTTTCGATTCCCATGCGTTACGTGTCACTGATTGGCTGGTTTGTGCTGACAGGAGCAGCATTGGCGACGATCATGGCCATGCTACCGATGGTTTCGGAGCCGAGTCGCCGCGGATCCGCAGCCGCTCTGACCAATTTTGCCGGTGCAGCGGCCACTTTCGTCAATCCGCCGCTGTGGCTTGGCATATCCAGCAGCGGGCATTGGACTCCCTTTATCGGACTGCTGGCTATCGGCTGGACCGGTTCGGTGTTGTTGTTGTGGAGTTCCGCAATCTTGCTGGCACGCTCAAAAAAGGCGAAAGTGGCCTTGCAGGCCTAAACGGATTCGCGTGTTACCGACAGGCCAAGGCTGTCTGCTTGCAGGCAGTTGTCCAGAAAAATTGCAGAGTTTCGAGGAACCAATTCGTGCCCCAAACCTACGAAGCTGACTTCATCGTTGTTGGTGGTGGTTCTGCCGGTTGTGCAGTGGCAGGACGGCTGGCCGAACAGACATCGCTTTCGGTCCTGTTGATCGAAGCGGGCAAGGCCGCGCCGGATCTGAACACACGCATCCCTGCACTTGTATCCAAACTGGTCATGAACCCGGCTTACGACTGGGTCATCCCGGTTGAGCCGGATCAATCCACAAACGGGCGCCCGGGTTTCTGGCCTGCTGGAAAAGTTCTGGGCGGCGGCAGCGCCATCAATGGCATGATGTACATTCGTGGCCATGCGGATGATTATGATAATTGGGCCAGGATGGGCGCAGAGGGCTGGGCCTATGCAGATTGCCTGCCCTATTTCAAACGCATGGAAAGCAATCCGCGCGGCGGGGAATTCCATGGAAGCAGCGGCCCGATGAGCGTATCGGAAAGCCGCCTCGACTTCCCCCTCACCGAGATGTGGATGCAAAGCGTTCAGGCAGCTGGCATCCCCCGCTGTGAAGATTTGAACGGCGATGGAAATCTGGCGATCGGTGCCGATTATGTCCAGGCATCGCAAATCAACGGCCGCCGGTGGAGCGCCGCAGATGGCTATGTCCGAACCACGAATTATGGTGGACGGCTGACCGTTCTCGATCAAGCGACAGTGAACCGGGTGATTGTTGAAAACGGTACTGCCGTGGGTGTTGAGTTAACCCAGGTAGGCAAGCCGCCCAGGATCGTGCGTGCGCGCAAGGGGATTGTCTTGTCGGCGGGCAGTCTGGCGACCCCGAAATTGCTCATGCTGTCGGGCATCGGCCCGGCCGAGCATCTTGCGGAAATGGGCATTGACGTGGAGCTTGATTTGCCCGGTGTGGGCCAGAACCTGCAGGATCATGTCGGCATCAACCTGGGCTGGACGGTCAAGGGCCGAAGCATCAATACCGAAGTTCAGGGGTTTGGGATAATCAAGGCCGGGCTGGAATATCTGTTGCGTAGATCCGGAATTCTCAGTGCCTCGATTGCCACCGCACAGGCCATGATTCAAACACGTAGCGACCGCAAGGCCGCGACATTGCAATTGGCCTTTAGCCCCTTTTCATTCGACATCACGCCAGAAGGTGAGCGGGTGATGCCCAAGGAATCCATGGTCAGTATGCTCGTCGCCTCGCTGCATCCGGGCGCTCGCGGGTCTATTCGGTTGAAGTCGGCAGACCCCGCCGATCCGCCGATCATAGAACATCAGCTGCTCGGAGATTCCGAAGATATCGCCCTTATCGCGGAAGGGATCGAACTGGCGCGCAAGATCATCGCCCAAAAACCGATCGCCGATTTTGTCATTGCTGAAACCAAACCGGGTCTGAATGTGAAAGGAGAAGCTCTCCACGACTGGATTCGCATGGTTTCCATGCCGCTGTTCCACCCGATCGGCACGTGCCGCATGGGCAATGACAAAGATGCAGTTGTCTCGCCCGATCTCAAGATCATCGGGCTTGACGGTCTGTGGGTAGCCGATTGCTCGGTCGCTCCTGAACAAGTTTCGGCCAATACCAATGCCACCGCGATCATGATTGGCGACAAGGCTGCTAATCACATTCTTGCAGCCATCTCCTGAACGCCATAACCTCAGCTCTGCCGGAATGGATCGATGGTACCATTAATCTGATCCATATCCGGCATTCCTGCTTTCGGTTGACTCGTGCGGGCCGCAGATTTCACCGTCTGCTCCAAATTTCTGCGCATCGCCAAGACGGCCTGACCGCGCCCGGGGTGATCGATACGCCGACGGGCAGGCGCATCTTCGAAGCCTAAATCGAGACGCGGCTCGCTCCAACGCTGAAACTGGACAACATAGTCATCCTCAACAGCCTCTCCTGCCACAAGTGCCAGAAGGCGCTGCGAGCCTCACCGAACGCGGGACATTGTTCGTTTTCCTGCCGTCCTATCCGCGAGCAATATGGCCTGAGCCTTGGCAGTTTAGTTTACCCCTAGCGTCGGGTCGGGCGGCTGATGCAGATAAGCGGGATAGTGCGGGCCAGGCGCCTGCAGGCTTTGAACTTGTGACCTAAACCAGCACAGCGCGAGATGCAGTGGACATCGCCCATGGATTGTCTACAAAATAGAATTCTATTTCCCACACGCCTCAGCAGAAGGACAGGAAGCTGATCATGCGAATTTCCGATATCCGCATTTTGTCCGCGCTCGTGGCCCTCGCTGCTACTTTGGTCCTTGCGGCATGTGTGGCCGCTCCTGTTGAACGAAGCGCCGTTGCAGTGGCAAGCGGGCAAACGCCCAGGACCCATGCGGAGCAAACCGAAGCAACCAGAGCCATTGCCATGGCGTTCCTGCGCCAGGTCTACGTCGCGGGCGATATTCGCGGCGCTTACGATGGATTTGCCACCGAGCATATGCGCCAGCATAACCCGCTGATGGCCGATGGTCTTGCCGGGCACCGCGCCTATTTTGCAGCGGTTGAAGCGCGTGTCGGGTCGAGCGTTGCCTGGGCCAACGTGAACAACATGATCATCGTCGATGGCGATCTGTTCGCACTTCACCATCACGCCTTTACCGGCCCCGACGACCCGGGACGGGCGTTCGTTGATATCTGGCGCGTGGAAAATGGCCGAATCGTTGAGCACTGGGATGTGATTCAGCCCATTGCGACAATCATGGCTCATGCCAACGGCGTGGGTTGCGGGCGGGGTGACAATTACGAGGCGGCGCTTGCGCTGGGGCAGACCGTGAACCCGCCTGCCTGCGGGCTTCCTGATAGCACGGCTTCGCGCGACGAGAGTCTCGCAACGCTCGATGCCTATTCGCAGGCGCTGTTTTCGCAGGACGTTGCCGGTGCGATCGAGCGGTTTCTGACCGATGATTATCGACAGCACAGCCCGGTCATTGCCGACGGCAAGCGCGGTGCGCTGGAGTTTCTGCTGGAAGAATTTGGCAGCGGCGAAGCGGCGATGCCCAGAATGGGGCAGATGCGCGTTGTTGCTGAAGGAAACCTGGTGTTAATGCACCGCCTCACCGAATATGCCGACGGATCACACACCGCCAATGTCGATATTTTCGAGCTTCGCGGCGGACAGATCAGCGAGCATTGGGACCTCAAGCAGCCCATTCCCGAAAATGCCGCCAACGAAAACGGGATGTGGTGATCTGGAGTCGATTGAGGCTCAAGCCCGGCAAATATTTTAATATACTACATTGCCTAGCGATCTTGCCTTCAATAGGAGGCGAGGTTGGAGATATTCATGTTCGATTGCCATGCACACATACTCACCAGGGATATCGCGCGGTTCCCGCCGGCTGGGCCCACCAGTGAGAACATCAAATATCTGAATGACCATGCTTTCGAATGGGGCGATCTGCTTTCGGCGATGGACGCAAATGGCGTGGAGGGTGGCCTGATCGTCCAGCGCGGGCAATTCTATGGTGCAGACAACCGATACGTAATCTGGGCCGCGCAGCAAAGTCAGAGCCGGCTGAGCGCGGTTTGTGCCCTGAACAGCATGGCGCCAGATTGCGCAACTGTCGGGCGCGAGCTGGTGGCGCAAGGCGCCGTGGGGTTGCGGCTTATGGGGCCGCCGCAGCAGGACAGGATTGACTGGCTCAACGGTGAACATGCCAGATCGATCTGGAAGCTGTGTGCGGAAGAAGGGATTCCGCTTTGTGTCCATCTATTTCCAGCAGCCAGAATCCAGGGCCTGCAAGCCATTAGCGGCCTTCTAGACGAATTCCCGGTCCCCACGCTGGTGATAGATCACCTTGCCAACGGCCCGATCGAGAGTGTTTCATCGCCTGGCATCGATGATGCGCTGCGCCGCGTTGCAGAGGCTGAGGCTACCGTGCTCAAATTCACGACCATCCCGCTTGGTCAACTCAAGGATCGGGGCATCGATGCTGGCTCCATCCTTGAAGCCTATATCGCGCTGGTCGGGCCTTACCGGCTGGTCTGGGGTTCAGACATCACGCAGTCGAAAGGGACCTATTGCGAGCAGGTCGCTTTGGCCAGACACGCGACTGCGCTCCTCGATCAGGATGTTGCTGCAAAACTTTTGGGTGACAATGCGCGGCGAATTTACCTGCGCGGGTAAACTAACGGGGTCGCCTCAAAGTCCGCGATCGGCCAGTATCTCAAGCACCACGCTTTCAAACGCCTGACGCCGACGCCGTCTCACCTCGATCAGCGACTGAAAATCCCGCTTCTCAAGTGCCTCAACAAGGTCTGCCTTGTTTACGATCCGGCGGTCATTGGTGTCCCGCCGGGGCAATGGAACCAACGCGCGATAGCGGTCGGTCAGGCCCCAATATCGCATCGCCTCGCGAACGAAGATCTTGTTGGGTGAGAGATCGAAGATCCGTTGATGAAAAGCCTGATGCTCAGACCACCAGCTGACCCGCTGGCCATGATCGAGCAATTCCTCGAGATGGGCGGCCCGTTCCTTGAATTCCTGCAATTCTTCTGCGTTGGGCCAAACGATGGTTGGCAGCAACTCGTCTTCAAGCATTTCGCGCAAACGAAAGAACTGCAGCGCCTCAGCCGAGGAGAATCGCTCGACAAAGAACCCCCGATTGGGATCGTGTTCGACAACCCCTTCGGCAGTGAGCAGCTTGAGCGCCTCGCGCACCGGAACGCGGCTGGCCTCAAACATTTCGGCAAGCTCATTCTGTCCCAACCGCATACCAGGCCCTAGCTGGCCCACTGCAATCATGTTCCTGATCCGCCCGGCAATGGTCGATGGAACCGCCCCGATCTTCTCTCGTGTACGCTTCTCGGCCAAGATTCGCCCCCAGATCAACAACAGCGCTTCTTACCACTATCGTATAACAATCTACAAGAAGGCCCTTTCACCCAATTTTCGGGTTGCGAAATTGACCCAAAATCGGCTCCGTCACGGTGTGCAGACGTGGTCGGTTTTGGCTCTAGCGGCGGCCCGGTATCGCAAATTCGGACGGTTTGAGGCCGCAGGCGGCGCGACCATACTGGGTCATGGAGCTATCCCATGTGAAGGCAAAATGCTGCGCTGAGCTGTTGACGTCGCGCCAGAACCGCTGGATCGCGCTGCCCTCGTAGATGCCCGTGCCGCCCGACGCTTCGAAGATATGCGTCAGGGCATAGCGTGAAGTCTGCGCCGCCCAAGCCCAGTCACGGGGTATCCGCGCACGCTCAACCGCCGAAATGTCGGATGGCTCGTTGGCATTGTCGATCATTTCGGCGTCGGCAATCACCAGATTCAGCGCTGCGTCGACTTCGGCAGCGGCCTTCGCAATGCGTGCGAAAGTGGTGGACTGCTCGCCCAGATGGCCAGCATCGTAGGTCGAAAGTTTCTCGCCCAGCTGGCTGGCGAAGGCCTCGATTGCCCCACGTGCCACGCCAATCGGCGCGCCGATGATCGAAAAGGGCGCGATGTCGGCAAACGGCATCCGGTAGACAGCACCAGTATGCGCACGCGCACCCGGCGTTGTGCCTGCCAGCATGTCTGCCAAAGCAACCGAACGATGCGCCGGAATAAAGGCCTCGGCGATCTTGATCGTGCGGCTGCCGGTTCCGCGCATGCCCATGGTGAACCAGTCGTCGACGACTTCGATGTCAGAGCGTGGAACAACAAAAAAGCGCGGTTCGAATTCGCCATTTGCGCGCGTCACGCCATTGCCGATGATAACCCAGTCGGCAAAGTCGATTCCCGAACAGAAAGCGCCTTGACCACCTGTCAGGCGGTAACCGCCGTCGACTTCCTGCACAGTTCCGCCAAGCCGGAATACAGTGGCGATCAACACGTCAGGGTCGACGTACAATTCGCGCTGCGCTTGCTCGGGAAACAGGTTCATCAACCAGCTGTGACCGGCAAGAACGCCATAGATCCAGCCGGTGGAGCCGCAGACACTGGCAATTTCTGCCGTCACCCGCACAAGATCGGCAAATCCCAGCTCACTTCCACCAAGTGAGCGAGGTGTGACGATATTGAACAGGCCGGTCTGCTTGATCTCGGCAATGGTCGCATCGGACACCCGGCGGTCCTCATCGACCATCCTGGCCCGGCTGGCGATGGCAGGGAGCAGTGCGCGCGCGCGCGCGATAGCATCCTTGCTGTCGACGATGATCGGACGCGCCTGCGGGGCCATTGCTGTGCTTGCCATGTGCTTTTCCTTGCCCTTAGTCTTGTAGTTGCTTGGTTTTACGCA